>JAHEEM010000140.1 GCA_024640695.1 Rhodospirillaceae bacterium | reverse complement strand
TTCGCTCGTATGCCAGCGTCGACGAGATGCGCAGGCTGCACGGCAGCGGTGCGATCGATGCGATCGCGCTGAGCCGTCTGTCACTGGCCATCCTGGCTTCGGACCTGCCGGGCGCGCGAATTTTCGACGAAGCGTTTCACTCTACGGCAACGGCAATCGCCGTGCCGAAGGGGCATGCGGCCGCCCTCGCCTACGTGACCGATTTCATCGAGGATGCGAAGCAATCGGGGCTTGCGCGGCGGGCGCTCGATGACGCCGGACTCGGTGCAGCGCGCGTGGCGCCACCGGCTGGCGAGTAGAACCGGACCGCCGCATTAGGTCTGGGTCGGTAAGTGTGCCGACGCCGCGCGCGGAGTCCGGGGGCAGGCCAGCATGAGCAAACCTTGATCGGTCCCCGTCGCGATTGAGAACGTGGGGCTCGAGCGGCGGTGGACGGACCAAAGCCTGCGCTCTTCTGGCCCGCTTGCGAGCATCAGACCGGAATGAATAAGCGCCCATGAAAGCCTAAATAGTTGCGCTATAAGACTTCAAGACCGTCGTTCAACATCCGCGCGACCATGCTATCTTCTGCGTCCTGATGACTCAGAATACCTTCATCGACCTGCGCTCGGATACCGTGACGCTCCCGACCGAGGGAATGCGCGCGGCGATGGCCGCCGCCCCCGTCGGTGATGATCAGTACGGCGAGGATCCGTCGATCAATGCACTCCAGGAGCGCGTTGCAGACATGCTCGGCAAGGAGGCGGCGCTTTGGTTAGCCAGCGGCACGATGGCCAACCAGGTCGCCCTCCGCGCACTGACCCATCATGGCGACGACGTCATCGTCGGGGACGAAAGCCATGCCGTCTGGCACGAGGCCGGCGCGTCAGCAGCCAACTCGGGCGTGCAATTCACGGTGATCGGTCGTCACGGTTTGTTCACTGCGGATGAATTTGTGCGTGCCCTCAAGCCGCGCGGTCATATGCTCTACCCTGGCACCAGCCTCGTGCAGGTCGAGAATACCCACAACCGTGGAGGCGGTGTGGTGTTCCCCCAAGCTGACGCCGAAACGATTTGCGCAGCTGCGCGCCAGCATAATGTCGCGAGCTTTCTCGATGGCGCGCGTCTTTGGAACGCGGCTGCGGTGACCGGCACTCCCCCCGCCGCACTCGCAGAGCCATTCGATTTGACCGCAGTGGCGCTCTCAAAAGGGCTCGGCGCTCCCGCGGGGTCGCTGCTTGCCGGCTCGCGCGCCTTGATGGAGCGCTGTCTGCGCTTCCGCCGTATGTTCGGTGGGGCGATGCGCCAGGCCGGAATACTGGCCGCCGGTGGTCTTTATGCGCTCGAGTATCATCTTAAGCGGCTACCCGAGGACCATGCGAACGCCGCACGCATTGCCGCCCGACTTGCCGCGAGTTCCGCCATCCAGCTCGACTCGTCAACCGTGCAAACCAACATCATCGTTTTCGATCTCGCCGACGGCGCACCCGATGCTGCCGCGGTTGTCGTGAGCGCCAAGCAAGCAGGCGTGCTGCTGTTTCCTTTCGGCGTCCGGCGGCTTCGCGTGGTGACCCACCTCAATGTCACTGCAGAACAATGTGAAGCAGCCGCAGAGACACTCGTGAGCATCGCGGAACGTCGGCTCCCTTAGCCGCGTTCATTAGTGATGGAATCGCAAGGCCTTGCACGACAGCGTGCTTCGCTCGTCGAGCCGGTGCTCGAGTTCCTGCATTGCCGCACGCCCGAGGCATGGGTTACGGCGGCGCTCGCAGATCTTCGCACGTTGCTGCTGGATCATGCGTCGCTCGAGCTGAAAGCCGCGCAGCAGGCACAGAAAATAATTTGGCGCTATGGCACCGGGGGTCCGTCTTCGCAACAGCTGGATTCGGGAGCTCGCTTCAGACTCTTGCGCAAAATGTCGCGGCTCGCGCGCGAAGAGCTGCGGCACTTCGAACAAGTCATCGAGCTGCTCGCGGCTCGCGGCGTCGACTACGCGCCTGTGACTGCATCACGATATGCGCAGGCGCTACACGCTGAGATCCGTACAGGCGAGCCTGCACGCTGCGTCGACACGCTAGTGGTCGGTGCGATCATCGAGGCGCGCTCCTGCGAGCGCTTCTATTCTCTACTGCCAGCGCTTCAGTCGACTGCGCCGGATCTGGCGCACTTCTATGCCTCCCTGCTCCGCTCCGAGGCACGGCATTTCGAAGATTATCTTGGGCTGGCCCGAAGCCTGTCGGATCCCGCTCTGGATGAGCGGCTGGATCAGCTCCTGCGCGTCGACGCGGCGCTGATCACCGGCGCGGACGCCGAAACACGGTTTCATAGCGGGCCACCGGCTTAGACTATTGGACTGCTCGTCGTAGATCGCTCAGGGCACCATCTGGTCGATGACGAGCTCCTGCACAGTGAGGTCCTGGCCCGGCCGATAGCTAATCTCGCCATACAGGTCACCGGATTGCTCGGTAGGCTGCCCGGAGCGGGAGATGCGCGCAACGATCGTCAGCGCCTGGAAATCGCTGATAGAGCGGCCCGAAATCATGGCATTGGCGTCGCTCAAGCCGAATTCGCCCGGCAGCGCCCCGGCCGATTGGCGCAGCACCGCAACCGGTGGGCCGCCCTCGGGGCTGCGCGCAAAGATGAACAGGCTTGCGGAGGCCAGATCCCCGGCGGCCAGTTCATCGGCTAAGCGAATCAGCAGCCGCACGCCATCTTCAGGCGACGCAGCGCTCGCAGCCGGCCCTGATGGGGCCGCCGGCGCGCTTGCCGTCCCTCCGCCCATGGGCCCGCCGAGAACCTGCAGCTGGTCGCGCAAAACCCCGGCGATCGCCGCCGGCGGATCGAGCGCGAGCAGGCGGGACCAGCGCTCGCGCGCGACCTCGGGTTGCTGGGTCATCAGGGCAGCCAGACCGCCGTACCAGAGTGCTTTCTGATTTGCCGGATCATTACTCAGAACCTCGGCAAACAGCGCCCCAGCCTCCCCAGCGAGGCTCTCGCGGTCGTTCAGAGCCTCGGCTTCGCCGAGAGCGACTCGCAGCTCGTCGTCGGGCATCGGCGTGCGCCTCCACGCCTCCCGCAGGGCATCGCGGGCTTCCGGGTAACGGCCTAGCGAAAGATAGCTCTGCCCGAGTAGCCGCCAGCCGGCCACATCCTCCGGATTCTGCTGTAGCCGGTCGGCGAGACTGGAGACCATGTCGGTAACTGCAGGCAAGTTTGTATTCGCCTCGGGCGAATCCGACCAGGTCGTCACATGCAGATACATTCCGACCGCGAACGGCACGAGCAAGCCGGCGGCGATGAAGCTCGTGACGGGTCGACTCTGCGTTTGGCGGGCCCGTAACCACGCAGGCACGAGCACGAATCCGAGCGCCGCGATCAGCAGAGCGGTGGCACCTAGCCAGAGCGTCATTGCGGGGGAAGTTCTTCGCCGAGCGGTTGTTGCAAGCGTACCCTGACGATGCGCACGAAGATCAGCAGACCCACGGCGCAGAGCAGAATCGGTGCGCCCCAGAGAGCCCAAGTAGCCGGCCGCAGCGGCGGGCGATACAGCACGAAATCACCGTAGCGATCGACGAGAAATTGCGCGGCCTCGGCTCGGCTCGCGCCGTTTGCCATGAGCTCGCGGATCTCGCGCCGCAGATCGGCGGCCAGCGGCGCAGTCGAATCCGCGATCGTCTGATTCTGACACACGAGGCAGCGAACCTCGTGTATCAGCGACTGATACTCGGCCTCGAGCTTAGGATCCTCGAACGCCGCTTCCGGTCCGATTGCCAGCGCCCCACCCCAGCTTAAGAGCAGCGCCGCCATCGATACGGCCAACCGATCAGCAATCGAGCGCTTCATGGGCATGGGTAGGACCCGCAGTCAGCCGTGATACGCGGGATGAACTCGCTCTGCCAGATCTCGGGCGTCAGCGGCGCGATGTGCTTGTAGAGCACGGTGCCGTCGCGGCCAATTAGGAATGTCTCGGGTGCGCCGTAAACGCCCCAGTCGATGGCTACTTCACCGATCTCGTCGAAGGCCGACGCAGTGTAAGGGTCACCGAGTGTCGAGAGCCAATTCAAGGCATTGGCGCGGTTGTCCTTCCAGTTAAGCCCATAGATTGGCACGCCGCTGGTTTTCGAAACCTCGTTGAGGAAAGAGTGCTCCTGGCGGCAGCCGACGCACCACGTCCCCCAAACATTGAACAGCGCAGTCTTCCCCGCGAGTGCCTCACTGCTGATCGTCTGTGCGGGATCCTTGAGCGTCGGCAGCACGAACGTCGGCGCGGGCTTGCCGATCAGCGGCGAAGGTACGTAGCCGGGGGTGAGGTCGAGCCCGCGCAGGGACAAGACCGCGATGCCGATGAACAACAAAACAGGAATCACATAGCGCCACATCAGACTGGCTCCGTCGCCTGCCGCAGTGGCTTCGACGCGCCCGCTTCGGTCCTGCGTGCTTCCACGCGGTAGCGTCGATCGGTTCCCGCAAGCAAGCCGCCGAATGCCATGACCAGCGCGCCGAGCCACACGAAGCGCAGCATAGGTTTGTACTGGATGCGCAGACTCCATGCGCCGCTGCCGAGCGGCTCGCCTAGCGCGACGAAGAGATCGCGCCCGAGCGATGGATCGATGGCGGCCTCAGTCATCGGATTGGTCTGGACGCGATAGATACGTTTCTGCGGCGCGAGCACGGTCAGGAGCTGCCCGTTACGCCGCACGGCAACCTCGGCCTCGTAGGCGTCGTAGTTGGCGCCTTGCACCTCGCGAATCCCGCGCAGCTCAAACTCATAGCCGGCGATCGTATGCGTGTCGCCAGGACGCATCGCGTTGTCGGATTCGATGCTGAAGGTTGAGGTCACCGTGACCCCGAGGACAAAAAGACCGATGCCGAGATGCGCGAGGCTCATGCCCCACTGGGCACGCGTCAGCGGCACAGGCGACTGCGCGCGGCCCAGGATGCGCCGCAGCGGCTCCCAGAGCGCGGTCAGCACGACCCAAAGTCCGGCGATGACACCGACTGGCGTCAACGCACTCATCGGCCCCTCAAACAATGTGAAACTGATCACGCTGCCGCCCAGGATCGCGATGAGGGCCGCGGGCGCGAGCTTTCTGAGCAGCGTTTCGCCGCGCATCGTGAGCCATGTTGCATGCATACCGAAGCCGAGCAGCAGCACCAGGGGCAACGTAGGAATCAGGAACGCCGTGGCGAAGTACGGTGGGCCGACGGACACCGTGCCCAGGCCGAGCGCATCCAGAAGCATTGGGTACAGCGTGCCGATTAGCACCAGGCCACACGCCACGAGAAGCAGAATGTTGTTCAGCAACAGGAACGCTTCGCGCGAGACGAGCCGAAAGCCGCCCTCGGCCTCCATGCGGCCTGCCCTCACGGCATAGAGCACCAGCGCGCCACCAGAAATCACGCTGAGCAGTAGGAGAATAAACAGGCCGCGTGCGGGGTCCGCTGCAAATGAGTGCACTGAAATGAGAACGCCCGACCTGACGATGAAAGTTCCCAGCAGACTCAGCGAGAATGCTGCGATCGCGAGCAGAATCGTCCAGCTCTTGAAGATGCCGCGTCGCTCCGTGACTGCGAGCGAGTGAATCAATGCGGTGCCGGCAAGCCACGGCATGAACGAGGCGTTTTCGACCGGATCCCAAAACCACCAGCCGCCCCAGCCAAGCTCGTAGTAGGCCCACCAGCTGCCGAGCGCAATGCCGATCGTTAGGAACGTCCAAGCGCCTAGTGTCCACGGTCGCGTCCAGCGCGCCCAGTTCTTGTCGAGGTCTCCGCTCAGGAGCGCAGCGACCGCAAACGCGAACGGCACAGCGAAGCCGACGTAGCCAAGATAGAGCATTGGCGGGTGGATCGCGAACGCCGGATCCTGCAGCAGCGGGTTGAGGTCGTTGCCATCGGGCGCTGCGGGTAGCAGACGGTCGAATGGATTCGACGTCAGCAGCATGAATGAGAGGATGCCGACACTCACGATGCCAAGCACGCCGATAACGCGTGCCGCATAGATGTCAGGCAGGGAGCGGCTGGCGAAGGCAACCGCGAGCGTCCAGCTCGACAGGATCAGCATCCAGAGCAACAGCGAACCTTCATGGCCGCCCCAGACCGCGGTGACCTTATACATGAACGGCAACGCCGAGTTCGAGTGCATCGCCACGTAGCGGACGCTGAAATCGTCGGTCGCAAACGCGTGCGTGAGAATCACGAAGCCCGCGGCTACGAAAACCCACTGGCCCGCCGCCATCGGCCGCGCAAGCGCCGTCCAGTCATGACGACCCAGCGACGCGCCGGCGAGCGGCAGGCTTGCCTGGATCAGTGCCAAGCCCAACGCGAGGACAAGTGCGAACTGGCCTATCTCGGGAATCATGGGGCCCCCACGGCGCGGCCGCGCTCGAGCGCCTCGGCAACTTCGGGCGGCATGTAGTTCTCGTCGTGCTTTGCGAGCACTTCCTCCGCTACGAACGAGCCGTCCTCTGCCAGACGGCCGCGCGCGACGACGCCCTGCCCTTCCTGGAAAAGATCCGGCAGAACGCCCGTGTATTTTACGGGGATCGAGTTAGCGAAGTCGGTCACGACGAAGGCGACAGTCAGACTTCCCGGTTCGCGCTCGACGCTGCCGTCGAGCACCATGCCGCCGAGGCGGAAGCCACGCTCCGCGGGCACATCGCCGGCAACGATCTCCGACGGGCTGAAGAAGAACAGCACGTTTTCGCGGAATGCCTGCAAAGCGAATCCGACCGATACAGCCACGCCCATCACGACGATACCGATCAAAACCATACGCTGCCGCCGCGGGGTCATGTCATTTTCCTCACTGTCGGTCGTCTCACGGGCTCCGCCTCGGGCTGCGCAGTTCTCACGGCCAGAAGCGCTTTAGAGTAACGTCGCTGCGCCAACCAGACATTAAGGCCGATCACGACCGCGGTAATCCCATAGGCCGTCCACACGTATGCGGCATAGCCGCCCATGGCCATAAATTCCTTCACGCGCCGTGGTCCGCCGCCAGTTGCTCCACCCAACGCGTGCGCCTCTCACGCTCCAATATCTCCGCCTGCAGCCGCCGCAGGACGAGCCAGCCGAAGCCGAGCGTAAATGCAGCGATCATTGTTAATAATGGTGCAAGCATATCCATTGTGATCGAGGGCGCGTCAAGCTTAGAGATCGTCGCCCCCTGGTGCAGCGTGCTCCACCACTCCACCGAGTAGTGAATAATCGGTACATTGACCACGCCGACGACAGCGAGAATAGCACTGACGCGATCACCTTTATCCCTGTCGTCAAATGACGACCGTAACAACATATAGCCTAGATACAGGAACAGCAGCACAAGTTCCGAAACCAGCCGCGCATCCGCCCACTGCCAGTAGGTGCCCCACATGGGTTTGCCCCAGACTGCGCCGGTCACGAGGGCTAGGAACGTGAACGATGCGCCGACCGGCGCCGCGCTGACCGCCACCGCGTGCGCCAGTTTGATTCGCCAGATGAATCCGCAGGCCGCCGCGGTGGCCATGAGCATATAGGCCATGAGCCCGATGTAGGCGCTCGGCACGTGCACGTAGATGATCCTGAAGCCGTCGCCTTGCAGATAGTCCGGCGGCGCGAGCACGAGGCCACCGTAAGTGCCAGCAGCCAGGAGCACCAGCGCCGCAGCGCCGAGCCAGGGCGCTAGAACCGTGGCGAGCCGGTAACAGTATGGCGGCGAGGCAAGCTGATGAAACCAACGCATGAATCTCATGGGATGGGTTACTCCACGCTGACACGCAGGGCGGCGGCGGCCGCCAGCGGGCCGAGCGACAGACAGAACGCTGCAAGCGCTGCGAGCAGGTAGAGCGGCCCGACCGTTGATTCACCGTGAATCGCCATATCCGTGGCGCGGGTGCCGAAGATCAGCACCGGCCCGGTCAGCGGCAGGATTAGCAGCCCGATCAGCGCGCCGCCGGTCCTCAGGCTCACGGTCAAAGCGGCGCCAATTGCCGCAAGCGCGCTCAGAGTCGGGGTAGCCAGAGCCAGCGCGAGTACCAGTGTCGGTAACGAGTCCATCGGCAAATAGAATGATAACGCGAGCACCGGCGCCAGCAGAATCAGCGGCAAGCCGCTGACAACCCAGTGAGCGCATATTTTTGCGAAGACCAATAAAGCCAGCGATGCCGGACTCAGAATCAGCTGCTCCATGCTGCCGTCATCCATATCGGTGCGAAACAAGCCATCCAGCGCCAACAGCGAGGATAGCAAGGCGGCTATCCATAGCACGCCCGTTCCTGCCGACTGCAGCACGGCGACCTCCGGGGACAACGCAAACGGAAATAACGAGGAGATAATAACAAAGAAAATCAATGGAGTAGCCAGCTCGCTCCATCGCCGCATCGAAAGCTTGATGTCCCGCCCGAACATGCATGTAAAGGTGCTCATTGCTAGAGCTCCACCTCGAGCGCGGCGCGGTCCGCCAGCTTCTCCGGCTGGTGGGTTGCCACGACCGCCGCGCCGCCGCGTGCCAGGTGCCTGTCCAGCCAGGCCGCGACGAGTTCCGCGCCGCACGCGTCGAGGTTAGTCAACGGCTCGTCGAGCAGCCATAGCGTGGCCGGGCGTAAACGCAGGCAGCCAAGCGCTGCGCGGCGACGCTGCCCCGCCGACAGGTGGCGGACCTGGCGCTCCATGCTCTGCTCGAGGCCGAGCTCCGCCGCGAGCTTGGCGGGCTCCTCATCGCTG
>JAHEEM010000348.1 GCA_024640695.1 Rhodospirillaceae bacterium | reverse complement strand
CACGGATGAACTCATGGGGTGTTCGGGCCTTTCCTCCAAAGGCGTATGCAAGGCGATGCACGATCTCGAAGCTATTGGCGTTGCAAGTAATGACACGCCGCTCACGGCATTCGTACACGCGGGCGTGGAGCGTTCGTCTATCAATCGGCTCGAGGCTGCGATGGAGCTCGAAAGTGCGATGATCGGCAAGGTGCAGGAGCTCGCGCCAGAGCTGGATTGTCGCGAGTCGTCGGTGATGCATGTACGCAGTCTCACGCAGGCATTGATCGACGACGGTATTGAATCCGCGCTACCGGAGAGGTTGCGCCGCATACTGAAAAGTCTGTCCAAGGACGATCATGGCGAGGATGCCGGGCGCGGTAGTCTGAGCTTGCGCTCCCTCAATCGCGAAACTATTCGCGTCACGCTTCTACGATCATGGTCAGCGCTATCCAAGACGGCGGAACTTCGTCGCAAGGCGGCGCAGGCGATTCTCACGAAGTTGCTGAGTAATTTGCCTCAGGGTGCACGTGGTACAGATTTGCTTGTGGAAACGACGTTCGGTGAGTTGCGAGCCTGCCTAGCCAACGATCTGTTGCTGAAAGCGGAGATTCGAGACTTCGACCGTCTGTTGGAACACGCGTTGCTGTGGCTTCACGAGCAGGAGGTAATTCGCATCAACAAGGGGCTCGTCGTGTTCCGTTCGGCGATGACGATCCGGCTCGATGAGCGGGGCGGTTCGTTCCTGAAAGCTGACTTCGAGCCGCTGCAGCAGCACTACAGCGAGCAGACGGTGCAGATCCATGTGATGGCCGAGTACGCAGAACGCGGAATCGCAGCCCAGGCCGATGCGGCCCGGCTCGCGATGGACTACTTTGCGCTCCCAAGCGACCAGTTCGTTGAGAGGTGGCTGCCTGGACGAATGAAGGAACTGCGGCGCCAGACCTTGCCCGAAACGTGGCGGACCATCGTTGAATCGCTAAAAAATCCCATCCAGCAGCGAATTGTGGCGGACGACCGCGATCAGACTAATGTCCTCGTGCTCGCGGGTCCAGGGTCAGGAAAGACGCGCGTGCTGGTGCACCGAATCGCCTACCTTGTGCGTGTGCGGCGAGAGAACCCGCGCGGCATTCTTGCGCTGGCCTACAATCGCCATGCGGCCGTCGAGATTCGCCAGCGACTCACAACGCTAATCGGAGACGACGCGCGGCGTGTCACGGTGCTCACATGCCATGCTATGGCGATGCGCTTAACGGGGCATTGCTTAACCGGCAAGCGAGCGGACCTCAATGAAGAGACGTTTCGCGAGATCATCCGGCAGGCTGCGGCGCTTGTTCGTGGCGAAGGCCTGTCGCCCGATGAGGCAGATGATCAGCGCGAGCGATTGCTCGAAGGTTATCGCTGGATTCTCGTTGACGAGTATCAGGATATCGAGGCGGAACAGTACGAGTTGATCGGCGCGCTTGCGGGCCTCAAGCGAGAAGACGAGCAGGGGCGGCTGAGCCTTTTCGCAGTTGGTGACGACGATCAGAACATCTATTCGTTCGCCGGTGCGTCGGTCGAATTCATTCGACGTTTTGAGAATGACTATGCAGCGAAGCCCGCTTATCTGACGGACAACTACCGCTCGACGGCAAACATCATCGCGGCCGGAAACCAGGTCATCGAACCAGCGCATAATCGGATGAAGGAACATCATCCGATTCGGATCGATCGCCGCCGCACAACGGAGCCATCGGGCGGACCGCTCTCGAAATGGGACCCGGTCACAAACGGAGCAGTTCAAGTGCTCTCCGTCGGCGATGGCTACGAACAGCAAGCGATCGGTGTGATGGCTGAGCTGCAGCGGCTCGCCACGCTGGTCCCGGGTTGGAATTGGGCAGATGCGGCAGTGATCGGCCGGAATTGGAAGTCTCTTTCGCCGGTACGTAACTACTGTGAATTGCATGGCATACCAGTTCAGTCTGCAGCAGACGAACTCGGGAACCTATGGAGGTATCGTGAGGTGCAGGCGTTGGTCGAAGAGCTTCGGGCAGCGGATACTAAGCTTGTTGACGCGACAGCGCTGCGAGAATTGCTGTCGGTTCGAAGAGCTGGGCCGCATTGGGCGGCGCTGCGCGAGGCCATCGAAGATTACGGACTGGATTCTGGCGAGCAAGAGCAACCGCTTGACCACTTCTTGGAGTGGCTCGTTGATTGGTGCCGAAGTGTCCACCATCGGCAAACCGGATTGCTGTTACTTTCGGCCCACCGTGCAAAGGGACTGGAGTTTGAGCATATTGCAGTGATCGACGGAGATTGGGTCCGGCCAAGTCGTGGCGAGGACCCAGATGCGCCGAGGCGGCTTTACTACGTTGCAATGACTCGCGCTAAGCAATCACTATTGCTGGCCCGAATGGATCATCATGCGCATCCGCTCGATGGAATCGAGAGTGCACCGGGACTCATATTCAGACAGTCAGAACGGCCGGAATCGATACCGGCTGCGCTTTATCGGTTGCACAAGCGCGGAAAGTTGTCCGAGGTAGATCTCAGCTTTGCAGGTCGG
>JAHEEM010000347.1 GCA_024640695.1 Rhodospirillaceae bacterium | reverse complement strand
GGCATTTCCTGCATACCGCCGAACGGCTCGAGCGCGACGATCGGAAGGCTATTAGCCTGCGCGACGTCTATCTGGTAAGTGAGCCAATCGCTCTGGTTCACATACATCAGAGAGGGCACCACGACAACCTCGGCCAACTTGATCTGCTTGCGGAGCTCTTCTTTGAGAGCCTCTTTGCCTCCCGCCACTGGAATCGACTCGATATTGCTGCAGTTGACGTAAAAAAAATTTGGCGAGCTTTCTAGATACTCGAATACCCTGCGATAATCAGCGTCCTCCGCGAAGGTATGGGTTACGAACACGCGGATAGGGTTTTTCTCGGACATCGGCACGCCCACCGGGATCTGATTGTTACGCCCCGGACCCTACTGCGAGACTCAGGTATTTGCAACGAACCAGCAGGCAAAACCGGCCGAGATGCTCTTTCGCCAGACGGCCAGAACGCGGAAGCTTCCCCGGAGGCTGATAGACCAAGGTAAAATTCAACCGATGAGACTACTGCTATACAACATTCGCTACGGCCTCGGCCTGGGTCGGGCGATGCATCTGCCGATACCCGGAGCCGGATATCTACTCGGTAATCGGACCAACCTGCAGCGCATCACCGAGTTTATCAAATCTCAGGATCCAGACATCGTAGGTCTCGTCGAGGTCGACTCGGGCTCGATTCGAAGCAGGCGTATAAACCAGGCCGATGTCATCGCCCAAGCCTTGGGGCATTATTCGTCCTACCAGTGCAAATACGGTCTGAGCTCGCTCAACAAGCTCCTACCGATCGTCCGCAAGCAAGGTAATGCATTTCTTGCTGCGCCGCGAGTAACGGGAGAGCGCTTCCACTATTTCGAGAAGGGGATCAAACGCCTGATTATCGAGCTGGAACTGGACGATTGCTCGGTTTTTCTCGTCCATCTCTCATTGAAATACAGACACCGGCAGGCGCAGCTTCATTACCTCCACGATCTCGTCGTCGCATCGACTAAGCCGGTACTCGTCGCTGGCGACTTCAATACCTTTTGGGGGCAGCATGAGATTTATTTGTTCATGCGAGCGGCCGGGCTGCGCAGCGCGAACATTCGCGGCCTGCCCTCGTATCCGAGCACTGCGCCGCGGAAGGAACTGGACTTCGTTTTATACGGCGCCGGCATTACCGTAACCGACTTCTCCATTCCCAAAGTTAAGCTGTCGGATCATTTGCCGCTGATCTGCGACTTCGAGATCGAAAAAAAGGCGCAGCAGGCAGCCTGAGGATCGTGATGCAAACGACAACAGAATACGAAAACTGGCGAGTCACGACGGACGACGAGGGCTTCCAGTGGCTTACGCTAGACAAAGCCAACAGCAGCACGAACACATTGGGCCGCAGTGTTCTCGGAGAACTCGAGCATCTCCTTGATGCGGCAGGCCAAGACTCACCGCGTGGGCTCGGGATTCAGTCTGCTAAGGACTCGGGATTCATCGCCGGCGCAGACATAAAGGAATTTCAGGATCTTGAGAGCGCTGAACAGGGTGCTAGCGCGGCTGCGCGTGGACAAGCGATTCTGCAGAAACTGGCGGATCTCCCCTGCCCGACCGTTGCGGTAATCGACGGCTACGCCCTTGGCGGCGGTTTGGAGCTTGCGCTCGCCTGCGACTACCGGGTAGCAGCCGAAGGCTACGAACGCAGCCTTGGGTTGCCAGAGGTTCAGCTTGGAATTCACCCGGGTTTCGGCGGCACGATACGTGCCGTGCAACTGCTCGGCGCGCCGTTGGCCTTGGACCTCATGCTGAGCGGCAGGATGCTGTCGCCGTCAGAAGCCCTTAAGGCCGGCCTGGTCGATACACTCGCAGGGGCCAATGCGCTGGAGTCGGCAGCGCGCAAGCTGCTCATCGAGCACCCGCCGCGCCGCCGGGCGCCAATCTATTTGCAGGTCTTGAGCTCCGCTTTGTTCCGGCCTTGGCTAGCACGGAAAATACGCGCGCAGATTCGACGTTGACCGCGGAGGCTCGAAGCATAGGCGAGCTGCTCGTTACGCCGACTTGTAGAAATCTCGTGCGGATCTATTTCCTGCGCGAGCGATTGCGTAATCTCGCACCGCGCAGAAACGCGATCGAGCGAATCCACGTGGTTGGAGCAGGTGTCATGGGCGGTGACATCGCCGCGTGGTGCGCGCTTCGCGGTTTAACGGTCACAGTTCAAGATCGTGCGATGGAGTTCGTTCAGCCGGCCCTCAGCAGGGCTAAAAAGCTCTTCGAAAAACGTCTGCGCGCTCCCGGAGAAGCGGCAGCAGCGGGAGAGCGGCTGATAGTCGATCTAGACGGTGATCGAGCTCGAGATGCCGAAATAGTCATCGAAGCGATCGTAGAACGCCTCGATGCGAAGCAGGGTTTGTTCCAGCAACTTGAGAATCTCGCGACCGCGGACGCCATACTGGCTACCAACACCTCCAGTATCCGTCTCGAGGACATCGCAGCTTCAATGAGGACCCCGAGCCGCCTTCTCGGACTCCATTTTTTCAATCCAGTTGCCAGCTTGCCGCTAGTAGAAGTGATTCGCGGCGAACGCACTG
>JAHEEM010000346.1 GCA_024640695.1 Rhodospirillaceae bacterium | reverse complement strand
GGCAGCCGTTCCCAAGATCATGCCGGTCTGCGTCATCGCCGGCGTCGTCATCGCTGCGGGCTGTCCGCTGGCGGCGCGGATATCCATGTTCTTTGCGATTCCGAAGTCGAGCACCTTGACCGTACCGTCGGGTCGTAGCTTGATGTTCGCGGGCTTCAGGTCGCGATGAACGATACCGTGCCCGTGCGCCGCCTCGAGCGCCTCGGCAATCTGCATCGCAATATTGAGCGCCTCATCAGGCGGCAGCGGTCCATCGGCAATCCGATCCGCAAGCGTTGGTCCTTCGACGAGTTCCATAACGAGCGCCGTCGTGCTGTCGTCGCGCTCGAAACCATAGATCTGAGCGATGTTCTGATGATTGAGTGCTGCAAGCGTCCGTGCCTCGCGCTCGAAGCGGGCGACCCAATCCGCGTCCGTGGAGAACGACTCCGGCAGAGTTTTGATCGCAACGTCTCGCTTGAGATCGGTATCCGTCGCCCGATAGACGACGCCCATGCCGCCGGCGCCAATCTCACCGGCTATCTCGTATACCCCAAAGTGACTTCCCGCAGACAGCGCCATCGTCAGAGACTCAGAGTGGGCGTACGTAGATTTAGATTATTTTCGAAGCTCAGTGAGAGCATCGGTCTCCCCCAATGTTCTTATCGGTCCGATCTTACCTGGAGAGGCCGAAAGCTCTCTAGCAGAGGATCGAAACGTCCGCTTTTTTCTCCAAAGCAGACGCAAAAACGCAATGGCTCAGACTCAGCCTAAATGTTCGCTTTCGGCCACTTTAAGCCATCCGCTCAATAGCGAGAATATATCACCGGAACTTCCGCTTTCGAGCGGTTTCTCGCCGTTAACCAACGTTAACGATCTGGACTCAGTCCGAACGACTGCTTCGGAGCGGAGAGCCGACATGAGATTTCGCTACGTTAACGGCTTCCTTAACGGAGACACTCGGCCAAAAACGGACCATTAGAAATCCGCAGGGTCCCTACCTAACGAGAAGTTCGATTGCAGCTCCTGGCCCATGTACGGCTCCAGAGCAGTAAAGTATTCCGATGATGCCGCACGATTCGATTCGAGATACTCCCTTCCTCCGGGGGTAGACAGGATTTGAGCAATTTGATTCGCTGAGCGCTCCCAAGCCACTTCGTCAATCAAACCCAAGCGATACTGAGTCCATCTTTGGCCACCCTGGTTCGTTATCGCCCGCATCAAGTTGGCAAATTGCGCAGCCTCAATATTGTTGAGCCGGTCGGGGTCGTCCATCCCAACAACGAAAATGCGAGATAACCCCGGATTGGCAGCCATTACCAGGTTTACCTGATTGAATCCTTCCGCGTTTGCGGAAGCTGACTGCAACTGATTTGCCTCTCTCGAACTCCGTACTTCGATTGCGAGAAAAACGATTCCTGCAATCACACCGATGTTTGCAAGTATCGCAATTGTCTGCCCGAGGTCGATCTTCTTCATCTTTCGTATCCAGGAATTTGGAGCCAGGGTCTGCTTCCGGTCAGACCTGGTCATTCGGCGTCGGAACAGCTCGACTGGATATAGTCTACGAATGGCTTAGTCAGGATTGATTCAACTTGATGACGAATTACCAAAGAGAACAAGCGACTATCACGACACCTGGCAAGGTTACTCGTCCGCAACCTGTAGGACCGTTTGATTCATTCTCTCTCTACGTTTCTCGTCCAGATACTCCGATTTGTCCATCTCGTGCAACTGCGGGTAATTCTCAGTGTGATCGAACCAGTATTCGAGTTGGGAATCATGACGCTGTCCTTCCGGCAGGTCCAAGCTGTCTAAAAACGCGGTAAATGCGAAGTAGTAGCGAAGAACGTTTCGTTCGGCCACCGCGATCTCGCCGCTCGAGTAAATTGGGTTGCCATCTTCGTCCTCACCGATGACGCTAATTCCCTGCTTGTCGGCGCCCTTGGTGGCGAGATAGACATCCATCGCTCTTGAGCTGATCCAGCTCTGGTGGTCGGAGATGTGGATTCGGCCGAATGTACTATCCTCCACTTGAATGATCTCGAACTCCAGATGGTAGTCCGACGTCCCGAGCGGCCCGCTATCGGCTACTGCAACCGCCGCGAAATAATCGCCCTCTCTTATCGTCTCGAAACTGTAAGTCAGTTGATAGGCTTCATCGGGGTCCTGGTAGAACTTTCTGCCCAGGTAGATGGTCAACGAGGATTCGTCCGTGTCGTACGTACATGCTTTTACGTTTATGTGCAACGGTAATATCTCACACCAATTGCCCAATGAGCCCAGGACACCTGCGACCTCGCCGATATCCTGAGGAAAATGAAGAGCAGCCTCGCCAGATTCTGTGTGATGTCTATTCTCCGCTTTCATGTAAAACGGCTCGTGCGGCGTGGGCTCCTCTAACAGTGATCTAACTCGCTCATAGAAGGCTCGAACAGACTCTTCCCCCATCGGATTTGAATTCACGGGTCCACATAGTATTAGCAATGGTAAGCAGCCACAGGTTGCGATAGCGGGTTTCATCTCCGAGATCCTTATGAAGAGTTTTGACCAGAATGGGCGCGTAACGCT
>JAHEEM010000139.1 GCA_024640695.1 Rhodospirillaceae bacterium | reverse complement strand
GCATGATCTGCCCACTCGGATTGACGAATGATTTTTTCGCCGAGCACGAAGTCCTGCTCGCGAAAGAACTCGAGCATCGGTGTCACGTCGACGAGCTCGACGCCGAGGCGCTCCGCCACGCCGATGAGCCGCGTGTAGCCCGCGCCGATGTAGGTGCCGCCGGCCTCCTTGTTGCTGCCGAGCTGGCGCATCGAGTGCACCCGGCCGCCGACGCGGTTCTGCGCCTCCAGAACCAGCGCGTCGACACCGGCAGCCTGCAGCTTCAGCGCAGCGGTCAATCCGGCAAGGCCGGCGCCGATCACAATGACATCGTGACGGTGGACGACAGACATACGCTCAAGCTCCGGCGGTCGGCGTGATGCCGCACAATGAGGGCTTGGGATTCCCGGGCCGGCCTGATAAACAGCAGTCGGCGGGGCAGATATCGTGGCTCGGCCCGTACGCGCCCAGTGCGGCGCGCTCGCCCATGCCGCGCAGGCGCTCTTCGATGAGCTCGCGGATCATTGCGACGAAGGCCGGGTGGCTGCCGACCGTGCCAGCGCGAATCATCGTGATGCCGTGCTCGGCGGCGATTTTCTGCGCGTCGACGTCGAGATCGAGCACGACCTCCATGTGATCGCAGACGAAGCCGATTGGAATCACGATGACATGCGACTGGCCCCCGCGGGCTTTATCGACGATTACGTCCTCGATGCGCGGCTCGAGCCAGGCGTTGCCGTAGGAGGCATTATTGCTCTGATAGGCAAGCTCGAACGCGTCGCGGCCGATTGCCTCGGTGACCAGCCGCGCAGCTTCCATGAGCTGCGCTTGATACGGCGCATGCTCGGCCATCGCGACGGGTAGGCTGTGCGCCGTGAATACAAGTGGCACGTCGGCGCGGCGATCCGACGGAGTCTGCTCGAGCGCCTCGCGCACGCGATCGGCGACCGCGGCGATGAATCCCGGATGGTTGTAGCCGTAGCGCAGCTTGTCGATGCGCGGCGCACCCTCGACGCCGTCGGTCGCGGCATGGAGATCCTCGCGATAGCGGCGGCAGCCGCTGTAGGAGCTGAATGTGCTGGTGACGTAAGCAATGGCGCGTTTGACGCCAGCGTCGCGCATTTCAGCAATCGTATCGGTCAAAAACGGGTGCCAGTTGCGGTTGCCCCAATACACCGGCAGGTTGATAGCGTGCGCCGCGAGGTCCTGCTCGACAGCCGCGATGAGCTCGCGCGTGTGCGCGTTGATCGGGCTTACGCCGCCGAAGGCCTCGTAACGGCGCGCGATGCCTTTGACCGCAGGCGGCGGCAGGCTGAGCCCGCGCAGCACATTGTCGAGAAAGGGCATGACGTCGTCGAGTCCTTCGGGGCCACCGAAGGACACCACGAGCACGGCGTCATAGTCGTGCGCCGCGCGGTCGTAACACTGCGGGTCCTGCTTTGGGCTTGATGGCTGCCTCACGCTAGTAGCCCGTAACGGCGGAATGGGCAGCATCTGAGCGCGTCTGGCGCGCCGCTGCCGCGTTGCTCGTCGTCGCCATAGTCACCACTATGCCTCCTCCTCGCGCCTTGCTCCGACGCGCAATCCAACACTCAGTCCACTACCGATTCCGCCGTTACAGGCCACTAGGCCTCCGGCTGCGGGCTCTGCCAGATGACCCTGCCGACGAAGAAGGGTCCCAGGCTGTCGAGATATTGCGAGGTCTGCTCGGTCTTGCGCATCTCCTGCACGACGTGCGACAGCGGGAACAGCGTCGGTCCGAGCAGGCCGATGACGAAGTCGTTGTCGTGCGTGTCGAGGCCGTGGCAGGCAAGGCGGATGTCCGCCGCAAGCCCCGCATAGCCATAACGCTTCGCAAGCGTGCCGTGCTCGGCAAGAATTTGGCGCTGCTTGGCCGCCGGCAGTGTCTGGAAGATCTTCGCGCGCTGCAGCGGATACCAGACGGCCCATTTGAACGCCGGGTTCATCGTCTTCATGCGCGGCTTGATCAGCAGCGTATCCTCGAGGTCGGGCTCGTAGCCGATTGAGTAAGTGCGCCCGAGCATGTTGAACTCGGGCTTGTGCGTGAAGCCGACGAACGGTGGCGCATTGAGCACGTCGCGCACGGTGGTTACGAAATAATCCGGGTCCTCGCTCATGACGACGAGGCCGATACCTTGCGGGTCGGCGGCGTCGAGATAGAGCACGCCCTCGATGCCTGCGCTTGCGAGCGCGTCGGCGGCTTCTTGCGGATCCTCGCAGCAGCCGAAGGCCATGAACTGCATGAACAAACGCCGGTCGAGGGAGATCGGTTTGCCGTGATGCAGGCCTTTCTCACTGAGATCCAGATGGTGCTCGTCGTCTTTGTGGTGTTCGTCGCTCATATCGCGTTCCTCAGAAGCGTTCGTTGTGTACGGCCTCGACGAGCGCGTCTACGCTCTCCAGCGGCGTGCCCGGCAGGATGCCGTGACCTAGATTGACGATGTGGCCGGTGGGTTCGACGTCCGCGAGCAAGCGCTCGGCGGCCGCTCGCGTGACCTTCGCACCGCCGAGCAGAATCGCGGGGTCGATGTTGCCTTGCACGGCATGTGTTGCACCATGGCGCGCCTGCAACGCCGTGATGTCGACGCGCCAATCGCAGGCGAGCACCTCGCAGGGCAGGCTCGCATACGCCTCCATGAGGTGCGGCGCGTTCTGTAAGAATAAGATCCGCGGCACCCCGGCCTTGCCGACCGTGGTCAACAGGCTCTCGAGATGCGGCCGGATCAATGCCTCCCACGGCTTGAGCGCGAGCACGCCCGCCCAGGAATCGAAGATCTGCACGGCATCTGCGCCGGCCTGATGCTGTCTGATCAGGTACTGCGCCATGAGCTCGGAGAGCTTCGCCATCAGCGCGCCGAGCGCTTCGGGCTCAGCGGCCGCAAACGCGCGCAGCGTCGGAAAGTCCTTCACCCCGCGTCCCTCGACGAGATAGGCCGCGAGCGTCCACGGCGCGCCGCAGAAGCCGAGCAAGGCGGTCTCCTCGGGCAGCGCCCGGCGCGTTGCCTGCAGTGCTGCGATGACCTCGGGCGCGAGCTTGTCGAGATCGGGCTCGGGGAGCCTGCCGACGTCGGCGGCGCTGCGGATAGGCTCGGCCACGATCGGCCCGGGGGCGAAGTCGAACTCGATGCCAAGTGCCGGCAGCGGGCTCATGATGTCGGCGAAGACAATGGCCGCGTCGAATGGATAGCGCTCGAACGGCAGTAAGGTGACCTCGGTGGCAAGCTCGGCCGAGGTCGCGAGCTCTTTGAAGGCATGCTTGGCCCTAAGCTTGCGGTACTCGGGCAAATAGCGGCCCGCTTGGCGCATGATCCAGAGCGGGCGGCGCGGTACCGGCTCGCGGCGGATGGCCTTAAGAATTAACTTGTCTCCGGACTTGCTCACGCAGTCTCCTCGGGTTCGAGAGTGAAGCGGTAACCGACGCCGCGCACCGTATGAAAGTGCGCGGGCGCCTCGGGGTTGCGCTCGAAGCGCTTGCGCAGGCGCACGATGAAGTTGTCGATCGTGCGTGTCGATGGAAATACCTCGTAGCCCCAGACCTTGTCGAGTATGTCCTCGCGCGGCACGATCTCGCCCGCGTGCTCGGACAGCACCTTGAGGATCATCGCCTCCTTGTGCGTGAGCGAGTGCTCGCTGCCGTCCCAGGCGCGAGCTTGGTAGGTCTTGAAGTCGATCTCGTTGCCCGTGAAGCTCACGCTCGCATCATCGCGGTTGTACCAATCGCTGCGGCGCAGAATCGCGCCGACGCGCAGCAGCAGTTCTTTCAGATGAAACGGCTTGGCGAGATAGTCGTCGCCGCCAGCCTCGAGACCGCGAATTCGGTCGGCCGGGTCGCTCTTGACGGTTAGAAACAGCACCGGAGTCTGCAGGCCGTCGCGGCGAATTGCCTCGCAGACCTCCAGCCCGTTGAGCTTTGGCATCATGACGTCGAGCAGCACGAGGTCGTAAGCCTTCGCGCGAATCTTGTCTAGACCTTCGGCGCCGTCGTGAGCGACGTCGGCCGCATAGCCCTCGGCCTCGAGGTTCTCGCTGATGCCGGCCGCCAGATGCGCTTCGTCATCGACGACCAGGATGCGCGCGCGCCGGCTCATTGCGTTTCCGCTGCCGGCCAGTGAACAGTCACGGTCGCGCCCGTGCCTGGGCCGGCGCTCGCAGCCTCGATGGTGGCACCCGACAGCTCGACGAGCCGTTTGACGATATACAGACCGAGGCCCGTGCCGGGCGTGGTACGGCGCAGCTCGTCGCCAAGCCGATGGAATTTCTCGAAGATCGCCGCGGCGTCCTTGGGCGGAAAGCCCAGGCCGTCGTCGCGCACGGTGATCGCGATCCGGCCGTCACTTCGGGAGGCGCTGACCTGTATCGTTGAGCCTTCGCCCGCCACGCAGGCCTTGAGCGCGTTGTCGAGCAGATTGCGCAGCACGGTCTCGAACGCTGCGCGATCCGCAGCAACCGTGAGCTTGTCCGGAATCTGCGCGTCGATCGCGATGCCACTGAGCCGTGCGCGTTCGGCAATCGCCTCGATGCACTGCATGACGATCTCCCGAAGCGCCACGGGCTCGCTTTCCATGGTGTGGCGACCTTCCTCGAGCCGCGTGGTCTCGAGCAGATTGTCGACCATGCGCAAGAGGCGCTCGCCGTCGTCGAGGATGCGCTGGCCGAGGCGCTGGCTGTCGGGATCGCTGACTCGCAGCAACAGTGTCTCGGCCGACAGCCGCATGCTCGCGATCGGGCTCTTGAACTCGTGCGACACGGCGGCGAGGAAATTCTGTTGCCGCCTACGCAGCTCCGCGTCGCGGCGGATCGTGCGCGTGAGCACGCCCATCCCGCCAATGAGGACCAGCAAGAAAAAGCCGCCTTCCCAGTTGAATCGGTTGATGCGCGAGTCGGCCTCCTGCTCGAGCGCATCGATGGCCTCGACGCGCACGGTCGCAAGCCCAGACTCGATCTGGAGGTACGGCAGCAGCTCGGCGAAGCGGTCCATGCGGCCCCCATAGGCTGCAGTCACGGCTTGCGCATCGGCGTCATAGATCGCCGCGAACCGGTCGCGCACGTTGCGCGAGTGGTTGACGTGATCGGCGATCCACCAGGCCACCTGCGCCGCGGAGATGATCAGCAAGGCGAGAAAGCCGAGCTGTAGTGCCTTGACGGGTTCGCGCATGAGCAACATCAGTTTACTCCCGAGGGCGATGGCGTTCGAAGGTCGGCGAGCACGCTCGTGAGCGTCGTGGCGAGCTGCTCGATGTCCTCGTGCGTGTGCGCGAGCGATATGAAGCCGACCTCATAGGCTGACGGTGCGAGCGCAACGCCGCGTGTTAGCAGACCGTGAAAGACGTGCGCGTAGAACGGCCCCGTCTCTTTGGCTATCGCCTCGGCCGTGCGCGGTGGCGTGTCGGCATACCACGCAATCCAGAATATCGAGCCCAGCCTTACTAGGCTTGCGGGAACTGGACTGTGCGCCAGGCTATCAGTCAGGAGCTGCTCGAGATACTGTCCTCGCGCCTCGAGCTGCTGCCAACCATCGTTGGCTTTCAGGAAACGCAGCGTTGCAAGCCCGGCAGCCATCGCGACCGGGTTGCCCGAAAGGGTGCCGGCCTGATAGACGCGCCCCATGGGTGCCAGCTGCTCCATGATTGCTCTCGGCCCCGCGAAGGCGCCGACAGGCATGCCCCCGCCGATGACCTTGCCGAAGGTCGCCAGGTCCGGTGTGATGCCGTAGTGCTCGGCCGCGCCGCCCGGGCCTAAGCGAAAGCCGCTGATGACCTCGTCGAAAATCAGCAAGCTGCCATGTTGGCTGGTGATCTGGCGCAACGCCGCAAGGAACTCGGGCCGCTGCAGCAAGAGTCCGTTGTTTGCGGGCACGGGCTCTATGATGACCGCGGCGATCTGATCGCCCTCGGCCGCGAAGAGTCTGTTCAGTGCTTCCTCGTCGTCGAGCGGCAGCACGCGTGTCAGATCGGTGTATCCGGCGGGCACGCCGGCCGACGAGGGTGTGCCGAAGGTCACGAGCCCGGAGCCGGCCGCGACGAGCAGCGCGTCCATATGGCCGTGGTAGCAGCCGGAGAACTTCACGATGATATCGCGGCCGGTCGCGCCGCGCGCGAGCCGAATTGCGCTCATAACCGCTTCAGTGCCTGACGACACGAAGCGCACCTGCTCAAGCCCTGGGTAGCTTGCGACGACTTCTGCGGCGAGTTCGATCTCGACCTGGCTTGGCGCGCCGTAGGACGTGCCGCGGCGGGCGGCCTCGCTGATCGCGGTGACAACCTGTGGTTGCGCGTGACCGAGGATCAGCGGTCCCCATGAGCCGACGAAGTCTAGATAGCTGTTGCCGTCTACATCGGTGACATACGCGCCTTGCGCCGAGCGTATCACGGGGGGTGTGCCGCCGACGGCGCCGAACGCGCGCACCGGCGAGCTGACGCCGCCGGGCAACAGCTCGCGCGCCTTGGCGAACCAGGCTTCAGTGTTCTTACCAACAGGGCGCGGCGCACTCATAGCCAACCTCCGCGGATTGCATCTGCCGCGTGATAGGTGATGATCTGGTCGGCGCCGGCGCGGCGAATCGCGTGCAGGTTCTCGCGCACGACCTGCGCCTCGTTGAGCCAGCCTTTAGCGGCCGCAGCCTTGACGGCCGCGTACTCGCCCGAGACGTTATAGGCCGACAGCGGCAAGCTCGTCATGCCGCGAACGGTCCGGATGACGTCGAGGTAGGCGAGCGCGGGCTTGACCATGAGCATGTCGGCGCCTTCAAGCTCGTCGAGCTCTACCTCGCGCAGCGCTTCGAGCGCATTGCGCGCATCCATCTGGTAGCTCTGCCGGTCGCCTTCGGCCGGAGCCGAGTCGGCCGCATCGCGAAACGGCCCGTAGTAGCCTGAAGCGTATTTCACAGCGTAAGCCATGAGAATCACGTCACTGAATCCGTTCTCATCCAGACCGTCGCGGATGGCGGCAATGCGCCCGTCCATCATGTCCGATGGTGCGA
Organism: Rhodospirillaceae bacterium; assembly: GCA_024640695.1. Classification (GTDB taxonomy): domain Bacteria; phylum Pseudomonadota; class Gammaproteobacteria; order Steroidobacterales; family Rariloculaceae; genus JAHEEM01. The sequence continues at coordinate 1,881 of JAHEEM010000139.1, read as the reverse complement.
CGACGTCGGCGCCGGCGTCGGCGTGACTCAGCGCCGTGCGTACGAGCGGCTCGAGCGATGGGTCGTTGAGCACGCGGCCTTTATCGATGAGCCCGCAATGGCCGTGATCGGTGTATGCGCATAGACAGACGTCGGTCATGACGATGAGGTCATCACCGAAGGTTTGCTTCAGACGCTCGGTCGCGCGCTGCACGGCGCCGTTCGGATCCCACGCGAGCTGTCCGTCGGGCGTTTTCTTAGCGCCGGCTTCCGGGTGACCGAACAGCAGCACGGCGCGGATGCCGAGCTTGAGCTCATCCTCGACGACGCTCAGCAGGTTCTCGACGCCGAGCTGTGACAGGCCCGGCAGTGACGGGATCGGCTCGTCGGCCTTGTCAGCCGGCAGCACGAAGCGCGGCACGATGAATTGCGACGGCACGATGTGTGTCTCAGCGACGAGGTCGCGGATCGCTTGCGTGCGGCGCAGTCGCCGCGGTCGCGTGCGACCTGGCATAGGTATGTCTAGCTCGCGCATATCATGGCCTCCATAAGCCCTTCGAGACTCGGGTATTCCGCCTGGGCCGCGATATCCAGGCCCGCGGCCTGAGCTGCCGCGGTCGTCGACGGCCCGATCGTAAAAATGTCGGCGCTGATGTCCACCGCCACCTGGTTGACGAAGCCAGTCACAGCCGACGGGCTTGCAAGCAGCACATTATCCGCGCCGAGCGATGAGAGTGCGCGTTTCGGGGATAACGGCGGCGCCGGCACCGTGCGGTAGACGTCGACCCGGACGCAATCGGCGCCGGTGGCTTCCAGGGTCTCCTGCAAGGCGTCGGCGGCGTTCTCGGCGACCGCGATCAGCACGTGTGTGCCTGCACCGATGCGGTCTGCAAGCGCCCTAGCCAGCGACGCTGCCGTGCCGGCTTCGCTTGTAAGATCGACGCCACCGAGCAGCTGCTTAGCCGCGGCTGCCGTTGCTGTGCCGATGGCTGCGACGCGCACAGACTCCGGTAAGGGCTCGGGTGAAAGCTGCACGAAGGCCTCGACACCGCGGCGCGACGTGAACGCGAGCCAATCGGCTGCCTCGAGCGCGGCCGTGATCGCGGTGACCGTTGCCTGATCGGTGATGGCCTCCGTGCGAATGCACGGCAGCGCGATCGGCAGCGCGCCTGCCGCAGCCAACCGCTCGGCCCAGGCATCGTTATTTTCTTCCGCGCGCGTGAGCAACACGGAGTGTCCCGTGAGCGCGGTCATCGGCGTGCGAATGCCTCCCAGATTTGATCTGCGAGCGCTGTCGGAGCTGCGCTGCGTGCGCTCTCCGTGAGCAGCTGGCCGTCGCGCTCGACCATTGCGATGAACGCGTAGCCCGCGCCGTCGCCCTCGGCCACGCAATAGGCGCCGAGCGCGAGATCGCAGCCGCCTTCGACTCGGGCGAGCAGCGCGCGCTCGCCCGCAACGCAGGCGTGGCTCACCGCATCATCGAGCAGTGCGAGGACCTCGACGACCGTTTCTGCGTCTCGCCGGCACTGCAGCGCAAGCGCACCCTGCGCGGGCGCGGGTACGAACACCTGCGGATCCAGGCGCGTGACGGTGTAGCTGTCGAGCGGCAGCGCGGGCACGTCCTCGAGCGGCGTCGCCGCGAGGCGCTCCAGACCCGCGGCGGCGAGCAGGATCGCACCGTAGCCGTCGCTGAGCTTGCGAATGCGGGTCGGCACGTTGCCACGAATTGGCCTGATCGCGAGATCAGGCCGCAGGAGCCGGATCCAGCTCTGCCGCCGCGCCGAGGCTGTGCCGATCACGGCTCCGATCGCAAGTGGGATGCTGCCGCAGTCAGAGCGCGCAACGCTGCGGTTGGCGATCAGCACATCGGCCGGGTCGGCGCGCTTAGGCACCGCTGCGATG
>JAHEEM010000345.1 GCA_024640695.1 Rhodospirillaceae bacterium | reverse complement strand
CCAGTCGACGGTTATTTTGGCGGACCTTCGGACGTGACCTGGGATCAGGACGACAACATCTACATCAGCGACGGTTACCTCAACTCGCGTGTAGCGAAGTACGACAAGCACGGCAACTGGGTCAAGACTTGGGGCAGCTTCGGTGACGAGCCCGGGCAGTTCAACCTGTTGCACAGCATCGCGGCTGACCGCGAGGGCAACATTTATGTTGCCGATCGCAGCAACCGACGCATTCAGGTGTTCGACACTGACGGCAACTTCCAGCGCATCATCTTGCTCAATGCGCCGTTCGACAAGACGATGCAACCGGTTCTCGGCAATGTGAATTCGAGCTTGCCCGACGCGACGCAGCCGTGGTCTCTATGCATCACGCAGGGTGAAACCCAGTATCTCTGGGCCGCCGATCAGCACCCGGGCAGAATCTATAAGCTATCAATGGATGGCAAAATCCTCGGGATGCTAGGCAGTTCGGGCAAGCAGCTCGGCCAATTCAACTGGATTCACGGCATCGATTGCTCGCAGGAAAACGTGCTCTACATCGCTGATCTGAATAACTGGCGCGTCCAGAAGCTCATCCTGAGTCCCTGAGGGCCACGTCCCGCTTAGGATCGGCGTGGTTGCTTCTCCACTAGGCCGAAGTTTGAAGCCGGCGGGACGCAGGGTTCCGGCGCGATCCTCGCGGGGAAGCTAAGGCCAAGTCGAGAAAGTGTCCGAGACTGCAAATACGGACCCTGGTCACGAGCTCGCGCGGCTACAGCCGCGAGTGCCCGGAGGACTCGATCCCGCCGACGGCAGTCGATCGAGCATCAACGTCGCGAGTACCTTCGGACCGTGGTGGCTCCGACCTCTGCGCCGAAGATGTCGCCTGCAACGTTTGCCGCGACCCCATGGGCGCCGGTTGCGGCCGAGATGCTTGGATCAAACCCCGCATCGGCAATGAAGTCCGCGACGCTGCCGTCTGTTGCGCTGCCGACGCGGATTCCACGTGCCCAGCCTGGATTGGTTGCAGCGTTAGACTGGTTATCGGAGACATAGAGCTTGTCGGCGGCAGCGATATAGAGCCCCGTGGCGAGCCCGAACTGCGGCCACTCCTCGAGGAACTCGCCCTGCTGGTCGAAGACCTGGACGCGCCCATTGTCCCTGTCGGCCACAATCACGCGGCCCTGCGAATCGATTCCGATCGCATGCGGGACGAGGAACTCGCCCGGACCCGATCCCGTAGTTCCCCAGCTCATGAGCTGGCTGCCATCCCGGGAAAATTTTACGACGCGATTATTCGACTCCACCTCATGGCCATCGGTCACGAAAATGTCGCCACTGTGCGCAACCACGACGCCGGTCGGACCGTCGAACTGATTGACGCCGCTGCCGGCTGTGCCTGCCTCACCGAGCCGCAGAAGAACCTCACCGTCTGCACTGAACTTGATGACCTGGTGACCTCGCCGGCCGTCACCGCGGCCGTCGGTAACCCATACATTGCCTTCGCTATCGACGTAGATGCCGTGGGGCCACACGAGCAGACCTTTGCCAAAGCCTTTAATCCAACGGCCTGACGCATCGTACATATGGATCGGCGCGTAGCCATCACGATCGACGCAGCTGTTCTGCCCGCAACGCTCGGCAATCCAGATGTGGTCTTCTTGATCGACATACACGGAGCTGACAGCTCCCATGGCGCGGTTTTCCGGTGGCTGAATCCAGCCCGAGGTCTCTACGTAGGGTGTTGGTTGAGCCTCGCTGATCATGCTCGATACAGCGAGAAGCATGAAAACGCCTGCCGGTAGGCAGACACTGTGTTTGCGAGCCATCGGAACTCCGTCGATCTTAGGAAAAATGGAGCCGTCGAGTGTGCAAGCTGCCGCGCGCCGATTCAAGCAGAGGAAGCCGTGCCGAGTATCGCAAAGCCGGACCAACGGCCGACTGCGCCTGCGCCAACGTAGCGAAAGCGACAATAGTTATAGGATCTCGCTGCGGGGTCGAAAATCCGCAGCACCGGCGGCCGAGAGCTCGGCCGCGATGGGGTCAGTTCTTGTTGGCCTTGTAGTCGAGCACGTACCACGCAACGAACGCGTATAGGAACAGCACAGTCACTATGAAGATGAAGGGCGCCGGCGGCAGCCACATCGGTATCTCCTCGGCGCTGTTATAGGGGCCGATAAACTGGCCAAGAATCCCGCCGATCACGAGCCCGATCAGAATTCCGAAGGCGAGTTTGATCTGATACCGCCAGGCTAAGGCCCAGAGAATCAGGAACACTACAAACGCCGAAATCCCCACCATTAGCGAACCCCTTCTATTTTGTTCATCGCAGGAGAGCGAACCGCTCGTTAATGTTCGGCGGTGCCGCCGTGCTCGGCGTAGACGGTCGTATCTGCGCCGAAATAGTTAAGACGCGTCAGCACGGTGTAGTCGCCTTCGACGGCCATTAAGCCGATCAGCAGCAGGAGCACGACTGGCGGGCCGAGTATTGCATAGATCAACGCAAGCCGTTCCCACGCCATGTGCATGAAGATCGCTATGATGAAACCTGCCTTCAATATCATGAAGACAAGAATCAATGACCAGCGCAGATACCCCTGG
>JAHEEM010000344.1 GCA_024640695.1 Rhodospirillaceae bacterium | reverse complement strand
CCTTTACCGCTGCGCTGTTATCGAGCGTCGACTCGAATGCACGATCGTCCTGGTGCAGAACGAAACCCGTGCTCGGCTGTACGGGACCGCCGGCCAGCGCAGGTTGCGCGGCCTGGCGTTTATCGACGATTTCAAGGTCGAGCTGCTCGAAGATATCTGCGACCTGCATGTCGAGCAAACGGTTGATGATGATCCCGAGCGCGCCCTCTTCATTGTGCTTGCACAGATAGGTGACCGTGCCGTCGAAGTTCGGGTCGCCCATAGCGGGCATGGCGATCAGAAAGTGATCCTGGAGCGTGCTCATGTAGGTCCTCGCTTCGGCTGGCGTCGCGCGCCGCCGAGATAGCGCCATTAGTGTAGCGCAGTTGACTGCCGCGGTCGTTATTGGTTCCGCGGTATCTCGGTCGGATGCGCTAGGGCTGCTCCGAGGCCAGCTCCGCGCCGAAATCCCATTCGTAAGCAAACCGTAGCAAGCCGTATTCGGCGCGGACACTGTCCGGCAGTGGCTCGAACGGCGCGGCGGAGCGCAAGATGGTCAAGGCAGCTTGGTCTAGCGCCGAATTGCCCGAGGACTCGCGCACGACGATGGCCTCGAGCCGGCCATCGGCATCGATCGTGACCTCGACCGTCGGGTTGTTGCTGAAGCCCTGGTTACGGGCTTCATCCGGAAAATTTATTGTCCCGATCCGCTCGACGCGTCGGCGCCAGCCATCGAGATAGGTCGCCAGCATGGCTTCGCGTGTGCTCGGGCCCGAGGGGCCCTCGAACCGGTCGGTTTCAGGGTTGCGCGCCTGCAGATCTATCTCTGCAGCAAGCGTTTGCTCGGCTTCGCGCGCCAGCAGATTTGCGGCAGTCTGAGCCTCGTCCGCGGGATCCTCGGTCGGGTCCGGCAGGGCGTCGATCTGCGTCGCAGAGTCCGCGCGTGTCACGAGCCGATCAGCGCTCGGTACGGGTTCGCGCGGCGTCGTATCGAAGAGGTCCGCGCCGCGCTGATTGCCCTCTTGTGTTATCAGATGATCGGCTGAAAGCGTTGTCGTCGGCCGGTCCCCGGGCGCCGCGCCACCGGCGCCGACATTCGTGCGTTGGGCCAGATAGACGTCTTCTTCGGGAACGGCCTCGGCGTCAGCAGTTTCCTGCACGAGAGTAACTCGCAGTGTCGGAATGAGATCAGAGTCGCCAAGCGGGCTAACGGTGAACGTCACGCCCAGGATCACGATGCCGTGAAACAATACGGCGACGAAGAATGTTGAGCTCAGCCGGTCCGTGCTCACGGTAGCGATTCCTGGCCGGAGCCCATGATTATATCGTGAGCCGTGTTGGTGGGTTCCAAGCGCGCGGCCATTTGTTGTGTCAGTTCGACCTCTCCGCTCGCATCGACGCGCAATACGGCGTCTATGCCGAGCCGGTCCGCGGTTACGCGCCAGCGGTCGGGTCCTGCGACGAACAGTGCCGTAGCGGCTGCGTCCGCGGTTGTTGGATCCGTACCCACGACTGTCAGAGCCTGCGTGTGCTCCACGGGCCGTCCGGTTTTCGGATCTAGCAGGTGATGAAGGCGCTGGCCCTGATATTCGTAAAAACGCTCGTAGTCACCGGATGTGAACGCGGCCTCGCCATCGGCCAGCTCGACAATGCCCAGCAGGCCGTCAGTCCGCGGATCTCGTATCCCGACGCGCCACGGCCTGTCGCCGAGCGCCTGGCCGGAGACAGCGAGATCGCCACCGGCGTTGATGAGTGCTGAGTCGATGCCATGCGGCTCGAGCAACGCGAGGATCTCATCGACGGCTGCTCCCTTGGCGATGCCACCGAGATCGAGCGTGAGACTGCGCCCGGCACTTCGGATCTGTTGCCCATCGATCTCGAGCACATCGATGCCGCCGCTGGCGTCGAGCGTTGCTGCGATGGCCTCGGCGGTAGGAGGTTGTGGATCCGTGAGCGTAGTCGTGTGAAACCCCCAGAGCTCTACGAGCTTGCCGAGCCCGGGCTCGAAGAGCCCGTCGCTTGTGCGAGACAGGTCGCGCGCGCGGATCAACAGTTGCGCCATCTCGGGGCTCACAGTCATTTCGCGACCGTCTGCGATAGCGCTGTTGAGCGTCGCAAGCTCGCCATCGGTCCACGGGTAGAAATCCCGTTCAAATTCTCTGAGCGCGACCTCGATCTCCCGAAGCGCAGCGTCTCTCGCTTCTGGTCCCGGGCTCACGAAGCTCAAGTCGACCCAGGTGCCCATCGCGAAAAAGCGTTCCTCGACGAGCTCCGTCCCGGCGCCGGGCCGATCGCAGCCGACGGCGAGCACGCAGCATGCACTGAGAAGAAGTCTTGTCGAAGCCATGGCCATCAGCCAGATAGTCGTTGCTCCACAGCGGTCAACAGCATATCAGCGATGTCGATATCGAACTGGCGATCGAGTTCACGAATTCCCGTTGGGCTGGTGACGTTGATCTCAGTGAGAAAATCGCCGATGACGTCGATTCCGGCGAAGATGACGCCCTTGTCCCGCAGGATAGGACCGATCTGGGCACACAACCAACGATCCCTTTCGGTAAGTTCTCGTCCTTCGCCCGTAGCACCCATGACGAGATTGCCGCGCGG
>JAHEEM010000138.1 GCA_024640695.1 Rhodospirillaceae bacterium | reverse complement strand
CAATGTCACGACACTGCCGCGCGACTGCAAACAAGTCGCGACGGAGCATGCGTTTACCGTGCATGCGGGCAGTCAGTACGCCGCAGATTTTCCCGGCACGATCTTCGGCTACAGCCAGCGGGAGCTCGTCGTCGAGCCCTGTAGTCGCGTCACGGTCACATTCGTTAACGACGATCGAGTCCGCCATCAATGGATGGTGCACGGCCTGCCGCGGTATCTGTATCCGGCCGGGATGTTCCATCTCGAGGCAAACGGCGGCGAGAGCCAGACCGGCTCGTTCATCGTACCGAGCGACGATCGCACCTATCTCGTGCATTGCGATCTGACCCAGCACATGGAAAAAGGCATGAAGGCGCAGCTCGTTGTCGGCAGCGGCAGCGGCGACCTGTGGGCGATCCCGGGCGTGAGCGCGGCCTTCAACCGCGATCCCTATTTACCGCGGTACGCCGTGGCAATGCTCGTTATCGCTGCGGCGCTGACCGGGCTCGGAATCGGCGCCTGGCTGCGCCGGCGGTGACGCGCCTAGTCGGTCACAGCTGGCGCTAGACCGGTGAACAGCAGCCGCTGATAACCGGAGCCTGTGGCGGCGATATAGAGGTTGCCCTTCGAGTCGGTCTGAAGATGGTGGCCGGCACCGATCACGCCCTCGCCCTCGATCGTGGTCAGGAACTCGAGTGAGCGGCGATCGAAGACGCGAATTCCGTTACCGCCCCCAACGTAAAGAAACTGCTGCTCGGGATCCGGCGACAAGGCCAGATTGCGGGCGAATGGCGCATCGTGCCAAATGATCTGGTCGAGGTACTCGCCGTCGAGCGTAAACACCTGAACGCGCCGATTCTCACGGTCGGCCACGTAGACGATACCGTCGTTGGACACGCGAAGCGCATGGACGACGCTGAACTGCTGTGGGCCCGGCCCGTCGGGCACGGCGGTCAGCGAGATATGCGGGCAGTTGTCCGCGTCCTCCGGCACGTTGCCGAACGCACCCCACATCCGTTTGAAGCCCCCTGTATCGGCGTCGATCACGACGACACGGTGGTTACCATAGCCGTCGGCGACGAACAGCTCGTTGGTCGGCGGGTAAAGCACCGCGTCAGCCGGCTCGTGAAAGTTACCCGTGTCGCCGTTGCCGCCACTCGCATCGCTGCGTCCGAACTGCGAGACGAACGCGCCGTCAAGCGTGAACTTTACCAGCTGGTCGTCCGAGACCGACTTGAGTCCCGCGACACGGCCGGGACAATTGTTCCCGCCGAGCCAGACGAAGCCTTGATGATCGATGTGGATGCCGTGCTCGCGCTGCGGCCATTCGTATCCGTCCCCATCGCCACCCCAGGCAGTCAAGAAGTTACCGTCGCTGTCGAACCCCAGAACCGGCGGCGCGGCCTGAGCGGCCTCGTCCGGGGAAAGCGTGCGCGGGCGGTGCAAGATCCACGCATTGTCCTGCGCGTCAATGGCGACGCTCGACACGTCGCCAAGCTTCCACTGTGCGGGCACTTGTGGCCAGTCTGGATCCACGCGGAATGTAGGCATGTTCCGGTCTGGCGCATCGACGGCTCCAGCCGCGGCCTCAGGCTCGAAAGACTGCTGGCAGCCGACACCGAGCACGCCGACTAACGCCGCCAGAAACGCATTGAACGCGATCTTGTATCTCAAGCTCCTGCTCCTATGGCTCGCGCGATGAGCAAGCCAATTACATAGAGTATCCGCGACCGTTCGAGCCGTCGATCGTTATGGGGCTCCGCCTAGCGCTAATGCGCCAACTTCCGCACCACGGGCGAAGCCGCAATGGTTCCGAGCTCGAAATATTCCTCGTGGTTCTTTTCGATTTCCTTGAGCCGATAGACATAGTTCACCATGATCCCGAAGGATCGCTCCCACCCGGCCGGCGAAGAATCCGCGTTCCAGTTTATGCGCTCCAGAGCGGCGCCGTTACCCAAATGAAAGCGGGCCACGGCATCGATCGGCTTCCCGCCGCGCTTTTCATTGAGTAGATAATGCGCACAAAGGCGGATCAACGGCTCCCGAGCCTCGCTCGATGACAGGTCGCCGAGCAGCGCTTCCGGCGCAGCAACTCGCTCTCGACAAAGCGCCAGGTCGGCCTGCAGCGCTTCAGACAGCGACTGCGGAGAGACCTGCTCGGTCCATTGCCGAAAACTGCTGATCGGAGAAAGCGTTACGAAATTCTGAATATTCTCCAGATCGCGACGCAAATCTTCAACAACCTGTTTAATCAGGAAATTGCCGAAGCTGATTCCCCGCAATCCGTCGTGACAATTGCTGATCGAATAAAATACCGCCGTGTCCGCTTCCTGCGAGTCGCCTATCGAGCGTTCGCGAGCGATCAGGGGACCGATAGCATCGGCCAGGCCCTTCATCAAGGCCACTTGAACGAATATCAATGGGTCGTCCGGCATCGCTGGATGAAAGAAAGCGAAACAGCGACGGTCGTCAGCCAACCGGACGCGCAGGTCTTCCAGCCCGTTGATCTCGTGGACCGCTTCGTAGGCGACAATCTTCTCCAGCAAGCTCGCCGGGGAGCGCCAATCGATTTGCTCCATTACCAGAAATCCACGATTGAACCACGACACGAGCAGATGACGGAGATCTGCCTCGAGTGGGCGCAAGCCCGGCACCGTCTCCAGCATGCCAAGCACTTCGGCGCGCATGGCCACGAGCCGGCCGATTCCGCCCGGAGCCGTATTGAGGCGCCGAAATAGTTTCAGCCGGGGCGCTTCGATCGCTTTGCGCAGAGCTGCGAGGTTATCAAAGCTCGGGCGGAGCTTGTAGGCGTCAGCGGCTGCGACGATGGCGTCCTGGCTGGGCCCAAACTCATCGCTAATGCACTCAAAGAAGCGCCGCTTCTCCTCCAAGGACAGTGCCTGATAGCTCGTGAGAATTACATCCGCGAGGGCAAGTCCAGAGGCTTCGCCTCGTTGATCGAGCAGCTCCCGGCACAGGCCACTGAGCCCTTCGGCGGACAGGCCAGTCAAGCCGCCATTATGGCGTCCTGCCCCGAGCAACTCTCGGCCGATGCGCATGATGGGCTCAAGTAGCTGCTGTAAAGCCGTCCTTCTCGGCGTCCGAGCAGTGCTCGTCGCTTCGGTGTACGCGTTCTCGTTCGCCATGCGTGCAATCTCGACCAATTCAGTTATTTAGCTCTAGACAATAGCTTAACGCCAATCTGCCCGCCGTAGCCTACGTACCGATTACGCGAGCGACGCCGCCTACCGTCGGGCCCCAGCTCGCACTTGCAGTGGAAACATCTCACCACCTTGGCGAGGGGAACCCCCGTTATGGAAGATCCGAAGGACAGATTGCGATCTCGTCCTCCGTGAAGAACTCCCTGATCAGCCGGTAGAGACCATCGTCATACTGAGCGAGCTCTTCGCGAGTGTCGACCGTCTGCGGCGTATTGACAGCGGACCAATGTGCGTTGAACCAGATGCCGACTCCTTCTGCCCAATACGCATAGTCGTTCAGCGCGGAGTACGTGCCGGCCCACCATCCGGAGGCTATCGCGGTTGCATAGGCAAACCTCAGTCGGATCTGAAAGCCAGAGTCGATGGAATTGAGCCCAGTGAGGTGAATGGAGTGCGCGACCCTTTGAATAAACACGCTGAATCCCCGGTAGGAACCATTGTCGTAGCAGAGGACGTTCGGAATTGGCGCTGACAATGTAGCGCGGGCGACACAGCCCGGGACCTACGTAACAAAGTCCGAAAGGCCCGACAGGACGAGATTCTGAACTCTGTAAAGATCCCCAACGGACCCGTAAAGATCGCGCAGCCGGCCAGCCCCCCACGCAAGCGAGAGACTTAGCCACGTCTGCGCACGAGCCGCCGCGCGCGACGCGAACAGGCAAATCCCTCCGTGCGCCGGCTCGCCCGGCGCTCGGCTATACTCGGTTACCCGAGAGTTAGAATAAGGATTTCGCTCGTTTCGGGGCGACCGTGATGACCAGATCCAGCACAACCGTCCATTCCCGCCGGCAGGCGCTCAAGCTCTGCGGAACAGCCGCCGCGGCGCTGGCAATGCAGCGGTTCAGCCCGATCGCGGCCGCGCAAGAGACCGGTCGCATCGATGTCCACCACCACTGGCATCCGCCTTCGATTCGCGCGGCGTTCGAGGGCGTGGCCATTGGCTCTTCCTGGCCCGGCGGCGAGTGGACCGTGCCGAGCGCGATGAGTCTCATGGACCGCTTCGACATCCGCATCGGCATGCTGTCGGTCCGCAATCCGCGCGCGCGCATCTCTATCGAGGCCTGCCGCGAGGTCAACGAGGCAGCGGCGCGAATCGTCGCTGACCATCCGACCCGGTTCGGCGCGCTCGCATTCCTGCCGCAATACGACTTCGACGCCGTTGCCGAGGAAGCCGTGTACGCGCTCGATGAGCTTCAGCTCGATGGAGTCGGACTAAACCCGAGCGTCGATAATCACTACCTGGGCGCGCCGGAATACGACCCGCTCATGACCGAGCTCGACCGACGTCGCGCCGTCGTGCTCTTGCACCCGACGAACCCGCCGTTCTTCGAGGATCTCGGACTCGAGATCCGCAGCTCCGTCATCGAATACGTGTTCGAGACGACGCGGGCGATAGCGAATCTGATTTTATCGGGCACCATCGAACGCTTTCCGAATGTCCGCTGGATCACGGCCCATGCGGGCGGCGCCGCACCCTATATCGCCGCGCGGCTTGCCGAGCAGGGCGAGCGTTTCAACCCAGCCGTGCGCGAGCGCGCGCCGCAGGGCGTGATTGCGTACATGAAGACGCTGTATTACGGCACGGCGCAGGCCACCTCTATCTATAGCCTGCGCGCCCTTGTGGAGCTCGTCGATCCGTCCCACATCGTCTTCGGCACGGATCTGCCGATCTCACCACCCGTGCTGATCGAAGAGTCCGATACCGTGCTCCGAGACTTCGACGGCTTCAGCACCGAAGACCTCCAGACTATTCAGACGGGCAATGCGCTCGCGCTCTTCCCTCGCCTAAGTTGACCTCAAGGAGGCAGCCATGACCTTTCCGACAGGGCGATTGCTCGCCACACACTCGATTATTGCTGCAATGCTACTCGCGCTCGCTGCCCCCGCCGTGCTCGCGCAGAACGGTCCGAGCTCGGCGGGTCCTGCCGACCCGAGCTTGATCCAAGATCTGATCGCCGCAAACCGTACCCTCGCCGCGCATGGCATCGTCGACGCCTATGGACACGTGAGCGTTCGCCACGACAAGGATCCGAACCGGTTTCTAATGGCCAGCGCGCGAGCGCCGGAGCTCGTCTCCGAAACCGATATCATCGAGTACGACCTCGACGCGATGCCGATCAATCTCAACGGTCGCTCGCAGTACTCCGAGCGCTATATACATGCCGAGATCTATAAGGCGCGGCCGGACGTCATGTCGGTGGTGCACAATCACTCGCCGTCCGTGATCCCGTTCGGCATCAGCTCCGTGCCGATAAAGCCCGTCTATCATATGGCGGGATTCATCGGCGAAGGCCTGCCGATTTACGACATCCGCGACGCCTCGGGCATGACCAGCATGCTCGTGAACAACGTTCAGCGCGGCGGCGCGCTGGCCGCGGAGCTCGGTGATCGCCCGGCCGTGCTCATGCGCGGCCATGGCGTCGCCGTCGTCGGGCCGTCGATCCCATTCGCCGTCGGGCGCAGTATCTACCTCGAGGCCAATGCGGCTATTCAGCTGCAGGCCATCGGACTCGGTGGCACGGTCGCCTATCTCGATCCCGAGGAAGCCCGACTCGTGCTCCAGGATGGAGAAAACCGCTCCTACGACCGGCCCTGGGAGCTCTGGCGGCGTCAGGCACTGGGCGACTAGCGGCCCGGGCGGTGCGCCTGCAGCGGCGCAGCCCGCGAGCGAGCCGCGAGGGCCGGGGCTCGGCCAGCGGGACGCAGAATCTTCGCGAAATGGGTGCCGGAGCCTCGAAATACGCCTGTTTTTTTGGTATTTCAGCACCTTGGACCGCCGCTCTGAGCAATCGATTAGCGGCGGTTCAGCGTAAATGCTCTAGAATCGGAACCCCAGTAAGAGCCGGGATACGCCAGCAAATGGCAGCGCGATCATTCAGTTCAGCAAGCCTACCTCGTGTCGGCGCCGGCATCGGCGTCGCGCTGGCTGTGCTGCTCGCCGGCTGCGTGTCCCGCCCTGAAGCCGTCCAGCCCGAGATCGCAGCCCCCTACTTTAGCGCGCTTGACCCGATCAGCTTCGCCGAGCCGACCCCCACACCCCAGATGCCAGGCTCGTCGATCCAGACCCGTCGCGCAGCAACGGCCGCAAACGCGGGGCTGCTGCTCGCCAAGAGTACCGTGATAGAGCCGCTGATCCGGCCGTTCTCCACGGTGAAAGCGTTCTATTCGCTGCTGCTCAAGTCGACGGCGAGTTTCTCGCGTCGGGTCGCAATCGACGTCGTGCAGTTCGCACGGCTCGAAGAGATGCCGATACCCAAAGTCAGTCATGGACCGGGCATGGATCTGGAGCGCTGGGAGCAACGGCTCGATACCCTCGCCGGCACTGCTACCCGCGGCACGGTGAAGTTTCTCATCGACGGCGACGAGTTCTTTCCGCGCCTGATCGAGACGATCGAGGACGCTGAAGAATCGATCGACATCAGAACCTACATTTTCGATAACGACGACATCGCCGTGGGAATCGCCGATCTGCTGCGCGAGCGCTCGCGAGAGCTCAATGTACGCGTGTTGCTCGACGGCATCGGCGCGCTGCTCGGCACGCAGGTCGATCCCGAGGGCATGCCCGTCGATTTCCAGCCACCGATTTCGATGGCTTCCTACCTGGAGCGCGGCTCGCAGGCGCAAGTCCGCACGAGCGGCAACCCGTGGCTTACCGGAGATCATACGAAGTCGACGATCATCGACGGCAGAGTCGCCTTTCTCGGCGGCATGAACATCGGCCGCGAGTACCGTTACGTTTGGCACGATCTCATGGTTGAGGTCAACGGCCCAATCGTAGATGTACTGCAGCGCGACCTCGACATCGCCTGGTCGAAGGCCGGTTGGCTCGGCGACCTGGCCATGACTTACCGCGCGCTGTCCGAGTCCACGGAGCGAGCAGAGGACATCGGCGAGCCGATGCGGGTGCTCGTGACACGCGATCACGACTCGCAGATCTATCGCGCCCAGCTCGCCGCCATACGTAGCGCGCAAAGCTACATCTATATCGAGAACGCCTATTTCTCCGACGACACGATCCTCTACGAGCTGGCGAAAGCCAGGCGCCGCGGCGTCGACGTGCGGGTCATCCTGCCCGACGACGGCAATCATCCGCCGCTGAATCACAGCAATGAAGTCGCCACCAACGTCATGCTGCGCAACGGCATTCGCGTGTTCATGTATCCGGGCATGACGCATATCAAGGCCGCAATCATCGACGGCTGGGCCTGCGTCGGTTCGGCGAACTTCGACAAGTTGAGCCTGCAGATCAACGAAGAACTCAACATCGCTTCCGCGAACCCCACGGTCGTCGACGATCTCATGCGACGCGTCTTTGTTAGAGACCTCGCGATCTCCAAGGAGGTCACCGAGCCTCGACCCCTCAACTGGACGCACCATTTCGCTGAGTTCATCTCCGACGAAATCCTCTGACCCACGGCTGCCGTGCGCACTGCAGACGGTTCATGCAATCTCGAGGATTAATGTTGGTCAGGGTCGGGCTCGTCAGTCTCACCATCTTCGTCCCCGTAATTCTGATCGTCGCGAACATCAACGCGGAGGACTGGCGGACAGCAAGCCGCGAGCCGGTCGGCCTGGCTCCCGAGCCCGAAGAAACGCCGGAGGCAGTCATTCAGGTCTATGCGGCACGCGCGGTCCGCTGGCGCGGAGTCTTTGGTGTGCATACCTGGATTGCGGCCAAACCAGCTGGTGCACCTGCTTACACGGTTTACGAAGTCAACGGCTGGCGCCTACGCCAGACCGGCAGCGCGGTCGTGCAAAGCGACCGGCCACCCGACGGACGGTGGTTTGGTAACACACCCGATCTCCTGGCCGATCTTCGCGGCGCCCAGGCCGAAGCGCTGCTCGATCGTATCGAAGCGGCGGTAACCCGCTATCCCTATGCAACCGAATACAGGGTCTGGCCAGGCCCAAACTCGAACACGTTTACGGCGCACGTACTTCGAGACATTCCCGAGTTGCGCGTCGACCTGCCACCCACAGCGATCGGCAAGGACTACCTCGGTAGGCGCCTCACGGCCGCGGTGCCGAGCGGCACCGGCTACCAGCTGAGCCTGCTTGGCACAGCCGGGATCCTGGCGGCTGCCCAGGAAGGTATTGAGCTGAACTTGCTCGGGCTGACTTTTGGAATCGACGCGCTCGATCTCGCATTAAAATTCCCGATGATCGGGAGGGTAGAGCTATTCCCTGCCGGACTGCTTCTGCTGTCGATCGCTGCGGCCCTGCTTGCGGCGCGCCGGCTCAAGAAGACCTAGCGGACTGTGACTCAAGGGCGCTGCGCGCGGCGCAGCTTACGATAACTGACGCGCGTCACCGGATAGGCGGCTTACGGCTTCCCCCTACTTGCCGGGCATAGCGTCAGCCGTCAAAATAGCTGCCCGAAAATACTTCAATTTGTAGATTTTGCATATGAGAATCATTAGCTTAGCAACGTCGGCCCTTGCCGCTGCTCTGGCCGCTGCTCTGGCAGCCGCGCCGCTCGCCGCCCATCATGGCGATGCCGGACGTTATGCGGAAGAGGTCACCACCCTCGACGGCACGGTCGTCGCCTTGCAGCTCATAAACCCGCACTCGATCATCATTTTCAATGTCACCGACGCGGCGGGCGCGACGGAGACCTGGCAAGCCGAAATGGGCGGACCGCAGCAGCTCAGCCGCAACTTCGGCTGGGATCGCACTACGCTCAAAGCCGGCGACCACGTCCGTGTCACCGGTCGCGTCGTCAAGAGCGGCGCGCCGCACATCAACCTCACG
>JAHEEM010000343.1 GCA_024640695.1 Rhodospirillaceae bacterium | reverse complement strand
TTATCCAGAGCATGAACGGCGCCTGACGTATTTCTACGCTCTCTATCAGCACCCAATAAAAGGCGAAGAAGAACGGCATCTGTATGAGGATAGGCAAACAGCCGGCGGCCGGATTGATCTTCTCTTCCTTGTAGAGCTTCATCATCGCTTGGCTCAGCGCCTGGCGGTCGTCCTTGTAGCGCTCCTGCAGCGTTTTCAATCGCGGTTGCACCTTACGCATCTTCGCCATCGAACGGCCGCTCGCCTGCGTGAGCTTATAGAAGGCGAGCTTGATCATCAGCGTGACGAGCACGATGGACCAGCCCCAGTTGCCGACGAGGTCGTGGACTCTGCTCAGCAGCCAGAACAAGGGCTGTGCGAGCACAGTCAGCACGCCGTAGTCGACCGTAAGCTCCAACTCATTGGCCGTAAGCTTTAGCTGATCCTGAATTTTCGGCCCGACGAAGAGCGCTACCGGATACTCGAAGGCCTCGCCAGGCGCAAGTTGGCGTGGCTGGCTCAAAGCGGTCAGGACATATTCCATTCCGCGCATCGCGGCCTGGTAGGTAGCGGGCTCTTCGGTTGGGGGTATCGCGGCGGCCAGGAAGTGATGCTCGATGCCGGCGAGCCATCCGCCGGTCACGACCTGACTGATTGGCTCGGCTGCGATGTCGTCGACGTCGAGCTTCTCATAACGATCACCGTTATAGAGCACCGGACCGCGGAAGGAATACGAGTCGACCGAGGTGTAGGAACGCTTCAAGGGCACATGGCGCCGGACCATCTGCACATACGGCACACCGGTCCACAGCACATCGGACGCGTTCTGGACCGCTAAGGTCAGCGAGATCGCGTAACTTCCACGATGGAATCGGTAGATCTTCCTCCCGCTCAACGGTCCGGCATTTGCCCATCGGAGCTCTACGACTAGCTCGTCTTGACCGTCCGCGAGCGTATACGAAGCCGAGTCACTCGTGAACTGTGCAAGATGGTTGGGCTCGTCGCCACCCTGAGCACTGCGGTAACCGCTCTGATAGACCCAGTGAGTATCGGGCGCGTAATCCAGCAGTCGCACGGGCACATCGGGCCGGTTTTTGTCGACCGGGTAATCAGGCACGTCGGCGCGCACGAGATCCCCACCGCGTAGATCGATCGTCAAGTCGAGGACATCCGTTCGCACACGGATCGACTGCACAGGTGCTGCCGCTTCGCCTGCCGGCAACTGCGGAACAACTGCCGGATCAGAGATCGCGACCTGCGGCAGTGCCTCCTGGGCGGCAGTGGGCACATTGGGTAGGGTTAGCAACGGATCCTGCGTCTGCGCTGCGGGCGCGGGTGCGGCTGCGGGAACAGACGGGTAGTCGCTGAGCCACTGGCGGTAGCTCAGCCAGATCATGACCAAGAGGGTCATCCAAATGAAAAGCCGGGTATTATTTTCCATGGCTCGCGGGTCCCGATTGCCGTGCCAGCCGATCGAAGTGTTTTTCGAGACTAGAACGTAACTCAGCCAATGACGCTTTCTTGGCGCCCGTGTTCGCCAGCACGATAAAGTCCATCGACACCAGATCGGAACGCAACCTGAATACCTCACGCGCAACGCGCTTGAGCCGGTTTCTCTGCACCGCGCGCTTCGCTGCTCGCTTAGAGATCGCTAGCCCGAGTCGCGGCCCGGTACCTTCGGTCCCTCGCGCTAGCACTGTGAATAAGCTGTCAGAGGAACGTTGCGATCGCGCGAAGACTCGGCCGTACTCGGCAGCGCTAGTGAGCCGACTGTGCCGTGAGAAAGCGTGCGGCGCCAGCGCGCCGTCGTCGAGCTCGCGGCTCGGGGTTAGGGCGTCAACCGTGCTCGACCCTTGGCGCGCCGTCGACTCAGGACCTGCCGACCTCTCTTGGTTGCCATACGGGCTCGGAAGCCATGCGTGCGCTTGCGCCTGAGGTTGCTGGGTTGATATGTACGTTTCATAGCAGGCTCGACCCGAATTGTGGTCCATCAAAAAGTTCTAGGCAAAACAAAGAGATGTGCTGAGGCGCGCGAGCAGCGAACTGTACGCGCGGTCGCTCAGGCTGTCAATACCGCCCAGTGCCTATGAAGTTGTGGATAACTGGGCCGAAGCCGGTATAGACTCCTCAGACGATTCGAGGGCTCTCCTCGTCTCGCAAAATCATTATTAACCGACAAGCTCATCCAAGAAGAATGACTGTGGAAGCCAACCCGGCGGCGCATGCATCCATATGGGAGCAGTGTCTACGGACCCTGCGAAACGAGCTGTCCGAGCAGCAGTTCAACACATGGGTGCGCCCCCTGCAGGCGGTCGAGGAGGATCGGGCCTTGAGATTGCTCGCGCCCAACCGCTTCGTGGTCGACTGGGTTCAGGAGCACTGCCTGCCGCGAATTATCACAGTGGCAGCCCCGGTGCCGGTTTTTCTGGAAGTCGGCAGCCGCCGACCGCCGCTGATCGTGTCCCCGGAGAAAACGGCTGCAAGCGCGCCGCAGCGGCGCCTGATTCCCGGCGGTAGGCTGAACGCGGCATTCACCTTCGAGACCTTTGTCGAGGGTAAAAGTAACCAGCTGGCGCGGGCCGCGGCCGTCCAGGTCAGCGCAAACCCCGGACTTGCCTATA
>JAHEEM010000137.1 GCA_024640695.1 Rhodospirillaceae bacterium | reverse complement strand
TTTTCAGCGTGCATTCGCTCTCGTGTCTGAGTTGCCGCCGTCATGTACTCGTCGTAATTTCCTGGAAACTCGCGCAGCTCGCCGTAGTCGAGATCGGCCATGTGTGTGCAGACGCTATTTAGAAAATGCCGATCGTGCGAGATGATGACCATCGTAGACTTGCTGTTGATTAGAAAGTCTTCCAGCCAGCGAATGGTATTGATATCGAGATTATTCGTAGGCTCGTCGAGCAGGAGAATGTCCGGTTCGGAGAACAGCGCTTGGGCGAGCAGGACCCTAAGCTTCCAGCCTGGGGCGACAGAACTCATTGGGCCTGCGTGTTGTTCCACCGGGATGCCAATGCTTTTCAGTAACTCGCTCGCCCGCGACTCGGCGGAATAGCCGTCTAACTCCGCGAATTCGATCTCCAGGTCCGCGACGCGCATGCCTTCGGCGTCACTCATCTCCGGCAGTGAATAGAGCCGGTCGCGTTCCTGTAGCACGGTCCACAGCTTCTCGTGACCCATCATCACCGTATCCAGCACCCGACAGTCCTCGTAGGCGAACTGGTCCTGCCGAAGCCGGCCGATCCGTGCGTAGGGCTCGGTAGAGACGTTGCCCGAGCTGGGCTCCAGTTCACCGGCCAGTATTTTCATGAACGTCGATTTGCCTGAGCCGTTTGCGCCGATCAGGCCATAGCGGTTGCCGTTACCGAACGAGATGGAGACGTTCTCAAATAGAGGTTTCGCGCCGAATTGAATCGACAGATTAGCTGCGGAAAGCAAGTTGGTGTGCCTGAGTTATGGCTACATCAGCGGCCGTGGGCGCCGATAGCCAGGAAGGGAAGATATGATTCTAAGGGCTAGCCGAAGTCTGCCGGCTAGCCCTAGCGTCCGGATCATACGCAGATTTTGTGGGCCTTGCATCCCAAGCTGGCTGGAACCTTCACGAGTGATGAAGCGCTCTGTCTCGAAGAGAGCGCTAAATCCAGTCCTGGATCACCGCTGGAGTGCGAACTCGAGAGCCGGAATGGCCGCAGTTGGCAGGCGTCGCGCTCTGCCGCATCAGGAACAGCGGCTCGCCAGGCTTGGTCAAGTGATTACGCTATGACCCGAAGAGAATTTGCTTTGCTTGAGGCTGCGCGACTGATGCAAGACGAATTCCTGCACGCGCTTGCCTGTTAGCACCTCGACTGAGATCTTTTTGTTAGCTCCAGTTCAAATCGTGTTTCGTTATCGGCGTGGCGCGAATTCGCTTCCCGGTCGCGAAGTAAATCGCGTTCGCGACCGCCGGCGGTGTCGGTGGGCCACCTGGCTCACCCATACCGCCCCACCAGCCGTCCTCGGACATAGCAAAGTGAACCTCGACCTCTGGCATCTGGTGCATGCGCATCAGGTTGTAAGTGTCGAAGTTGCGAGACACAAACTGGCCGCCACTAAGGTCGAGGCCGCCGTACAGCGCGTGCGACAACTCATAGCAGACGGCGCCTTCGAGCTGTTCCGCACCGGCCCGCGGGTTGATCATGTAGCCGCTGTTTATCGCCAGAACGACCTTTTCTACGGAAAGCTGCCCGCTGCGTGTGACCGAGACCGTAGCGCATGCGCCGCAGATGGAGCCGTGGTCTTCAACGACCGCGATGCCCATGCCTTCTCCACGCGGCAGGTCGGTCATAAATCCTGCGACCTCTTTCAGTTTCAGCAGGACTCTCTGCCAGCGTTCCTGGCCCTTGGTCATTTCCAGCCGCCATTCGAGCGGATCCCAGTCGCCGGCCAACGCCAGTTCATCGGCGAATTGCTCGATCATAAAACCGTTTTGGTTCGCGCCAGGGCCCCGGTGGGTCGCGGTCGGGATGTGCGCGGCTATGTTGTGTCGCTCGTGCCGCCGATTGGGGACGGCGTAAGGCATCGTGTTAATGGTGACGTCTGCCGTGGCAGGACCGATACGGTCGACGCCGTTGAACGTGAACCAGACGGCGCGTGAAAGTAACGCCTCCGGCAGGCCGTTGTCGCCGACCGAAGCGGTGATTCGCGTGTAGACCGGCGGGCGCTGCTTGTCCTGCATGACGTCTTCTTCACGGGTCCAGATGACCTTAACCGGCCGCCCGAGCTGGCGGGAGATTTCGGTGGCCTGGCGCGTCACGGCCGTCGCGCCGCCGCCGTTGCCGCCGAACGCCCCGCCGATGAAGCCTGTGTGGACATAAATGTCTCGAGTGTTCCGGCCCAGCTGGTCTGCGACGATCCTAATCGGGGCCGATTGGTCTTGAGTGGGCGACCAGACGTCAACCCGCTCGGCCGTCACGCTGACGGTGGCGTTTATCGGCTCCATGCGCGCATGGGTCTCGTACGGCCGGTGATACTCGGCTGTCACGGTCCGGTCGGAGGCGGCGATCATGGCGGGCGCATCACCGCCGGACTCATGGCTCACTTCGCCTGGCACTTCGAATAGCTGCTTAGCTTCGGCAGCCTGGGTCGCGTTGCTGACTGCGCCGGCGGGACCATAGTCCCATTCGACTGCCATGAGGTCGAGTGCGGTCTTCGCGCGATACCAGGTGTCGGCGACGACGGCGACGCCGTTCTGCATATCAGACGTAGACGTTTTTCCTTCGACCGCCTTAAGCTCCACTGCTGCGATGACGCCGGGACGATCCTTGATCGCGTCGAAATCGTAACTGCGCAATCCGCCCCAGGGCACAGGACAGCTCTTTACGGCTGCATAGACCATGCCTTCGAGGCGCGTGTCGATAGAGAAATGTGCGCTGCCGTTGACCTTGACCGGCGCATCCAAACGCCCGATGGGCTGCCCAAGCAGCCACCACTGCCCGGGTGGTTTGATGGCAGGTTCCTGCGCGAGCGAGATCTCCGCGGCCGCCGCGGCGAACTGTGCGTAGCTACCGCTGTGTGAGCCGCTACTAAGCACGCCTTGCTTCGCGACCACGTCCGTCGGTTCGACGTTCCAGGCGCGCGCCGCAGCCGCCTTCAGCCGTTCACGCGCGGACGCGCCTGCCTGCATGATGTGAGGGTGCTGCAGCCTGACCAACTGCGAGCCGTGGGTAGTCGTCACGATATATTCTTCGCCGTCGTTCACATGACGGTTCATGTCGGCGAACACTGCGCGCACGTTGTCCCAGGGGACGTCGAGCTCCTCGGCGACCATCATGGACACCGACGTGAGCGCGCCCTGGCCCTGCTCCGTGTGAGGGACGCGAATCGTCACGGTGCCGTCCGCGTCGATCGCGAGCCAGGCGTTGATCTCGTCGCCGTGGGTCGGCGTCGTCCATGGCTTCGGCGCGATCACCGCTGCGAAGCCGGGAATGTGGAAGCCGAGCAGCATGCCACCGCCGGCGCCGGCCATGGTCCGGATCAGCGTGCGTCGGGACAGTTTCGTTTCGAGGTCGATCATGCTCATTCCCTTCAGCTCTTTGCGAGGTCAGAGGCACGATGAATCGCGGCGCGGATACGCCGGTAGGTGCCGCAACGACAGAGATTACCCGCCATCGCCGAATCGATCTCGGCATCTGTCGGGGCAGGGCTGCGGTCCAGCAGCGCCGCTGCCGACATGATCTGGCCGGACTGGCAATAACCGCACTGCGGCACGGTGCCCTCGATCCACGCACGCTGCACCGGGTGGCTGTTGTCTTCGGACAATCCCTCGATCGTTGTGATCGCGCGACCGACGGCGCTGGCTGCGGTCGTCGAGCAGGCCCGCGCCGGTTGACCGTCGATATGCACGGTGCACGCGCCGCATTGTGCGATGCCGCAACCGAACTTCGTGCCGGTCAGGCCGATGTTGTCACGTAGGATCCAGAGCAGGGGCGTTTCCGGCTCGGCATCGATCTCATAGGCCGCGCCGTTGATCGTTAATGTGAAAGGCATTGGCAGCTTTCCTCGGCATTCACTGATGCGCCGATTCTAACGGAATTCGCCCGCTTTCGAGCCTGAAAAAAAGTTCGAGTTGTGCCAAGAGCAGGTGAAACTTCGCCTACTCGCCCCGCGGATTTGCGTGGCGAACGTTAACTGATTGTTTCTATTCCAGTGACAGGATGCGTGCTAGGACGGTCTTGCTCAATGGTGCGTGGCTGAGCATTACCCGGTCCTCCACACACCCGCAGACAATGCCAAGGCAGAATATCGGGCCTCTAGCGCGTCCCGTGCGGCGCGACTTCCACCCCAGCAAGGCCGTAGCGTTCCACCATGCTCTGCAGAAAGCCCGAGGCACGGATCTCGTCGATAAATCGATTCAGATGCGCAAGGCCAGCCGCATTGTCCTGGGTAACAACGACGGATTGCTCCGCAAACATTATGCTGCCTTCGACGACCCGGATCTGGGGCTCGCTTGCCGCAGCAATCGCGAGGCGCTCAGTGTTGGCAGCGTACGCATCTATTTCGCCCATCAGTACCAGTCGGGTAGCCTCGTTTTCCGTGGTCGCCCGAGGCAGATGCACCAGCTCGGCTCTTTCCAGCGTGCGGCTGAGGAACAGGTCTACTGCGACGGCGTCGCGAGCCCCGATCCGAACGCCTTCACGATCGGCGTCTGCGAGCGTGTGAATTGGCGAGTCCGCGCGCACGATATAGCTATTGTGTCCCAGTACGTAGGCTTGTGTGAAAGCAACCTGCTGCGCTCGAGTCGCGTCATAGGCGAGGAACCCGATATCGGCAGAGCCATTCTTCACGGCTTCAATCACAGCCGGCACGCCGGGCACAGGCCGAATCGATACTGGCACGCCGATTCGCCGCCCAAGCTCCTGAGCAATATCGGCTGCCGGACCTGCGACCTCTTGCGTGTTGGGATCGACCGTGCCTTGCATGGGATTCGTGGCCAGAAACACGGCCCGCAAACTCGCCGTGGGCGCGAGGGCGGCGCGCATCGTCTCATCACCGGTCACCTGCGCCACGGCTGCGGTGGTCAGCACAATGAGTGGCAGCGGCAGCAGCCAGCGCCCCGAACTCGGAAATCTCATTGGCAGAGCTTACACCAGGCTGAACGCTGAATTACGACAGCCGATTGGATCTTTCTTTGATGCGCTTTGGAGCGCTCATCCGTTGCTTATTTCGCGTACCACGCCTTCACATCTTGGTGATTGCGCACGGCATCATAGATGCGATTGAGCTTCGGGAACGCAGCGAAAACGGTCGCAGGAATATGGTCGATGACGCCGCTTGCGAACCAGTGCACCGTCCGGTGCAGCTTGAGATCGACCACATGCAGCTTCTCGCCTGCGAAGAAGGGGCCGGCAGCGGAGATCTGGCGCTCGGCAAACCCCGCCCATGTCGGGAGATAGTACTCGGCGAGCGCCTCGCGCGCCTTTTTCTTCTCTGCCTCGTCGACGATACGCAGCGTCGGACTGACGTTGGCACGCAGATCTTCGACGTGACACATCATGGCCTCGTGGTGCGCCGCCTCGAAATCGTCCTCAGGGTGAAGCTCATGCCGCCGCCCGATCAGCACCAGGATCGCGTTGGTTTGGCCAAGCGGCGGTTGGCCCGGCATCTCCAGAACGGGCAGGCTGCCGAAAGGCGTCTCGGGCTTCATCGCCAGCCAGTCGGCTCGGGCGATGCGAACGTCTTCGAACTCTATGCCGGCGAGATGGAGCGCGAGGCGGCATTCCTCGCCGCGGCTCACCGGCGCATCGAAGTAAATCAATCTGGGTTTGCTCATAGGCCGGCATCTTATGCGCGCTGTTTAGGAAGGTCTAGCCCATGGCCTAAAAGGCCAACGGAAGCTTGAGCGCGCGGTGCGGGTGGCTATCCCGGTCAGGCAAAAAGCGCCAACACTCTGTTGAGCGCATTGAGCCCAGCCGGCGTTGTTGCGAGTGTTTCCGGTTCACCGCCGAGCCAGCCCTGTTCGGTCGCAGTCGCGATGGCCCCGCGCATCGGCTCGAGCGTGAGCCCGGTGCGCTCGGTCAGTAAGTCGCGCGGCACGCCGTCGGTCAGGCGCAGCGCGTTCATGAGGAATTCGAGCCGGAGATCTTCAGCGCGCCCGACGCGATCGACGCTCACGCTGTCAGCCTGACCGGCGCTGGCCTGGTAGCTGCGCGGATTGCGCAGGCGCGCGCGGCGTTCGATCGTGCCGTCCGGTCGCGTGAGCTTGCCGTGCGCGCCGGCGCCGAGCCCGAGGTAATCGCCGAACTGCCAGTAATTGAGGTTGTGTTGGCAGCGGCGGCCGGATTGGGCATAGGCTGAAATTTCGTATCGCGTGTAACCATGGCGCGCGAGCAGCTCGCGGCCGGTTTTCTCGATGGCGGTGATCAGCTCGTCATCGGGCAGCGCCGGTGGCTGACGATGAAATGCCGTGTTTGGCTCGAGCGTGAGCTGATACCACGATAGATGCGCAGGTGCGAGGGCGAGCGCTTGCTCGAGATCGTCGATCGCGCCGGTGAGATTGTCCTGCGGCAGGCCGTACATGAGATCGAGGTTAAGATTATCGAAGCCGGCTTCGCGCGCCAGCGCAACGGCGTTGCCGATTTCGTCCACGCCGTGGACGCGGCCGAGCGCTTTGAGCTGTTCACCGCGAAAACTCTGCGCGCCGATCGACAGACGGTTGACCCCGGCGGCGCGGTAAGCTGCGAAGCGGCCTGCTTCGACGGCGCCCGGATTGGCTTCCAAGGTTATCTCACAGTCTCCTAGCAAGCACAGCCGGGCGCGAATGCCGTCGAGCAGACGCGTGATCGCGGCGCCGCCGAAGAGACTCGGTGTGCCGCCGCCGATGAAGATGCTGATAATCTCGCGCCCGGCGACCAGCGGCAACTCGAAGTCGAGATCGCGCAATAAGGCGTCGACATATTCCAAATCGGCGATAGCGCCGCGAAGCTCGAAGGAATTGAAGTCGCAGTAAGGGCATTTGTGCACGCACCAAGGCAGATGCACGTAAAGCGCGAGCGGGGGCAGGGTGGTTATGGCCATCGGCGGCGGGTCCCATCGGTGCGCTGGAGATCGGCGTCCTTTGCCGACACTGCAAGCATAGCGGTTCGAGGGTCGAGGCGTCATCCCGCTGCTGCGCCACGAGCAAGGCCGCAGCTCAGGCCGAAATAACCAATTCGAGATAGAATCAAGCCGAGATCAAAAAAGATTGAGACGGGCATGACGAGATCTAGACTGAGCCGGCGCAATTTCGCGGGCGCGGCGATAGCGCTCGGGGCGCTTCACGCGACAGGCTGTGCGAGCCTGTCGTCGGGTTCCCGCATGGCGAAGACCACTGCGCTTCCAGTTCGCGGTAACTATCTCATCCGAAACGCAAACGTCCTCACAATGGACGATAGCCTCGGTGACATCGAACATAGCGACGTTCACATCCGCGGCGGCGAGATACTCGCATTAGGGCAGGGTATCGAAGCGCCGGGCGTCGAGTCGATCGACGGCTCCGGGATGATCGTGCTGCCGGGGCTCATCGAAACCCACTGGCACATGTGGACCTCGCTGCTGCGAGGTATGACCGGCGACGAGGCACAGCGGGGATATTTCCCGACTTCACGCGGTATCGGCCAGTTCTACACGGCGAGCGACATGTATGTGGCAGCGCGGTTTGCCGCGGCCGAGGCGCTTCATTCGGGAATCACCTTCGTTCACGACTGGTGTCACAACGTTCGCGGGCCTGAATACGCGGAGGCCGATCTGCGGGCGCTCGCGAGTTGCGGGATTCGGGCGCGTTTCTCTTATGGGATTGCGACGGCGCAGGCGAACGATCGCCCTATAGATACTGCCGACATGGCGCGACTGCACGCCAGCTGGGATGACTTCGCCAACGAGGGGCTGTTGAGTCTCGGGTTGGCATGGCGTGCCACGGAAGCTGGAGCCACAGGGCGGATGGTGCCGGAGGTATTCCGTCGCGACTACGAGGCTGCGCGCGCACTCGGCCTGCCAATCTCCGTGCACGCGAGTAGCAACGCCGGCGGTGCTGGCGATATCGCCGCACTCAACGCCGCAGGGCTGCTCGGCCGGCATCTGCAAGTGATCCATGGGATCGCTGCGACCCCTGACGAGATTCAGATGCTCGCCGCGAGCGGCACGTCGCTCAGTCTGTCGCCGTATAGCGAGCTTCGTATCGGCTACGGCCTGCCGGTCACCGGCGAGCTCCTGGCGGCGGGCGTACCCGTGGGCCTCTCGGTCGATACGACTGCGCTGTCCGGGAACGCAGACCTATTCGCTGTCATGAAGGTGATCCTGAACGTCGAGAATGCGCGCAGCCGAAATGAATTCAAGCTACCGCCGCGTCGAGTCCTGGAGCTTGCGACCATAGAAGGTGCCCGTTCGATGGGTATCGACGACGTTGTCGGATCCATCACCCCGGGCAAGCGCGCAGATATCATCATGGTCGATTCACGCAGCCTCAATCTCGGGGTCCACGGGGAGCCTGGCCGCATGCTTGTCGAGTCTGCTCAGCCCGCGAATGTCGATACCGTTATGGTGGACGGCCGGATCCTCAAGCGTGGCGGCACGCTCACACATCTCGACGTTGAGGCAGTGGTCCGTGAGGCGGCCGGGGCGAGCGCGGCCCTCCTCGAGCGGGCAAATTGGACCTAACCCGCTGGGCGGTTATTGATACCTGTAGGCCTGGCAACTGAGTTGCGCAGTTGCAAGCGCGAGCCTACGCGTCTGCAGCAACCATGTCTCAACACCCGGCTACGCACCGCCCCTGACCATCGAACTCCAGCGTACGTCCGCTGATGGCGAGGTGAGTCGGCGGCTCGAGCTGCTCGATGAGCGCGGCGGTGCGCGATTGCGGTCGCAGCCGCCCGCCTTCCGTTGCGGGCTCGTTCACGTGCGTGAGGATCACCGATGCGGGCTGGAGGAGCTCGTTGATCACATGCGCCCCAGAGAAATAGATACCGGGGTTGTTGCCGAGATTGAGCACGGCGAGGTTGGCGCGGTGGTATTCGTTGATGACAGTTCGCATCTCGGAGTGGATGCCGGTATCGCCCGAGAGGTACGCCGTGAGCCCGTTGCTGAACTTGACGACGAAGCCGGTGGGTGGACCGTACTCGAGCACGGCGCCATCGGCCTCGAGC
>JAHEEM010000013.1:28539-32307 GCA_024640695.1 Rhodospirillaceae bacterium | reverse complement strand
GGCACCTTGAGCCCTATTCCCCAAGGTGACCAGAGCGGAGCACCGGCACGGCCGTGTAATACAAGTCCGCGTTGGCGAAGGCATCGCTTAGTTGGGCGATGAAATCATCCAGCGCGGCGGCCGGTAGCTCGACCTCGAACTCGAGCCGGCGCTGGCGGCCGCTGACTTGCTCGGCCGCCGACAGCAAGTCGTGGTGCGAGCTGTGACCGTGCGCGGCGCGGCTCGTGAATCCACCGCTATCGCGCGATAGCAGCCAATCCACCACGCGCTCCTCGAGCGCCGGGACGATGTTCAACGTGACGATGACGCCCGACGGCTTGGATGATTCGCTCATGCGCATGTCTCCGCCATGGCGAGGCGCTCGCTTGGCGCCAAACCGAAGCGCTCGTAGAGAATGGGCAGTAGGATCAATGTCAGCAATGTCGAGGTGATCAGGCCGCCGATCACGACAATCGCAAGCGGCCGCTGAATTTCCGAGCCAGGCCCGGTCGTGAGCAGCAACGGCAGCAGACCGAACGCCGTGCTCGTCGCCGTCATGAGAACGGGCCGCAATCGCCGCTCGGCCCCGCGCTGCGCGATCTCCCGCAGCGACAGTCCGCCGACTGCGCGCAGCTGATTGAAGTATGTGACCATCACGACACCATTGAGCACCGCAATGCCGAGCAACGCGATGAACCCCACGGAAGCTGGCACGGACAGGTACTCGCGTGTCAACAGCAGTCCGAACACGCCGCCGATCAACGCGAATGGAATGTTCATAAGCACGAGCAGCGCCTGACGCAGCGAGCCGAAGGTCGAGAACAGCAACAGGAGCACGAGACCGAGCGATACGGGCACCACGAGCGCCAGCCGCGCGGCTGCGCGTTGCTGGTTTTCGAATTGCCCGCCCCACTGGACTAGATACCCGGGCGGCAGATCGACCTGCTCGGCCACGCGTTGCCGCGCCTCGTCGACGAAACCGACCAGATCGCGTCCGACGACGTTCGAGCGTATGACGATGAAGCGCTGCCCGCGCTCGCGCGCGACCGAGACAACACCCTCGACACGCTCGATCCCGGCAACGGCGCTGACAGGCACAGTGACGCCGGCATCGAGGGCCAGCGGCATCGCCGTAAAACCCTGTGCCGACCCACGCAGACCCTCGCCCGCACGAATCAGTAGCGGGGTGCGACGCACGCCTTCCTGGACGATGCCGATCGGCAGCCCTTCGATGTGCGCGCGCAGCATGCGCTGCAGATCATCGGCCTGCATCGACAACCGGCCCACCGCGCTCCGGTCGATGCGCAGGTTTAGATACTGCACGCCGCTATTACGCGCGACGAACACGTCCTCGCTACCCGGAACGGCGCGCAGGACGGCTTCGATCGCATCAGCCTGCCGCGACAGCTCCGCCAGATCGGGACCGAAGAGCTTGACCGCCACGTCGCCGCGCACGCCGGTCAACATCTCGGACGTGCGCATCTCGATGGGCTGCGTAAAGCCATAGGCCACTCCCGGAAACTCATCGAGCACCTGGCGAATCTCGTCGATGAGCGCCTCTTTCGTGCCCATGCGCCACTCCGAAGGCGGTTTGAGCACCATGAACATATCCGATTCGTTGAGCCCCATCGGGTCCATACCAATCTCGTCGGAGCCAACCCGCGCGACGATGCGCATGACCTCCGGCACCCGCTCGAGAATGGCCTGCTCGACCCGCAGATCGACGTCGACCGACTCGGCCAGCGTGATCGAAGGCAGTTTCTCGAGCTGCACGATGATGTCACCCTCGTCCATGGTCGGCAGAAAGGTCTTGCCGATAAACGGATAAGCGACCGCAGCAAGCGCGATCAGCACGAGAGCGCTGGCGATCACGACGTTACCGTGCGCGAGAGCCCTCGCTAGCATGGGTGAATAGGCAACGGCAAGCTTGCGCGCGAGCCAGGGCTCCTCGAGCTTCGCCGTACCCATCAGAAAGGAGGCCATGACCGGAATCAGCGTCAGCGACAACAGCAGCGAGCCGCCGAGCGCGAAGCTGATCGTGAGCGCGACGGGCGAGAACAGCTTGCCCTCGAGCCCTTGCAGCGAGAGCAACGGCAGAAACACGAGGATGATGATGCCCGTGCCGGACGCGACCGGCACCGCGACCTCGCGCACGGCACGGTAGATCATGTGCAGGCGTGGCAGACTCCGCCGACCCGCGGCCTGATTGAGGTGCGTAGCGATATTCTCCACGACCACGACAGACGCATCGACGAGCATACCGATCGCTATCGCGAGCCCTCCCAGGCTCATGAGGTTGGCCGACATATCGAACAACGCCATCAGCATAAATGTGATCAGCGCGGATAACGGCAGCACGAGCGCCACGGTCACGGCTGCGCGAAGATTGCCGAGAAACAGCACAAGTAGCACGAGCACGAGAACCACGGCCAGCGACAACGCGCCTGCGACGGTGCCGACGGCACGCGATACGAGGTTGCCTCGGTCGTAGAAGATATTGATCTCGATGCCGTCCGGCAGCGCACCGGCGATCTCCTGCAGCTTCGCGCGCGTACCGCTCACGACTTCACTGGCATTCGCGCCCCGCAGGCCGAGGATTAGGCCCTGCACGGCCTCGGCCCGGCCGTCCTCGGTCACGGCACCGTAACGCGTAACCGAACCGAGCCGCGCCTCGGCCACGTCCGCTACCCGCACGGGGACTCCATCGTGCACGGTGACGACGATCCGGTTGAGATCGTCAAGCGTCTCGATGCGTCCTTCGGACCGCACGAGCAGGGTCTCCTCACCCTCGTTGATTCGACCCGCGCCATCGTTGCGGTTGTTGGCTGTGATGGCCTGCTCGAGCATGAGTGCGTCGACACCGCGGCCGGCCATGCGCACGGGATCGGGAATGACCTCGAAGCTCCGGGTGTACCCCCCCAGCATGTTCACGTCGGCGACTCCCGGGACCGTGCGCAGTGCCGGGCGAATGATCCACTCGAGCAGCGCACGCCGCTCCGCTAGGCTCAGATCGCCGTCGACCGTAAACATGAACATCTCGCCGAGCGGCGTGGTCATCGGTGCCACGCCGCCATCGATCCCTTCAGGCATCAGATCCCAGACATTGAGCAGCCGCTCGGCGACCTGCTGCCGGGCCCAATAGATATCGGTACCTTCCGCAAAGTCGAGCGTGATGTCGGTCAACGCATACTTCGTGACGGAACGCAGCATGGTCTGATCGGGAATGCCGAGGAGCTCGACTTCGATCGGCGCTGTTATCCGCGTCTCGACTTCTTCCGGCGTCATGCCCGGCGCCTTGATGATAACTTTTACCTGCGTCGGCGAGACGTCGGGAAAAGCGTCGATCGGCAGCTGGAGAAAAGCCTGGAAGCCCGCCGCCGCGAGCAGCAGCGAGACGAGTATGACGAGCAGGCGCTGCGTGAGCGAGAAACTGATGAGCTTATGCATGACCAGCCCCTATTCCTCCGCAAGCCACAGCGACTTGAGCACGCTGATCCCCTCGATAGCTAGGCGCGTGTTTGCATCGAGGCTGCTCGCAGCCACATACACGCGCGCACCGTCGTCTGCGAGCAAGTCGACCGGCACGACCTCGATCACGCCCTCGCGCCGCGCGAACACATAGGTCTCACCAAGGTGACGCGTGACGGCGGAGGCAGGAAGCGCGAGCGCGGTCCCGGACGACAGCGGCGCCACGATGCGTGAATTCAGATACTGGCCCGCCTTGAGCCGTTGATCGGCCTGCTCGAGCACCGCGCGCACGAGCACGGTCTGTGTCGTATCGTCGACGAA
>JAHEEM010000013.1:0-28529 GCA_024640695.1 Rhodospirillaceae bacterium | reverse complement strand
TCCGACCGTCGTGATCGTGCTGCGCTGCTCTTTGCCGCCAACCAGCACGCTGACGAGCATGCCCGGTAAAACGTCGGCAGCGACCTCCTGGCGCACTTGCAGCTCGAGCCACAACTCGCTGAGGTCACCCAAGCGCATGACCGGATCGAGCGCGCTCACGCGCCCACCCACGGATGCGAAGCGCTCGAGCACGACGCCGTCGAGCGGCGCGCGCAGGACGAGTCGGTCAGTGAGCGAGCTGCCCTCGGCCAGCTCTGCGAGCGCCGCGGCCGTAAACCCTGCGAGCTCGAGCTGGCGGCGCGCCTGATCGAGTCGGGCCCGGCTCGCCCGGGCACGGACCTGTGACTCCTGGGACCGCCGCTCGGCGATGATGCCCTCTTCGTAGAGGCTCTGATCGCGCGCCTGTTGCGCGGCCGCGAGCTCGTCCTCGAGCCGTGCATCGAGATATTCACGCTGCAAGCTCAGGAATTCAGAGCCTTGGAGCTCAGCCAGCGCCTGACCGCGCGTGACCGTCTCGCCCGCGTCCGCGAGCACTCGCGCGACGAGCCCGTCGACCGGCGCACTGATCAGTGCCTGCCGTGCCGGCGGCACGACGACCTCCGCCGGCGCGCTGGCAATCTCCATTTCGCTCACGGCTACCGGTCGCGCGAGCGAGATGCCGAGACGCGCAAGCTGTGCATCGGCCAGCACGAACTCATGCCCCTGGGCCCAAACCGGGGTGGCCGCAGCGAACCAAAGCAGACTTGCGAACGTTCGAGCGCACCACGAGCGATTCAATCGTCGCGGCGTCACTGTGTCGCAATGGCAGGCGGCACGCCGGCACGTCATCCGCGTCAGGGTGGCCGGCAAACTGTAGGTCATGGCAGTACTCCAATGGCTTGATTCACGGCTGCAATCGTGCGTTGCCGCTCGATCCCGAGGCGCGCGAGCTCACTTGCCGCGTTCTGGGCAGTGTCCTGAATTCTGAGCAGCTCTCTGAGCTCGATCTCGCCCTGGGCAAACGCGGAGCGGCCCATGCCCCACTGCCGTGCGGCGTCCTCGTTGCGCGCTTCGGCAACCGCGAGCGACTGCTCGAGCACATACAGCGTGTGCTCGGCTTCGTGCAGATCGAGATCGAGCTGGCGCAGAAGCTGGGCGCGCCGCGTCTCGGCTGCGGCCAGCTCAGTGACCGACGCCGCGCGCGTCGTGGCGCCATAGCGCCTACCGCCGAAGGGCACGGTTACGCCCACGCTCATGCTGTCATTGTAATAATCGGTCAGCGCATCCCGCTGCCGGCGGGGCCCGATCGTCAGCAGGGGGCTGCCGCGCGTGCTGAGATCGGCAAACTCGACCGCCGCGCGGGCGCGCTCGACCTCGGCATTGGCCAGTGCGAGCAGCGGATGGCTGTCGTCGAAGCTCGGACCGTGCTCGGCTCCTTCTTCGTCGGGGTCCTCGTGCATCGCGAGCTGCTCCGCGAACGCCGCCGGGCGCCGGTCGAGCTGGGTCAGGCTGCGGAAGGTGCGCTCGGAATCGAGCAGGACGGCCTCACTGTCGATAAGCGCAAGCGACTTCTCGTGAAAGGTCGTCCGAGCGAGCAGAACATCGGCCTCAGCGAGATCCCCGACGGCAAAACGGCGCTCGACCCCGTGCACGAGCTCGTCGGCAACCGCCAGCGCCTCCTGCGCAAGCTCGACGGCGTTTCCAGCAACGGCGACGTCCCACAGGAGGGTACGCAGCAGGCCCGCAACCTCCCAGCGCAACACAGCCGCCGACGCGGCACTCGTGACCGCGCTCGAGCGCCCGAGCTCCTGGGCACTATCGCGCTGGCCAAAGCGCAAGAGCGGCAGGTTCAGGCCAGCGTAGTATTCGGCCTGATTTCGGTCATCACCGATATGATCGGAGAGGTAGCTGAAGCTCCCATAGGGCGTCGCGGCTAGCCATTGGCGCCCGCGCGCCTGCCAGGCCGCTGCCGTCCCCTCGAGCGCCGCAAGCTCGAAGCGCCGCGGATGCGCCGCGACCGTGGCCGCGATCAGCTCGTCCCAGCCGAGCCCAGGGTCGACCTCGACCGGCGCGTGTAGATGCTCGGGCAGCACGCTCTGCCCCTGCGCCGCCATCGTGCTCACGCAGAGGAGTGCCGCGAGCCCGAATCTCGAGGCCGACGCGAAGATCCGTTTGATCAAAGACAGCCATGCGTTTCGTCGCACGCGGCCGAGCCATCGATCGGCGAAGGGCAACGTCGGCCCGATATGCGATCGATTGCTGTTTGCAGATTTGTTGCCGTACGGGGGCATAGCGGTCATGCTTAATTTCGGATTACGGGGCAAGTCTGGGTATCAAACGGATCGGCCACAATCCTGCAAACGTGATAAGCACTCCGCAATACGTAATAAACCCATAAACCGATACGTTGTCAGACAAGCATTCGACATTTGAAGGACGCCTGATTCCGACGTTGATCGTCGTGTTCGCCGGCATTGCCGTGCTGGTCATGCTCGACATCTTCGCCGATATGAGCCAGGGCACGACCTTTGCCCACCTTGCGGTCGAGGCCGGTATCGCCTTGGTAGCACTGATCGGGATCGCAACGCTGGTCTGGCGCGTCGTGTCCGTCGCCCGGGGCGCCCGCGCGCAGGCTGCCGAGCTCAACCACCACCTCGAGCGGAGCCAGCACGACGCGATCGTCTGGCGTAACGAGGCGCAAGACCTGCTCGCCGGGCTTGCGACCAAGATCGACACGCAGTTTGAGAAATGGAGCTTGACGCCCGCCGAGAAGGACGTGGCCTTGTTTCTACTCAAGGGATTCAGCCACAAGGACGTTGCAAGGCTGCGCCAAGTCAGCGAAGCCACAGCCCGTCAGCAGGCGCGCGCAGTCTATAAGAAGGCCGGAATCAACGGCCGGCACGATCTCGCGGCTTTCTTTCTCGAGGATCTCGTGCTGCCGCCCGAGTCAACGCGTAAGTCTGAGTGAACCAGCTCGATCCCACATCGACGGCGTGGCATCGATGCCGATTTGGGCGGTTTCTCGAGCTGCTCCCGTCGGTCGCAATCTAGCCAACGCATCGCGAAGCGCGATACTCGACGAGCAGAGCTCGGATCAGCGCGTGTTTCTAATCCTTACGAAGGGCCTACACGCTGCCTGCATCAGCGTTGCGCCCTCAGCCGAAGGTTGTAGCGCTTGCACTTGATGGCACGTCCGGAGAGTTTGTCGGCAGGGCCTCCCTGTGCCCCGCCCTTCGGGTAGCTGCGCTGACCAGATCGGCTGTCCTGTCGATTCTTCGAACGCCCGACTACCTGGTTCGATGCCAGGCCGAATCCCGACTGATTCGATACATGAATATCGCCGTCCGCTGTATTGCCGCCGGAATTGATTCCAGATCCAGCCGCTCGTTAGGCGTGTGGCCGCCAGATGCCGCCGGGCCCATGCCGGCGAGCCCGTCGGTGTAGGGCGAGACAAAGGCGATGTCGGCAGCGCCGCGTGCGAGCGGGTCGACGGCCGGCATCGGGCCGCGGCCTAAGTCCTCGTTGATCTTGGAGAGCCGCAGCCGCAGTTGCTCGTTGCCCTCTGACGGAAACATCGCCGGATAGCCTTCATCGAACGACAGCGCCGCATTAGTCTGCGGCAGGTGGCGCGCGACGACCGCGAGCATCTTGGCGCGTGTGCGCTCGAGCTGATCCTGGGAGATCGTGCGCATCTCGCCTAGCACAACCGCCTGGCGCGGCACGACGTTGCGTTTGCCGAAAGCCTGGCCTTGCGTCGTCTCGGCGTCGGCCTCGATGTCGGTGCCGCCGAGGATGAGGCCGGCGTTGAAGGTTAAGCTTTCCTCGCCGCGGACCTCATCATAAAAGTCATTCAAGATGCGCGCGGCCTCGAAAATCGCGCCAGCGCCGATGGACTCGCTGAAGATCTGCGACGAGTGGCTCTGCTTGCCGGTCACCATGAGCTGCCAGCCCGCGAAGCCGCGGCGTGCGGTGGTCGCGTATTCCGTGCCGTCCGCGTCGGCAATGCCGTTCTCGAAGCCGAGCGAGACGTCGGCCCACATGCCGGCCTCGAGCAGGGCCTTGCGTGAAGTCGCAACCGGCGAGCCGGGCTGCTCTTCGTCGCCCGTGTAGGCAACGACGAGCTGCATGTCGTCGAGCGCGCCGACAGCTTGCAGCGCTTTGAGCGCATAGACCATGACGGCGTTGCCGCTCTTCATATCGGAGACGCCCGGGCCGGTCGCGTAGCGGCCATCGCGCTGGAATTCCTGAAAGGAATCGCCGGGCTCATACACCGTGTCGAGGTGGCCGATCATGAGAAGCTTGGTGCCGCCGTCGCGGTCCGTGTTGAGCCGCCCGAACAAGTGCCCGGCGCGGTTGACCTCGCTCATGTCGAGCCATTCGGTATCCAGTCCCAGTGCGGCAAGCTCACCCGCGAGCATCTCGCCGACCTGCTTGACGCCGGCGTGGTTCATCGTGCCGCTGTTGACGTTCACCTGCCGCTCGATCAGCGCAATGGTGTCCTCGGCATGGTCCTGGCTCCAGGCGACGATGGCGCGCTCGGTGGCGTCGAGCTGAGCGAAGGCCCACGACGGCAAGAGGGCTATCCAGAGAGTGAGTGCCAGACGGCGCGGAGCGGAATTCTTTGAGGGAATCATCAGCCGTTTCCTTAATTTTTGGAGAGCCTCGCCCAGCGGGCCTCCGATCGCAAGGCAACGCGGCATCGACGCAGTCCGGGCTACTTGTGCGGTAGTGGCGATCGGCGCGAAGCAGGATCCCTCGTGGGCTCATGTTCACCGACACCCACCGTCAACATGATCCACGTTTACGTTAACGTGGCGGCACATACACAAATCCACCGCTTGCGGCGCTGGCACCCGGCCGCTTCAAGTATACTCGCGACTGGTCACTATTCACGCCGACTGGTCATGCTCCTTTCATCCCTTCTCGAGAGCTGGCGACTGACCCGGACGATTTTCGCAGCAGCGATCCTGACGGCCGGAATCGCCGCATCGCACGCACAAGACGAGCCGCCTCCCGAGCCACAACCTCTGACGGAAGAGATTGCGCAGGAGCTCGACTCGCTGGGAGCGCAGATCGACTCGCAAAGACTGACGGTTGCCGAGTTCGCTAGCCGCCTGCCCGACACCGAAGGTGCAATGCTCGAAATTCTCGAAATCCGCCTCGAGCGCGAGCGGCTGGAGCTTCTCCAGGACGGCGTGCGGTTTGCGACCGCGGTCATCGAGCGGCGCGACAACGGCTTTGCGGTCGGCGACTACCAATCCGCTGCAGTCGACGTGCTGTTATCGCACCCGCCACTTTTCGAGGAAGCCTGGGCAGACTCGAATGAGCGCTTCGTGGTACCCGCGTTCGATCAATCGGCGGCCGAGCAGGCCGCCGCCGACCGGGTGTTTTTCGATTTGCAGCGCAACAAGGATCGCCTAATAGCGCTCACGGCCGACACCTTCGAGCTCCTCGCCGAGCTTGGCGTCGAGACCGCCCAAGAGCGTGCGACATTCGAGAGCGAGTTAGAGAAACGTGTGATTGACGCCTCGCTGGTGGTCGATCTGGGACTCGAAGAAGCCGCGCAGGCGCGCACTGCGCTCAACGCGATGAGCGGGGACAGCGAGCTGACTGCGAAGCTCTCGGTTGCTCAATCACGCATCGCTAGTGCGTCCGAGTCGCTGCGGCAGGTCGTCGACGAGCTCGACGCGCTCGATTACGACGTCTCGGAGCACCGCCAGCAGCTCCTGACTGCGACCGGCGAGATTACGCCCGAGAATTTCGATATCTCAGTGATCGGCGCACTAGTTGCGGACTGGGGAGAGGCTGTAAAGAACTATGTGGTGGAGGAAGGTCCCTCATTCCTGTTTCGCACTTTGATCGTTGCGACAATACTGTTCTTCTTCTATAAGGCGTCGAGGCTGACGCGGCGCCTAGTCGACACCGGCCTCACGCAGTCCAATGCCGCGCTGTCGGTCTTGTCGAAGCGTATGATCACGTCCACAGTCGCGAACCTCATTTTCGCGCTCGGTATTCTCATCGCCCTCTCGCAGTTCGGCTTCTCGCTCGGACCGATACTCGCCGGTCTGGGTATCGCCGGCTTCGTCATCGGATTCGCGCTCCAGGATTCGCTTTCCAATTTCGCCTCCGGCCTGATGATTCTCTTCAACCGCCCGTATGACGTCGGTGACGTCGTCGAGGTCAGCGGCATACTGGGCGAAGTCAAGGAGATGAGCCTGGTCAATACGACCGTACACACGTTCGACAATCAACGCGTCATCCTTCCGAATACGATGATCTGGAGCAACATCATCAAGAACGTGACGGCGCAGGAAACGCGCCGCGTCGATCTGACATTCGGCATCTCCTACTCGGACGATATCCCCAAGACCGAGGGCGTACTGCGGGAGATCGTGGAGTCACATGAGCTTGTCCTCGATGAGCCGGCTCCCATCGTTCGTCTGCACGAGCTCGCAGACTCGTCGGTAAACTTTATCGTGCGCCCCTGGACAAAGTCCGAGAACTACTGGACCGTCTACTGGGATATCACGCGCGCCGTGAAAATTCGATTCGATGAAGAAGGTATATCGATTCCGTTCCCACAGCGGGATGTACACCTCATCGCCCAGGCAGAGACTGGGAAGCAGAATCACCCCGAGACGCTGCCGTCCGCCTAGTATTGCTTGCGGTAGCGGCAAACGTATGCGCTGGCGGAACGATGACAGGGAACGACGCGGCATCAGCTACGAGCGCCGCAAAGCAAGCGGATCGAATCGACTGATCGGATCGCGCCTCGCACGATACTCTGCGTTGCTCGCGAGCGCTCTCCTGATTGGCTGCGTTGCCGCACCGACCCGCGAGGAGCTAGCCTCCGCCACGCCGCCACATCTGCAGCCGGACGCCCCGCGAGGCATCGTGGACGGACGTCAGGGCTTCCGGCGAATCTTCTGTAGGGCACTCGAGACGAGTGACGCAGGCGCAGATATCGACTGCGGCGAATGGCTGTATCTCGACCCGATTGACGATGACTCGGTTCTATCAGCCGAGCCTCCGGTTTCATCGCTCCCTTTTCAGGTCGTCCTCGTGACAGGCGCCTTCAGTGAGTGCTTCGGACCGAGCGCACGGCCGTTCGACGATGCCATCATCGATGTCTCAGCCGATCACCATATCGTCGAAACCATCGTGGTCGGCGGTCGCTCGGGCTCGAAACACAATGCGCGTCAGATTGCAGATTTCCTGGAGGCCTGGCCCACCGACCCCGCCCTGCCCCTCGTTCTAATCGGCTACTCCAAGGGCACGACGGACATCCTGCAGTTTCTCGGGGACTTTCCGGAGACGGCCAAGCGCGTGGACGCCGTTGTCAGCGTGGCGGGTTCGGTCGGCGGCTCACCACTCGCCGATGAGTTCGATAGCGTCTACAAGCTCGTCTTTTCGCATCTGCCCTCAGGCCACTGTCCGCGCGGCGATGGCGAGGTGGTGCACAGCTTGCGCACGGACGTGCGCCAGGACTGGCTGCGCAATACCACGCTGCCAGCGCACATTCGCTACTACTCGATCGCAGCCTATACGACCCGGGAGCGCATGGCCCGCGGGCTCGTGCCCGCGTGGGAGATTTTGCTCCGCCACGATCGTCTAAACGACGGCCAGCTTCTGCCTCGCGACGCGCTGATCCCGAACTCGACGCTGCTCGGCTACCTCAACGCCGACCATTGGGCGGTTGCCATGCACCTCGAGGACGAGCGACCGATGCTCACGCGCCGCAATGACCCGCGGCGATTTCCACACACGGCCCTGCTGCGTGCCATTCTTCTTCAGCTTACCCAGGACCAGCTCAGTCAGCCGCCATCCGATCTGTCGGCTTCGGCGTTTCCCACCGAAGCGGCGCGACCTCATTAGCAGGCACCGGCTCATCGGACAGAATCAGCACCAGACGCTCGCCGTCGGTGCGGTAGGGATCGCCACCCAGATTGCGGCGCGGTGCGACGGCCGTCGATTCTCCAACGCCATCGACATAACCGAAAGCCTGCACCGACTGGGCGCGCATGAGCAGCTCGAGGAGGTAGGCGCGATCCTCATCGATCTCTGGATCAATGACGTGCGTGACGAGAAACGGTGAATGCCAGGTCGGCTTGACACCGATATCCCGGCTGAGTTGTCCAACCCAGACGGGGGTGCCTTCGAATATCAGGGGGGAGAGCCAGACGCGCATATGATTGCGCTGCGGAATGGATCCTCGCGGCCGCTGCATCGCGAGGTCCTGGTGGCGGCCGAATGCATACAGCGGGCTGATCGGAAAATTCCACTCGGGCGTGCCGAGAAAGAACGACTTAATCGACTCCCACACTGTGACTGGATGGACGCGCTCAGTGAATACCCATCCGCTGCGCGCCAGGGCAGCGAGCAGGTGATTCTCGTCGGCGACGAAGATCAAATTCAGGGGATCTCCGAATCGGTCCGCGTCCTCGTTGGTCGTGCAGCAGGACAGATTTTCGGCCCAGCGCTTGAGGTCGCCGAGCCCGACATCACGTCGTTCATCCTGCGTATACAGCGAGTCCAAATCCACGCTCTCGTAATCGAAGGAACCGTCCGGCAACGTGAACAGGTAATCGAATCGTCTCAGTGAACGGTCACCGAGCAGCTCCACAATCAGGTAACGACCACCGCGATGCCTATTGACGAGCACATAGCCCTCGTTGACCTCTCGTGGCCTGAGATCCTTGCGGATGGCAAGCGAATGGAAATGTTCTGACATCCGCTCGTTCTGGCTTGGCCTGAAGACCGAATGAAATCGATAGGCTGCCTCGTTCTGTGAAAAATAGTCGAGATCGAGCGAACTCGGCAATAGATGAAAAACCTCGTCCGTCGTGTTCTCAATCTTGAGCCATACCGCGCGGATACCCAGCTGCCCCAGGTTCACGCCGTAAATCCGCCGCGCCTCCTCGTCGTCTACGACTGCGACCGAGACTGAAACGCCACCCTGCTCGTCGGTCTGCGCGCGCTGCAAGTGCGGTTCATCCCAGTCGGGATCGGGCGAGAACGTCGCGCATCCCGCGAGCACTGCGCAAAGCATGACGAGCCCGCGACCGACGAGACGGCGACGACTAAGGCTCTCCGGCCGCTCTGGCCCAAGGTTTCTACGCGAGCTCATCGAATACTCTATGCATCCATTACGCTGCCATGGGCTTGCGATGTTTCCGGCTGGTGCCCTGTGGCCCCTCTCTATCCTAGAGGATCTTATCCCCGAAGATAAGCTCCAACGCGGGCTTTCGCACAAACCCAAGGCAATTGCGCGCTATACCCCCTGCACCGTATCGATGTGCTTATTCGAGCCGGTCGGATTTGTGGATATTCGCATGCTGGCGCCACGCTCAACGCTCGTGAATCTGCTGCTGTGCGTCTACGACGCCGAGGGATCTGCAGCCTGATCGATGGCCGGGACGTCGCGGCGGGATCTACGCAGACACGCGGCATAGTCAGCTCGACGGTACCATCAAGAGCTGGCGGAGCGTTTGCTGGAAAACTAGCGGCCACCGCAGAACGCGTTGCCGGCGTGCCGGCGGCGGCTGGAGACTGCGGGGAAATAGGGTCGCGTATACTTGGGGTCGGATTCGCGGACACTCGCTTGAACCGATTCATTCCGGGTGACGGTTCCTAAATCTTTCCAATTCACAAAAAAGTCACGCGACAGGGAAACCAACAATGAACGATAAATCGATCACCGCTTACGAGGATCTGCCATTTGCCCCGCTTGCCGAGGGAAGTCCCGTTCAAGCCGCTCTGTTGTGGGGTGATCCGGCGACCGGACCCGCAGCGGTGATGGTGCGATTCCCGGAGGGCTTTGCAGAGCCCTGGCACAGCCATTCCTCGACCTATCGAGCCGTGCTCGTGAAAGGCGGATTCCAGAGTCGCAGCCAGGACAAACCGACTGCCGATGCCGTATATGGACCCGGTGCGTACATGGTCCAACCGGGCGGCGAGGTACACGCGGAAGTCAATGCCGCCGAGGGCGAGATGATCGCGCTGGTCTATTTCGAGGGGCCCGTCGACTTCGTTCTCGCCGAGTAGGCACCAGCAGCGAACCGACTTCCCAGGCGGCGCGGACTCCGCCTACTGCGGCGAGACTTATTCACAAGTAAATTGATCTAGTTAAACCCGCACCCCCTGGCATCGTCACCCACGAATAGCCAGTTACCCCCTACCCGGAAGAGAACTTTTGAAAGTACCATTCGCTCCCAGGAAATCTTGTGGACGCTGAGGGTCTCGAGGTCGAACGGCTTCCTGGGCGATGAACTTTTTTGGCATCTTGGAGATGAGAATGAACAAACAAATGTACCTCTTGCGTGCGGGTGTGATGACAGCGCTCTCGGCCGCAGTGTTGACTTGGCTTCCGGGCAGCGCCTGGGCTCAGGGTGCCACGCCTGCACCGCTTTCCAGTGTCGTGGTGTCCGACCAGGTGGCTCAGCGAACTCTGATGAAGATGGTCATCAACGCCGATGCGGCACGCGCCATCGTGGACGCGTGCGTGGACTTCACCAAACAGCAGCCGGGCCAGTCCGTCGCCGTTTTCGTTCTTTCGCCGACCGGTGAGATCATCGATTCGCACATGATGGACGGCGTGCTGCCCATCGGCGCCGAGACCGGTCTGATGAAAGCCCGCACGGTTCTGTACGCTCGCTCCTCTTCGGCCGCTGTGGCCCAGCGCTTCAATTCGGTGGAAGGCCGGTTGATTCGCCTGGACCTCGGTAAGGAGACGGGGCTCGACTACTACTTTGTGGGCGGCGGCTTGCCCATTGTGGTAGAAAACAATCTGATCGGCGCCGTGGGCGTCGGCGGCGGAAGGACCGACGAGGAATGCGCCTACCAGGCCCTCGAAAAGGTCCTCGGGCCACAGCCCCCGCTGGCCACGGCCGCGCGGTAAGATCAAGCCTCCGGAGCGACGGCGATGCGGCGGACCGCCGCTCGTCGATCGCGGCCGGACTGCTCGTATTGGCCGCGAGGAGAAGCGGCCCGGCGACGTGGATTACGGCGGGTGCGCCGAGACGTATTCGAAGATTCAGTTGAAGTCTTGAAACTGGTGCCGCCGATAGTCAAATAAGTCGGTGCCCGGCACCTTTAGGCAGGCATGAACGCGAGAACTCTAACGATCGGCCTAAGCTCTGCTCTCGCAGCCGCCGCCACGGCGCAGGCGCATCACAGCCAGGCGCAATTTAATCTCGATCCGGCGGTCATCGAAACGATTTCCGGCACCGTCGCGCAGTTCGACTTCAAGAACCCGCACGTCTATCTCTACCTCGAGACGAGCGACTCCGGCGGCGGCACGGCGCTCTGGGAACTCGAAGCGTCGTCCACGCCGAACCTGATTCGCCGCGGTTGGAGCCGCGACTCGGTTCGTGTCGGCGACGAACTCACGATCGACATCCACCCGGCCAAAGCGGCCGGGCAGCGCATCGCGCGCATCAACACGATCCATTTTGCCAACGGCGAGACGCTCGCGGTCCGTGGCGAAGGCGGTGTCCAAGCGCCGGCGGATGAGAGTGCGCGCAGCACATCGCTGGCTGGCCGGTGGCTCGGGCGTTACGGGCTCGGCCAGGTTACGCTCGATCTCGAGCAGTGGCCGCTGACCGCTAAGGGCCACGCCGCGCAGCAGGCTTACGACGGCACGCAGAACCCGCAGATCGATTGCATCCCGGTCGCCTCGCCCAGCTTCATGCTGTATTCGAATATCTTTGAGGTGACGCTGGCCTCCGACCGCATTGTCATCGACGGCGAATGGCTCGATGTCGGACGTGTCATCTACCTCGACGGCCGCGATCATCCCCCAGCCGAGGAACGCAGCCTGCAGGGTCATTCGATTGGCCGCTGGGAGGGCGAGACGCTCGTCGTCGAGACGGAAAATTTCTCGGCACACGGCGCCGGCAATGCATTCGAGGTGCCGTCAGGGCTGCAGAAGCGCCTCGTCGAGCGCCTGACCTTGAGCGACGACGGCAAGCGCGTGGACTACGAGTTCGCGCTGGAGGATTCCGAGTATCTCAGTCAGCCCGTCACGGGCAGCGGCACCTGGGACTATCGACCGGATCTTCAACCGCAGCGGATCGAGTGCGACACTGAGGTCGCGCGGCGGTTTCTCGAACGCATGATGCCGCAACAATAGCCGCGCGCGCCGATGTAAAGCGCGTTTTTATAGTCGGCACGGATCAGCGCCTGCTCGGTCGGTGGCGCGCTTTGCCTCGTGCTCGCGGCGCTCAATATCTGAATGTGTAGCTGAACTTGAGGCTGAGGTCGGCCTCTGTCGACTTGAATGAGTTGTCTTTGTCGAAGTCCTGCAAATTGTGATTCAGGACGATGAAGCCTTCCTGACCTGCACGCGGAATCCACTGCAGCCGGCTGTTGATTCCCATCTCCTCGGAGATATTGTCGTACTGAATGAGATTCACCCAGAACAACCTCGACGAGAACGCGAACTCGGTCGTCAAGCCCAGCAGCCGGCTGATGAACCGCCCGTCGGGAAGCTCGATATCGTTCCACTCGTAGCTTAGGGATAAATTGAACTTGGGCGACTGGCGCCACGCGAAGCTGCCGACGACGCCGTCGCGTGTCCCACCGAAGAAGTCTCCCCATTGGAAATCGAGCTCCCCGGAAAATGTCCGGTGCTGGCCGGCCTCAAAGCTCAGTACATGCTCGCCATACGAGTAACGGCCGGGTGAGACGCCCACCTGTCGCGAGGAATCCTCGTAAAGTATGAATTCCTCGGTGACGACTTCCTTCCTGGCAATGTAGTGGTATTCGACGTTGTCGGATGAATTTGTATCCAGTTCAAACACGCGGAATCGAACGGCTTCAGAGTCGAGCGCACCGCCTTCGAGCAAGCTCACACGGCTGGCATCAACGCCGACGAAGATACGCTGCCAGAAATCGCTGTCGAGGAAGCGCGTATAGCCAGCGTCGACCGTGACGTCACGGACACCGGCCCGGTTGACGAAACCCAGTGCCGGATTGAAATTCGCCTCGATCTCCTTAATACCGAGCCCGCCGCGCCAGCCGGTGTTGTTCGGGCTGCGCAGGATCAGCCCACGTGCCATGTCATTGCCGCTCTGTCCTTGCGTGCTCGAACGCTGCAACCAGGCGTCCGCTTCGAGCGCGCGCCCGCCCGGAAGCCGCGAATTGAGGTAGCGGAAGTCGACACCGACGACGGAGTTGTCCAGATTCGACCGCGGGTCGCCGTCGGTGACGATGAGTCCGACGGTGGATTCAGCCAGCACGTTCGCCGAGACCCGGCCGACGAAGAGGTCCGTCGGGTCCACACCCGGCGATGCATCCTGCCGGATGGCCAGCGTGCCAATGTTGAAGCGGCCCACCCGACCGCTGAGCTTGCCGC
Source organism: Rhodospirillaceae bacterium (assembly GCA_024640695.1). Lineage (GTDB taxonomy): Bacteria > Pseudomonadota > Gammaproteobacteria > Steroidobacterales > Rariloculaceae > JAHEEM01. The sequence continues at coordinate 15,196 of JAHEEM010000013.1, read as the reverse complement.
CATAGTCAAGGTCCACCGGGGCACCTGCCGCGCTCAGCCCGACTCGGCGCGAGAAGAATGGCCGGCCGCTCTCCCGATCCGGCCGGGATCCCGCCTGGTTGAATACCGAACCGAAACCACTGCCGCCGATACGGCCGAACTCGAACAGATCGGCATCGTTCAGAAAGAAATCCCGCCGCTCGGGAAAGAACAGCCCGAAGCGCGTCAAGTTCACCTGCCGGTCGTCGACCTCCGTAGCCGAGAAGTCGGTGTTGATGGTCAGTGCTGCATTCAGTGACGGTGTCAGGCGGTAATACACGTCAAGTGATGGATTGGTCTCGGAGCTGCTGCCGGAAGGCGCGTAAAGTTTCTGCTCGGTGACGGCAATCGACGGGACGATATCGAGCCCGAGCCCCTGATCCATCCCCTCGAAACCGGTCGCGAGCCCGGCGATGCTGGGGTTATAGGAGCGGTTACGCGACACCCATGCCATCTCCTCCCCGCGGCGGCGAATGCTGCGCGTGAAGTTGAAGCCCCAGGTGTCCTCTTGCGGGTCGAAGGCGAGACTCTTGAACGGAATCGCCATCTCCGCAAGCCAACCGTTCTCGTCGATCGAGCCCGCGGCTTCCCAGATGGTGTCCCAGTTGATATTGATCTGGCTGACGTTCTGATACAGCATTTCGTGGCGAACGCCGTTGGCATTCGTCTCGAAGCGATATCCGCCGCGACGCGTGTTGAAGGGGTCGAGTATGAGCACGAGCCGGTCGTCCGTACGCCCGATCCCCACGCCATGCCGCATCGTGTTGGCGGCGATCTGGTCCGGCTCGCTGTCGCCTAGCCGCGCACCGACATAAAGCGCATCGTCGTCGTAGAGCAGATAGACCTCGGTGCGCTCTGACGGCGGCGTGCCATCACCAGGACGAACCTGATGGAAATCAGTGATGGCCTGCGCTTCGCCCCAGACGGACTCATCGAGCACGCCGTCGATAACTGGCGGCGTCTCGACCCGCATGACTCGGACGGTCTTGGTGGGTTCGGCGGGCTCCTGCGCATGAGCCCCGCCCGCCGCAGCGATACTCGCTGCGAGACTTAGCAGAATCGGATTCTGGGAGCTCAAATCGATGGTTCTCATGAGCAGCCGCGCCCGCCTCCATGCCTACGGTCGACAAAGCGCCGCAGTATAGACTGGCAACCGCGGGCCCCAAAGGTTCCGCCGCCAGAGAAACCAAAGCAGCAGGACAGATTCTGTCGCCGTCGGTGCCGCGCTTGGGGGCGCCGGGGCAGTTCGCGCTCACTGCCCGCCGCCGGAAATCGCACGACGTTGCTATCGAACAAGTGGGCCCTTATCGATCCAGCATGAGTGGCGCGAACGCGCCATCGATTGCGAGGCGGAAGCGAGTAAGCGTCATGCTTTCGGACCCGCCGCGCGGGCGTCGGCCCGTTCGTCGCGAACCGCACCCGGCGCCCCGCGCGATCAGCTTCACAGATGAATCCGCGAAGACTCGCGGTTGGAGCCCCGTTTTTCGTCATTGGCGGCGTGGCGGGCTGTTGCCCATAATGCTGCATGCTTTTGAAAGATGCGCCGTCGGGCTATGGCTGGCTCTCGATCGGCCTGCACTGGCTCAACGCCGTGGCCGTGGTGATGCTCTGGTTCATTGGCAACAAGATGACCGGCAGCGGGGTCACCGAAACCGAGGCCGTCGAGCTCGTGCGCGTGCACACCTCGGTCGCGGTGACAGTCTACGCGCTAATCTGGACGCGGATTCTCTGGCGGTTTTATTCGGGGCATCCGCAAGGACTACCCGATCAGGGGCGGATGTCTTTCCTGATCGCACGCACGGTGCACTACACGTTATTAGTAACGATCAGCGTGATGCTGATCTCAGGGCCGCTGCAGGTCTGGTTCGCGGGGGATGCCATCGGATTCTACAGCGTCGGAAATATCCCAAGCCCGTTCGCGGCGAACGAGAGGCTGCATGAGTTGCTGGAGACGGCACACCGCCAGGGCGGCAATGTGCTGTTCGTCGTCGCGCTCGTGCACATGAGCGCGGCTGCGCGGCAGATCGTGTTCGGCCGCGGGGAAACGGCCAAGCGCATGACCGCACCGACAGGACATTGAAGCGAGGCGTCAACCGCGCTGGCGGGCGCCCCGCGCGACTACCCCCGGCGGTGACGCAGCCAAGAGCGGCGGTTCGACCCCTAGTTCCTTTTCCCGCTGCGATGTCCTCGAACTTCACACGCAACGCGCCGCGCCTTACACTGGGTTTTCAGCCAAGCCAGTTGGCTCGGTGCATACAAGACAATAACAACAGGAGAATGCGCCATGCTCGATCCAGCACGTACCGTTGAGCTCATAAAGGGCGCCTTGTTCGACTCAGAGGCCACCTGGCGCAGCTATCTGCCCGAAGCCGGCGATTGGAAGAAGACCGCCGTGCTGCTGACTGGACCCATGATCGTCGCGGCGGCGCTCATCGCCTATCTGTTGGGGCTACTGTTCAGCGGGTTGTCGGCCTTCGGCTTCCGGCCGACGCTTTTCTCGACGGTACTCAGCATGGTGGCCGGCGGCATCGCAGCTGCGGTCGTCGCATTCATCTTCAGCGCCTTTGCGAAAGTATTCGGCGGCAAGAGCAGCTTCGCTCTCGCGCTTGCGGCGACGACGCTTGCGTTCGTGCCGGGCTACGTGGGGCGGGCGCTCTCCGGTTTGCCCTGGATTGGTTGGCTGCTCGGTATCGGCCTGACGATCTACGGGCTCGTGTTGCTGTGGCGGATCATTCCGCTTTATCTCGAGGTCCCGGCCGAGAAGCTTGCCCCGCACTATGCCGTGTCGCTGATCGCGAGCTTCGTCGCAATGATCGCGTTGTCGGTCCTTATCGGCAGCGGCATGCGCGGTGGCGACATGGATCCGCGCTTCGGTGGGACGCAGCCGGGCACGACAGGCGCCGCCGGTGGGCTGTTCGGCGGTATCGCACGCCAAGGCGAGCTGATCGGCATGGCCGAAGACGACCGCTACGACCCGCCGCGCGATGGCGAGCTCACCGAAGCACAAGTCGAGGAGTTCATCCGCGTGATGCAGCGCACGCGTGAAGCCGTCGCCGAGCGACAGGCGCGCATCGAGGAACTAGCCGAACAGGCAGATAACGGCGAGCAGGTTTCGTTCAGCGACTTAGGCACAATGATGAGCGGCATCACCGAGGTGGCCGGCCTGAACACCGCCGAAATAGAGATCGTGAAATCCGCCGGCGGCAACTGGGCCGAGCACCAGTGGGTCAGGGAATCGCTGCGCACCGCGTGGCTGCAGAAAGACATCAACGATGCAGTGGCGCACAACTACGCGCTGTATCAGGAATACGAAGACCAGCTCGCCGAGTTCATCGCGCAATAAGCAACCGGCGGCTCGTTTAGGAGCCGCCCGGCAACATGACGTCTTCAGAGACTCGAGGGCGCTTTAGCTAGAGTGCGTCGACCGCCGCCGCAAGGACACCGAGCAACTGCGGCGTGACCTCACCCGTGGCCTCGAGACCCTGCTCGGCTTGGAACTGCGAGATCGCGATCGTCGTCTCGATGCCGAGCTCGCCGTTCGTGTTGCCCGGATCGTAGCCGAGCGCCTGCAGCATATTTTGCGCCGATTGCGTCAGGTTGTCCGTCATGAGGGCGGACGATAACGAAGAACCCGACCGCGCGGGTGCGGCTGTCGGTGGCGCCTGCCCCGCCGCTGGTATCCCACGCCCAGCCTGTCCCGCTCCAGCAGCACCACCGCCGAGAGCACCGCCGAGAAGCTGACCGAAGCTTCCGCTGAATTGCTCCATGGCAGCACGCTCCTCCGGCGTCATGCTGTTCATTGCGTCCTGAACGGCACTCATTGCCTCCGTGACATCCGGCGGCGCGCTCCCGTTGGGGGCCCCGTTGGCGGCCACCCCTTGACCTCCGCCGCCAGGCGATGTGCTCGACGTGACTTCAGATAGCGGATTCGTTGCGGTATAGCCGGCGGGTACGTAGCTGCCGTCGCAATAGGAGTAGTTCGTTGTCAGTGGCGCAACGATGCGCGTGATCGTCGTGTCCGTTTCTGACCGCTGCGGCGCCATGCCACCAAAACCCATGAATCCACCCCCCATTACGATTTCGGTGGTCTGTTGCATCTCGACCGGCATACCCTTCTCGAGCAACCGGTGGTTGTAGAGGCCGCTGAGCAGAGAACCCTGCCCCGCCTCCATTGCCGCCGCGAAATTCTGGTAAAACGTGCGAATAATGTCGAGTCCAGGAGCGTCGGCCGCCACCAGGGCTGTACCGGATGACGCGATGGTTGCAGCGCCACCGATCATCTCCATCATCGCATCCATTTCCGCGGCGCTCGCCCCGGCAGCCCCTCCCTCTGCCGTCATCCCCAAGGATGCGCCGAGTCCCATAAGGCTCCGCATGAGATCCAATTTGAAGTTGAAATTAAACGTATATTCCCTGCCTGTAAGGGTCAAAGTCTGATTCGGGTAGACAGCCACCTCCACCTCACGGGCAGCTCCGGGGTTGCTGATGAAGTCAAAATCGTTGCCCTGAAGCACGCCGGTTTCCTGGTTCAGCAGCCGTGTGAAGATGACCGGCGTCACGATAGCTTCTTGTGTCTCGTGGTTGATAATCTCCATGACCCCTTCCTCCTGACCGGGAGGAAAACGAACATCCAGCGTCGTCGAACCATCGCGCATAGTCATTCGGCACGTCGCATAGACGATCTTGAAGAAATTGACCTGGAACGGATCATCATCGCTGCAGAGAGTCTCAACGGCGGGGCCTAGGAGCTCCTGACTATTCGCGGACAGGGTGTTGTACGGTAGCTGCAGGTCGGGATCCACATTCGCGAGCTCATAGCGAATATGCTCATCGATGTTGTTGACTCTGTCGCTGATCGCCTCAATTCCTTGCGGCGAGCAAATCTGCTCGCGATCCACGTAGGATGCAGCTTGCTGCTGAAACCCGCTCTCGGTGCTGGTGCTAACGCCTTCCACGTAGACAACGTCATCGGCGGTCGCCGTCAAAGGCGACAGACCCGCACTAAGCCCAAGCAAAACGCCGGCGAGGCCGACAGCTAAGCGGCTGAATGCCGGATGCGCGTTGCTCATCATGGATTCCGACAGGCTTCGACGTCGCCCTCGGTGAGGCCGAGGTCCTTGGCGGCGGACTCGAGATCGCCCGCCACCGCACCGGCCGTGTAAATGTCCGAGGAGGCTTGAGCGACCGTGCTTGCGACGTCATTACCGCCAATCCGGGAGGCCGTGCGGCTGACGGCGCGCATCAAGCTACCCAAGCCACGTTTCTTCTGCTGCGACTCTTGCGCAGCAGCGACCTTCTGCTGCAGGCAAGCCTGCTGGGCGGCTTGCAGCGCAGCCGGGTCCGTTGCAGCGGCCGGCGCCGACATCGGGGCGGCGGCGGGCGCTGCGCCGCCCTGCTGCTTCATTGCGGCTTTGATGACCCCGGCCAGTTGCGGCGTGATTTCGCCGGTGACTTCCAGGTCGTGCTCGGCCTGGAACTTGGAAACGGCCACGATCGTCGGCACGGTCGCCTCACCATCGAGGTTACCCGGGTCATATCCCAAGGCCGCGAGATCCTTCTGAATGATTGCCGTGAGCTCATCTGCCCCGGCCAGACCAGGCAGCGTCGCGGCAACGAAAACCAGGAATGGAATGATTTTCTTGGTCATGAGCCCCTCCGGTGGGATCGTTATTTTTCTTGAGCTTATAGGCTACTCTAGCAGGGACCCAGGAACCAGACTCAATTGGCGTCGCCGTCCTGCAGGACGGCCCGGACTCGGCCCCCGCGGCTTTCGACATGCGAGGCAAGGGCTCTCGACAGCATCACACGACCGAGGAAAGGAGCAGAGGGAAGAGAGGGATTGCGCCGTGGTTATCCTTAGCTTCACCGATGACGGTGATCACGCGGAGGCCAGGTAGAGTTGGTGACGAACGGACCGACACCCGCGCAACGGGGCCGGAAATCAGGCGCGTAACTGCCTCGACTCCCGTGCCCGCAAGACCCGCAAGCCGTCCGGACTGGCACGCCCAGGCCCCGCTTGCTCAATAGAAACGTCGTACGCTTTCGGGTGGCAGGTAGCCAGCGGGAACTGCAGCCGACGGCTCCCGAGCGCGGGCGCTCCACCAGGCGCGGATTGACTCCGCCTTACCCGTTCTCGCGCTAGCCGCCAGAGACGATCGATTCCGGCGCGATGCGCTAGTTCTCCGTCGCGGACGTTGGCGCGACGGCTTCGCCCGAGCTCTCGACGGTCTCCTCGACGGCCGATGCGTTCTCCTGCAGCTCATTGGGGTCGATGTCGAGCAGCTCGGCCTCGTCCTCGGTGATCGGGTAGAACATCCCGAGGCCGCAGGAGACACCCTTGCGCAGCTGCGTGCCCCAGTACTCGAGCACCGTTATAACGTCGACGTCGCAGAGACGGTTGGTGCTGAGCTCATACGAGAAGCGCTTTTCGCGAACGAGCTGCGGGCAGTCGCGGCTGAGCTGATTGCGGTAGATGTCGCGGCCGCGCATGTAGAACAGCACCGTGCGCGCATCGATGACCTCGGTGCGGTCGATGCGACTCGGCGAGATACACTTGACTGGCTCGCGGTCGATCTCCTCGTATGATTCGGCGCTGTCAGCCGCGGCGACGGGCTCACTGCCGTCTTGCGCCCAGGCGGGCGACGTCAGCAACAGTCCGAGCAAAGCAGCGAGCGTCGTTCTCATAATGCACCTGGCTGGCAACCTATCGATTGCCGTGAGTATGGACCCGAAACGCCGGCCCGTCCGTGGGCCGACTAAACTTCGATAACCTCGATAACGTTACGGCCTGGAAACGGTTCAGCGCCTATCGCATTGACGCCTCGCCGTACATTCATCCCTAGACGTGCCGATCGAGCAACTGTTCCAGCGCCGGCTTTGGGTGCGCGCCGACGGCCGTCTCCACGAGCTCGCCGTCCTTGAACACCATCAGGGTCGGGATGCTGCGGATGTTGAACCGGCGCGAGATCTGCGGGTTCTCATCAACGTTGACCTTGGCGATCTTGGCCCTGCCACCGTACTCGGCAGCGAGCGCGTCGATGACCGGTGCGACCATTCGGCACGGCCCGCACCAAGCGGCCCAGAAGTCGATGAGCACGGGCTTATCCGACTTCAGCACCTCCGTGTCGAAGCTGGCATCGGTCAGGGTCACGGTCTCTGTCGCGGCCATCGGAACACTCCTTTTTAAAAACTGGTTGCTGCAATAGACCCTGAGATGAGGGCGCAGTTCTGGCTTTTCCATGCCCATTCGTCGAAAAAAGGCGTCCGATCGTCTAGACTTTCTAGGCACCCGAGCCTGACGGAATCTCAATGGAAGTCCTTGAGCGACATTCTGCGCTCGATGCGCGTCGACGGGAGCGTGTATTTCTGCGACCGCCTGCTTGCACCGCGGGCTCGGACCTTCGACGATCCCACGCGTGCGACCTTCCACCTCGTGCGCAAGGGCGAGGGTTGCTTGCGCGCTGACGAGGTCGAGGCGCATTTGTTCGCTGCAGATTTCGCATTCATCGCGTCGGGCCGGAGCCTGACGGCGCTCGCTGCGCGCGTCGGCTGCACGTCGCGGCTCGCGTTCAGCAAGGCCTTTAAGCGGCCGACCGGCATGACACCCAACGCCGGCACCGCCGCCAAGCACGCGGTGCTTGAGCGGCGTACCATTGGTGAGCGAGATTGAGGAAAAGGATTTCATGCGCCGATTCATTCTAGTCGCGGGATTGATGGTTGCCGGGCTCGCAGCCACACAACCGTTACCGCTGCCCCTGCCCACGCCCACGCGGGCGCCGATTCCGCCACCGCCCGTGGCCGTCCTCACCGACATCGCGGTTGCCTATGCAGCCGACGAAGGCATGCAGCGGCTGCGGGTCGAGGCCTGGGAGGAAGCCGGCCCGGCGATGGGCAACCTCGTGGGCGCGCGTGTCGATTACTTCACCGTCGAGCCGGCCACGATCGAGCTTCTCAGCGGCACCAGCTTCGAGCTCAACGAGCTTGCGATCTTCACCCACGGCCTCCACGGCGGCCTCGTCGGCGGCGCACCGCTCAAGCTCACGCTCGAAGCACCCGAGGGCTTGGTCGATATCGCGCTGGCACTTCAGGATCAACGCTTGCTCGCAACGCAGCGCGGCATTGGCCGGCTGTGGATCGAGTCGCTGCTGCCGCGCGGCACCGGCACCGGCGAACGCTACCGGCTGCCGGTGGTAATCATCGTCCGGTAGCTATAACGATTTGAATCGAGGAGTTCTGACTGTATTCCGGCAGTCACCACAAAACAAAGCTACTGGCACAGCCGATAGACAGAGTAACGCTGCAGCACACATCGCATTAGTCGACGAGCTCGATCTCGGCCATCCCGGTGCGAACCAGCAAACGACTGCGCGCGAAGTCGATCACGAACTCACGCTGATTGAACAGCCCCGATCCAAGAATCGCAAGCGGGCGATCCGCGTACGCCAGGGTCTGGAAAACTTCCAGATCGCCGATCAGGAATACTTCGTCTCGCCAGGCGACGCTGCCGGTCGTCACCGGTTCCACTATGAGCCGCGCGAGCATGGACTGTGTCTCCAACGCACCGGACACGATCGGTCTGCGTCTGCCGCCGCTGGTCGACAATCGTAAATATTTCGCGGCGGCTGGATTGAGCATGTTGAGCCCCGCGCCGAGATCGAACAGCGCAGGCACGGTCTGTTCGCCGATGCGGATGGCGAAGAAGTAAAGCGGTTCTTCGGCTTCACCGATCAGCCGCGGCTTCAGCGGCACAGACGCCCAGCCGCTATACGCCCTGCGGCTCACGAGCTCCGGCGGATACAGACGAATCACTCGATCTTGCGGAGAGAAGCCCACGGCGTAGCGGCGCAAAAAGTCGATGCCGAGAATACCGTCGAGCGTTGCGGTCGCGGGCGTCGACGCCGGTATGGAAACGATATCGGCGTCCGCCCAGACTTCGCTGCCGATCTGCAAGCGATCGATTCGGGCCATCGGGAACAGCCCGGATGCCACGAGCCCATGCACACTGGCCGAGATGCCAGGAACGGTTGCAAGACCGAGCCGCTCGTTGACCGCGTCAGAGACAAACGAAATGCTCGCGGCAGTGTCGAGCGCGAAGTCGAAGGGACCATTGTCGTCGATGCGCGCCTCGATGACGATCCGACCGTTGTCCTGGAGATCGTAGCGCACCGTCGTTAGCGCCTCATCCTCGCTGAACGTAGGGATACAGCCGCTGAGCACGAGGACGGTCACCGCGACCAGACCGCTCAACTGTGTCGCGCGCGCGGCCTGGATCGGCGGGCTCAAGGCGATTCCGCCGCCCAAAGCCCGTCCCAGGCAGCGAGCTCATAACGGTCGGTCATCGGAAGGCCCGGCGCCGGATCGCTTAACCAGATGGTTGCAAGCGCGAGCATCAGCAAGACATGCGGCACGACCCAGCCAAAGAGAGCGCGACGCATAGAGCCGCAGCGCCCCCAGCGCGCCAATAACCGTTTGCTTGTTGTGCCCTTCATTGCAGCCTAACGATGACGATAGCCTCGCCCCGGAGCCCCGTCCAGCCGGCTATCGTTATCCGGCTTCGCGCTCGATTGCAGTCGTCGTTTCTACGCCTGTGTTCTATACCCAGACGTTCTCATCGTTCGTCAGGGGCGCGATGGATTCCGGGCGCTCGGACAGGCGCTCGCGGCGGGATTTCACCTGGCGAAGAATAACCATCTTTGCGAGATCTTTAAGATTGACCAGACGCAGTCCGGCGCTGCGCGAGACCTGCGTTGACGAGATTCGCAATACGCCAGCAAGGCTGCATGAACAACAACACGACAAGCTTCCACGAATAGAGCTTCGGCCAACGTCGGGCTATTTTGACTCTTTTATAGATAATCGCTGCATTTCGCCTGACTATTGGCGCAATTAGCTGCACGTTTAGTACAGTTTTTCAGCTTACCGTAGGCTCTCAACTGGACCCGCGAGCGCCGCCCGCCCATCCCGGGGCGCTCGCTCGCAACCCCATGCGCGGTGCGCGAAATCGGTGCATGTAAGATGCGCCCATCGCGCGGCTGCCACGCCCCACCCGGAGAATCCGATGAACAAGCCCATCCTCGCAGCTGCCGGCATCGCCGCCCTGATCTTGCTGGCTGCCCCCTGGGTATTCGGCGCCTTCGCACAGCAGCGTGTCGCCGCCGACGTCAAGCGACTCAACGCCGGGGCGGATATCGAGGCAGCCGTCATCGATTACGCCCGCGGCTGGAACTCGAGCACCGCCACGATCGAGCTGCGCATGCCGCAGCTCGCGATCGACCAGGCGCAACTACCGCCGGACGCGCCGCTCGAGGTCGAAGCGGTGAAGGCATGGCTATCCGAGCCGGTGCGACTGCTCGTCACGATGCGGCACGGCCCGCTCCTGCTCGGCGACAGCCCACAGATCGGTCTGGTCGCCTCGACGATTCATCTGGATCCGGCGATGCCCGGATATCAGGCACTGCTCGAGGAGCTCGGCATACCTTATTTATTTGAGCTTCGCACCGTGACAGGTTTCGATGGCCGCGCAGAGTTCGTCAACGAGATGCCTGCATTCGCGCTCGAGCGCGATGATCTCACCTTGACTTTTTCCGGCAGCGACACGACAGGCAGCTACGACGCAGCGTCGCGACGCCTCCAAGCCGATGGCCAAGCAGCTCAGGTGCATATCGAAGCAAACGGCAACACGTTCGATCTCGAGCGGCTGCGCTTTGACTCCGACTCCACACACCATAACGAGCTCGTGCGGCTGGGTTTCGCCGAGGTATCGGTCGGGCGCATCAGAGCGATGGGACCGGGCGAGGACTTCGATCTAGACGACTTCAGTATGCGCATCGATATCGATCTCGAGGATGGCGGCGAGCACGCGACGATGACGAGCGTTTACAGCCTCGCACGCCTCAACGATGGCGCGGAGCTCGATTTGAGTGATCTCGCACTGACCGCCACGGCGCGGCGAGTAAACGTCGCTGCGCTCAACGCCTACTACGCCGGCATTCAAGATTCCGGACTGCAGAACGATGCCGCCGCACCGCTGAGCCTGAACGTCGAGGATGCGCTCTACGAGCTTATGGCCTCTTCGCCAGAGCTCGAGATTGCACCGGTGACCCTCAACTGGAATGGCGAACCCTTGAGCGCGACGGTGCGCGTGGAGATCAGCAGCGCTGCCTTGCCGCCGCGCAGCAACTTCACCGTGCTCGCACTGGCGTTGCAGGGAGTGCTCTCCGTCGATGCGTCGATCGAGCTGTCCGAGGAACTCGCACGAACGATTGCAGCGCGCGGCATGGCCCTTCAGTTACGCCGCCTCGCCGCAGAAGACGGCCAGTTCATGACCGCGGACGCGATCGAGGCGATCGCAGAGTCGCAAGCCGCAACCGCGCTAGCCAGGCTCGTCGCACAGGGCATGCTGACGAGCACGAACGGCGCCTACGCGACCACTGCGCGCTTTGCGCAAGGCCAGCTTACGGTCAACGGCAATGCGATCCCGCTCGGCTTTCCTTAGTCCAACGTCGCAATGACTTTACATATCGCACGATGTTCCTGAACTTCTGTCGTGCAACGCCGGCCTAGTGTGAAGCTCTTAACAGTAACGTGACGCCCTGCGCAGTAGATTGAAACCCTATAGCGCGAACTCAACCTAGGGCCGAGCGCACTTCCATCAGGGCGAGCAGGGTATGCCACGAGACAGCACGGCGTCATTGACGGCGGAATTCATCCACCAGATTGCAACCGACGAGACGACCGAGCACATCTCTCTCGGCGAGGATTTCGCGGTCCTGGCGGGCGCCGAGGAACCCGAGAAGATTACCCATCGGTTCGAGTTTTCGAGCCATCTGCGCCGCAAGCGCACGCAGCTCACCTTCTATGCCGAGGGCTATCTGCGCGTGCGCCAATGGCAGAACAAGAAGCAAGTGCTCGATTATTTGCTGAGCCTGCGTTTCCTCAGCCCCGAGATAAGCACAGCGCGCACGATTCCGATACGCATGCTGCAACTCGCTGGCAGCTGCGCGGGCTTCGCCGTGCTCTGTGGGCTACTCGCGTGGCTCACGCCGTGGAATATTGTCTTCACACCGGCAGCCATCGTCGGCGGCATTGCTGCTGCGGTTGCAGTCCTAGTATTTCTCTATCTCGCCGATGAGCGGACGATGTTCGCAACCGCCGCGGGCAACGCCCCCGTGCTCACGCTGATCGGCACAGCCGATTCGTTCAAGCGTTGCCGCAGCATCAGGCCCGAGATCGTGAGCGCAATCAAAAACGCGCAGACCAAAGATCTTCAGGACCGATCCATCTACCTGCGCCAGGAAATGCGCGAGCTTTACCGGCTGCGCGAATACGGCGCCATCGAGCACGACGATTGCAGCGAAGCGACGCGCCGTCTACTCGCGCAATTCGACTAACGACAAGCTCAGCGGGCTGACGATTCTCGGCAGCTACCGAGGTATCATCGCGGCCCATGGGCGATCGACGCACTCCCAGTAAAGAGACGCTCGCAGCTTTGAGGCTCACGGGCGCGACACTGACGCCGTTCGAGTCTGGCCTGATCAACACGAGCTGGCACGCACTGCTGACCAATGGCGAGCAGCGCGTGCTGCAAATACTCAATCCGCTATTCCCGCCTTGGGTCAACCGTGATATCGACGCGGTGACACAGCACCTCGCGGACAAGGGCCTGCCGACCCCGCGGCCGATCGCGCTGCCTGACGACGCGCTCTGGCTCGAGGCCGAGGACGCGGTCTGGCGCATGCTGAGCTACGTGCCGGGTGACACCTACGAGCGCCTGCGCGATGCCGACCAGGCGCGTGAGGCCGGCGCTCTGCTCGCGCGTTTTCATGCGGCGCTCACCGACTGCGAGCACAACTTCGCCAACGCACGCCTCGGCGTGCACGATCTCGCGCGCCACATCGCAGCGTTGCGCGAGGCACTCAGAACACATCGTGCGCATCGCAATTACGCCGCGATCGCACCGCTGGCCGAGACGATCCTGGGGCAGGCCCAAACACTGCCCGAGCTGGCCTTCTGCCAGGATCGTAATGTGCACGGCGACCCAAAGATTTCCAACATTGTCTTCGATGCATCAAGTGGCCAGGCGATCTGCTTTATCGATCTCGATACGCTCTCACGCATGCCGCTCGCGCTCGAGCTCGGCGACGCCTTGCGGTCGTGGTGCAATCCGGCCGGCGAGGACGACCCCGGCGCGAGCCTGAGCCTGCCGCTGTACTGTGGCGCCGTCCAAGGTTACGCGGCGCACGCCCAAGGCTTCGTCGAGGAAGCCGAATGGCGCTCGTTTCCTGCCGCGACGCTCAGGATCACCGTCGAGCTCGCAACGCGCTTCTGCGCAGATGCGCTCGAGGAATCCTACTTCGGCTGGGACCGGCATCGCTTCGCCTCAGCGAGCGAGCACAACCTTGCCAGGGCGAGCTCGCAGCTCCATCTTGCCGAGAGCATTGCCGCCCAACTGAGCGCACTGGAGACCGAGACGCAGCGCGCATTCGCAGGCTGAGCACCGTGGCCGGTGACACGGGTGTGACACAGCCGCTTGACCAAGCCCTACCCTAGCCGGTGCTGAAATGCAGCGAGGGGCAATGAGCCGTGTTCTCTGATCTAGGCATCGTCGGTATCTCCTGGCGAAGCAACGCCGTCGAGGCGCTTGATGGCTATGCGCTGCCGAACGGCGCCGAAAACGTCTCGCTGCACGCCTTCGCCGAGCGCAACGAGCTCACAGAGCTCGCCTATCTTTCCACCTGCAACCGGATCGAGCTCATCTTCTCGCGCGGACCGGGCACGAACCGCGATATTCGACCTCAAGCGTATGCGCTGCTGACCGGGCAGACGCCCGCGCCCGGCGTCGCCGAGCGCAGCCTCAAGGCCTGGCAGGGCGAGGGCGCCTGCGAGCATCTGTTCCTTGTCGCCGCCGGGCTCGATTCGGCTGCCGTCGGCGAGGCCGAGATCGCCGGCCAAGTGCGGCGCTGCCATGACAATGCGTTGGACTTAGGCCTGAGCGGAGCGCGGCTCGAGCTCGTGTTCGAAGAGGCGCTGAAGATCTCGGCACAGGTGCGCGGCGAGACTCGCCTCGGGCAGGGCCGCGTGTCGCTGGCCGAGATTGCCGTCGACCGCGTGCGCGAGCGCATCGCGCGCACGGGCGGCAAGGTCGCGCTGATCGGCGTCTCGCCGATGACCGAGCGCGCCGCGCGCTCGCTCGCCAAGGCGCGCATCGATTTCCTCATCGTCAACCGCTCCGCCGACAAGGCTCGGATTCTTGCCGAGGCCTATACGGCCGAGCATCTGTCGCTGGCGGCATTTCTCGCCGACCCGCCGGCATTGGAAGCGATCATCTCTGCGACGGGTGCGGCCGACTCCGTGCTGACAGAAACCTCGCTCGAGCGCCTCGCGGCACGCGCACCGTCCGGCGAGCCTCTATTGCTCGTCGACATGGCCGTGCCGGCCGACATCGACCCCGAGGCCTGCGCGAAGCTCGGCCTCACACGCATCGGTATGGATCAGATCGTCGCCGACACCGAACGCAATCGCGCCGCACGCCTTGTCGAGGCGGCGCAGGCGCGTGAGCTCGTCGACGACGCGCTTGCTCGCTTGCACGACCGTTTCGCGGAGCGCGTCTACGGTCCGCTGTTCGGCGCGCTGCAGCAACGCTACCGGCGCACGGCCGAAGAAGGCGTCAGGCGACTACTCAAGAAGGAGCTCAAGGGTCTCGGCGAGACCGAGCGCGCGGCCATTGCGACCTGGTCGGAGGTGCTCGCGCGGCGCTTCGCACACATCCCGTGCCTGGGCCTGCGCGGCCTGCTGCACGACGGCCCCGAAGGCTCGCTCGATGCGTTTCTGTCGGGGCTCGATCCGGAATTCGCCGAGGAGCTGCGCGCCGCGGTGAAAAACGGCACCTCTGAGCCGCGCAGGGATAGCGCATGAAGCTTACGATCGGCACGCGCGGCTCGGCGCTCGCGCGCACGCAAGCGACCACGATTGCGAATGCGCTCATCGCGCACGGACACGAAGCCGAGCTCATGATCATTCGCACGGTCGGCGACGATTCCACTGCGCCGTCGTTCGGCAGCATCGGCGCGCAAGGCGTGTTCGTGCGCGAGATCGAGCAGGCACTGCTCGATCGGCGCATCGACGTCGCCGTGCATTCGTGCAAGGACTTGCCGACAAGCTCACCGGAGGCTCTGACCAT
>JAHEEM010000136.1 GCA_024640695.1 Rhodospirillaceae bacterium | reverse complement strand
TAATCTGCTCGCAGGCGCGCGGCTGAAAGCGGATGGCATCAAGGCGGACGCTCGGATCTCGGTTCGCTGTTAACGACGCCAGAGTCGGATTGGCGGAATTCCAGCCACATTCCCGGGGGGCAGTACCGGAGCGGCCTGGGGTCGTGATATGGTGCTGCTCGCTGCGGATCGGTGAGCTCGGTTCACGGAGGTGTGTGTGCGTTCTGGACTATGTCGGGCCTGTTCGGCCATTGTGCTTGCCGTTGCTGCGGCAGCTTCCTTTTACGGTCAGGCGCCTGTCGCCCAGACCGTTGAGATTCCGGACATCCGGCCGACCCCGGATTCCGTGTGCCCGGACAACAACCCGCTCGCTATCCAAGCTTGCGGCCGCGAGAAGGCCCGGGCTTTCAAGGCGCCCCGAACGGCCGATGGCAAGCCGGACTTTTCGGGCTTTTGGCGTGGCTCTCAGGTACCCCATGAGAGTCTCGAGGCGCACCCGCGCACTCCCGACGATACCGGTGGACCATCTGCCGTCGTCGACCCAGCTGACGGCATCGTGCCGATACAGGCTTGGGCCGAGGCGAAGCGTCTGGAAAACAAGGCCCTTTATATTGATCAGAATGCGCAGTGCTTCCAGTCAGGCGTCCCGCGACACCTCTATATGGGCAGTTATCAGTTTCTGCAGACGCCGACGCACATCGTCTTGCAGTCGGAGGAGACCAACGCGGTCCGGATCGTCAAGCTCGACGGCAGTCCGCACATCGGCAAAGATATTCTGCTTTGGCAGGGGGATTCTCGCGGCCATTTCGAGGGTGAGACCCTTGTCGTGGAGACGACAAATCAGAATGGCATGCCTCGTCTCGACCAGGCCGGACGTTTCCTAACTGATGCCGCCGTGGTCACCGAGCGGTTCACGCTGTTCGAGGAGAATTCGATCCTGTATGAGGTGACCATCGACGATCCGCTGGTCTATACGAGGCCGTTCACGATGGCCATCGGCCTGCGCCGTAATACGACCGAAGGTTATGAGCTCTGGGAAGAAGCGTGCTTCGAAGGTGAAGCAAATGCAGAGCACCTGCGCAATATCGGCTATCGCAACTATCCGGGCTTTTCATCCAGCGATGCGCAGATCGCGAAGGAAGCCTACGAAGGGAGTCAATCGAGATGAGTCGCAAGCAATTTGTTCTTGGCCTGACGGCAGCCGCCGCCGTAATCGTCGCTCTGAGCCCCGCACGCGCGCACCATTCGCTGGCTGCCGAGTTCGATGTCGACAAGAAGGTAGAGGTCTCTGGCACGATCACCGAGATGAAATGGACCAATCCGCATGCCTGGCTGTATGTGGATGTCACCGACGCAGCCGGCCAAACGCAGAACTGGGCCGTCGAGTTTGGTAGCCCGAATCAGCTCTATCGCCGCGGCTGGAGCAAGGAGGACTTGCCGGCCGGTGCCGCCGTAACCGTTGTCGGCTACGCACCGCGCGACAACTCGCAGCGCGTCAGCGCGACCGATGTGACGCTGCCCGACGGCCGCACGCTGTTCGCCGGAACGCGGCAGGAAGATTAGAGCTAACGCTGCCCAGGAGGCTCAGTGCGAATTCATCTCAGAACTTTCGGCGTCCTTGGCGGCTTGGTGCTGATTGCGCTCGTCTCGATGACGGGCACCGCGCACGCGCAGCGGGTAGGTGCCGCCTACCGGGCGCCGCGAACCGTCGATGGGCAGCCCGATCTCCAAGGGATTTGGCAGGCAGTGAGCTCTGCTAACTTCAACATCCAGGATCACTCGGCCTCTCTGGGGGTGCCGGCGGGGATGAGCATCGTCGAGGGCAACGAGATTCCTTATCTGCCGGCCGCGCTGGCCATACGACAGGCGAACTTTCGGGAGCGATACAGTCAAGATCCCGAAGCGAAGTGCTTCATGGTCGGTACGCCGCGCATCATGTATATGCCGTTTCCGTTCCAGATCGTGCAGACCGAGGGCCAGATCAACATTCTCTCCGAGTACGTGCATACGCCTCGCACGCTGCGTTTCAACAGCGAGCACCCTCGAGGTCCCGAGTGGATCATGGGCGATTCGCGCGCTCACTGGGAGGGCGAGACGCTCGTCGTCGACGTCACTAATTTTACCGACGGAAATTGGCTCGATCGCTCCGGCAACTTCACCAGCAGCACGCTGCATGTCGTCGAGCGCTACACGCGCACGGATCCAGATCACATCCTGTATGAAGCCACCATAGAGGACCCGGCTGTGTTCTCGCAGGCGTGGAAGATGAGCTTCCCTTTGTACCGTCGCGTGGAGTCGAACGCGCAGCTGCTCGAATACGAGTGCCAGGCCTACATCACCGCCGAGCACGACAAGAACGATACGCAGTAATCGAAGTTGCCCGCTCCAGGGGCTGCTGCTTAATTCCCCTTGGATCGGGGTATTGAATGAGCCCGCCGATCGGTAGAATTGACGGCAAGCTGCAGCTGGGGAGTCGAGATGCGGATCCGCTCGCATAGATTGGGAAGCACAGGTTTTCATGCCGCCGCCGGCGCAAAGTCGACGATTCCCCTGCTATCCGTTGCGGTCGTCGCATTGTCTTTCTGGACACTGACTGCGACGGCACATCATTCGCACGCCGAGTTCTCGGACGAGTTGCAAGTCATCGAGGGCGAGCTGGCGAGTATCTCGTGGCGCAACCCTCATCCAGCGATGACTCTCAAGGTCATGAGCCGCGACCGCGAGGAGATATGGACGGTACAGGTCCTCGGCAACATCAACGGGCTCCGGCGCAACGGCATCACTGGCGAGATCTTCACGATCGGTGAGCGGGTCAGCGTCACGGGACAGACTTCGCGACGGCGCCCGGGGCTTCTGCTTGGCACACACGTCCGCTTTGCGGACGGCACGGTTGCGGTAATCGGCCCGGACGAGTCGACGGGACAGGCAATCTATCGCGGCCGGCTTGCGGCTGCGACGGAGCCAGCGGGCTCGACTGCCAGCGTTGCAGCGGATCGGCCGCAGGGAATATTCCGCGTCTGGCTAGTCGCAGATCGCTTTCGCAACCCCGATCTGCCGCTGACGGCGGAAGCTCGCGCGGCCAAAGAAGCTTGGGATTCGGTCACCGACGATCCGCAGATCGGTTGCCAGCCGCTCGGTATGCCAGGGGCGATGATGAGCCCGCATCCTATCCAGTTCTTGCAGGAGGGCGAAGACATTGTGCTCCGCCTCGAGGAATGGGACGCAACGCGCACGATTCATATGGGCGCGGGCGCGGGCGCCTCGCCTCCCGGCCGCATGGGTCATTCCGTTGGGCGCTGGGAAGGCGACATGCTCTACGTGACGACGACGAATATCGACTATCCGTTTATGGATGAGCACGGCACGCCGCAGAGTCCTGCAGTGACAGTATTCGAGCGCTTTACATTGAGCGCGAGTGAGGACAGCCTCGACTATGAAGCCATGGTCGCGGACCCGGGCACCATGACGGGACCGACCGTCGTCTTTACGACGCGTTGGGAATGGGTGCCGGGCGAATCGATTCAGCCTTATGAGTGCGCGGTGCTCGAACTGCCGGCTGAGGGCTCGATCGGCACGGTGCCATGAGCGACTTGCCCGCGGTAGGCAGGCTAGATGTTCTGGAGTTGCACCAACGGCGATTCCGCGCGCCCGGATAGCGCTTCGACTTCCAAATACGCTACGCCCTTGCACGTTTGATTTCTGTGTTCGGGTCACTCAAAGTATGGTTCCCAACGCGCAAAAACCCTTGGCGCTTGAACGGAGAACAATAACGTGAAGCTGGAAACACAATGCCTGCACGCAGGCACGCAACCCGACCCGACGACGAACGCGCGGGCGCTGCCCATCTACCGGACGGCTGCCTACGTCTTCCGCGACACGGCGCAAGCTGCGGATCTGTTTGCGCTGCGAGAGCTCGGCAACATCTACACGCGGCTCATGAATCCGACACAGGACGCTCTCGAGCAGCGCGTCGCGGCCCTCGAGGGCGGCGCAGCCGCGCTCGCCCATGCATCCGGCACGGCGGCGATATTCAACTCGATAAATAATATCTGTCGCGCAGGCGACGAGATCGTAGCGGCGGATAACCTTTACGGTGGCACTTATACGATGTTTAACGACATCTATCCGCAGTTCGGCTACAAGACACATTTCGTCGATGCGAGCGACCCGGAGAATTTCGCGAAAGCAATCACTCCGAAGACCAAGGCGCTATTCTGCGAAACGCTATCGAACCCTGCCTGCGACGTTGCCGATATCGAAGCAATCGCTGATGTCGCGCACGCGCACGGTATTCCGCTGATCGTCGATGCGACCTTCACGACGCCTGTGCTGCAACGCTCTATCGAATTCGGCGCCGATATCGTGGTGAACTCGCTCACGAAGTGGATGGGTGGGCAGGGTGCCGGTATTGGCGGAATCGTTGTGGACTCCGGTCGATTCGACTGGAAGAGTGACAAGTTTCCGCTGATGACGGAGCCCGACCCGAGCTATCACGGCGTGCGTTGGGCCTACGATCTTCCGGAGCCTCTTGCGCCCGTCGCGTACATCATCCGTATGCGCGTCATACCGATGCGAAATCTCGGAGCCTGTATTAGCCCCGATAACGCCTGGATATTCGCGCAGGGGCTGGAGACACTACCGCTCCGGATGGAACGCCATTGCAGTAATGCGATGCGCGTTGCGCAGTATCTCAAAGATCACAAGCTGGTCGAATGGGTCCGCTACCCGGGATTGGCGGGCGATCCGGCGAACGCACACAACGCCAAGTATCTATCGGGCATGGGCGGCGCTATGGTCGTATTCGGAATCAAGGGTGGTGCGTCTGCAGGCGCCAAGTTTATCGAGGGGCTCGAGCTATTCAGCCATCTCGCCAATGTGGGCGACGCCAAGAGTCTCGCGATTCACCCCGCGACGACGACGCACTCGCAGCTCAACGCCGAGCAGCAGGCCGCAGGCGGAATAGCGCCGGAGCTCGTGCGCCTATCGGTCGGAATCGAGCATATCGATGACATCATCGAAGACATCGACAAGGGTCTTGCCGCGGCAGGCTGATTTGTCTCTGGTTGGTGACCGAGCGATATGCATTCTGATATGACCGCCGAGGTCCTAAAGCTGCCAAGCTTTCGTTTCGAAAGCGGCGCAGAGTTTAGCGATGTGCCGGTTGCGTATCAGGCTTGGGGCCGGCTCAATGCGCGGCGCGATAATGCCGTGCTGGTATGTCATGCGCTGACCGGCAACCCGGCAGTCGATGAATGGTGGGCCGGGTTGCTCGGGCCTGGCCTGGCGCTGGATACGGAGCGCTACTTTGTGCTCTGCGCCAATGTGATTGGCTCGCCATACGGCACGCTGTCGCCGCTCAGCATAGACCGGGCGAGCGGCAAGACCTACGGCCCTGAATTTCCAGTGCCGACGCTGCGCGACACCGTGAATCTACACAAAATGCTACTCGACGCCCTTGACGTTCGCCGTGTAGCGTTTGCCATCGGGGGCTCGATGGGTGGTATGCAGGTGCTCGAATGGGCTTTCGCGGGTGATTTTGTCGGCGGGCTGGTACCGATCGGGGTCGGAGGGCGGCATTCTGCGTGGTGCATCGCGTGGAGCGAAGCGCAGCGAGAGGCAATTAGGCAGGACCCGGCGTGGCAAGGCGGGCGGTACATGCCGGGTACGGGGCCGGCGGCGGGCCTCGCAGTCGCGCGGATGATCGCGATGATCTCCTATCGATCCTTCCAATCCTTCGGCGATCGCTTCGGGCGCGACCGCGATACCGCCGAAGTGCCGGGCTCATTCGCGATGCAAAGCTATCTGCGCTACCAGGGCAGGAAGCTCGTAGAGCGCTTCGACGCTAACTGTTATCTATGTCTGACGGAGTCGATGGATACGCACGACATCGCACGTGATCGTGGGGATTACCGCGAGGTGCTCGGTAAAATTCACCAGCCAACCTTGGTGGTGGGAATAGACAGCGATCTTCTCTACCCGCCAGCCGAGCAGCGCGAGCTGGCCGAGCGCATTCCGGGTGCTGAGCTGGCCGTGCTGCAGGCGACGCACGGGCACGATTCCTTCCTGATCGAAGTAGACGAGATCAACGCTGTGGTTCTGGACTGGCGGCGGCGCGTAATCGATCCGACGCTTCAGAGCTAGTCGCCTGCCCGACGGAGCATCGGCGATACGATATATCGCCATGACGGCGACTTCGCTGGGTCGAATCGAAAAAGGGCAGGTCGGCAGATATCCACGGACAATCGAGCGCGCACGGCAAGCCCGGCTGCGCCCGGGTAACTGTGTCGGGAGTCTCCTGGAGCTTGCGCGGGCCTACTTCAGGCGCTGAACCGCTTCGAGAGATTTTTGCACGTTCTCCAGCGGCGAGATGCCGCCGATCGTCTCGGCGATCCGCCCGTCGGTCGTCACGATGAAGGTCGTGCGCTCGGCGAATCCATGATCGATGGCGACTCCGCGCGTGTCCACTGCGCCTTCGCGCGGACCGCGGACCTCCAGCTCATACGAACTAGCGATAGCCCCGGTCGGATCAGATGCGACGGCGAGCTCGCCTGCGCAGTAGTCCGGATCGGCGGAGAAATCGTTGAGCCGCTCGATGCTGTCGAGGGAAACCCCTATCACGCTGGCGCCGGCGGCCTTGAAAGCATCCATGTTGACGGCGAACTCATGTGCCTGAATGTTGCAGCCGCGCGTGTAGGCGGATGGGAAAAAATAAACCACGACGTTACCCTCGGCGAGGGCGTCGCTGAGCGAAAAATCGAACGCTTGACCGGCAAGCGAGGCGCGCGCTTCGAAGGCCGGGGCGGGATCGCCCGACTCCAGCGCAGCGAACGCCGGTAGCGCCATAGCGGTGGAGCACAATAAACCGAGAAGTTGTTTGTTCATAGCGTTGCCCATGGGTTGGTTGTGGGGTCCGAAGCGCCTGCTTCGACCCAATGAATCCTGACGCTTGTGGCCAGCTTGCGCAAGTGTTCAGCGGCTGGTCTGCACGCTGACTTCGCAGGCATTAGACCACGCTCAGATTGAGTGGTTCGAGCACCATAGATCCAGCTCAGATAGTTATTATTGATATGATAAAAGAACTATAGATAACTGATTATATTAACTATATCCGGCAGTTTCTGGCGGTGTCTTGTTCTAGCCCCCGGGTTTGCGCAGCATTTTTTCTATCTCGTCGAGATGCTCCTCTTCGGTGCGCACCATCGAGCGGGCGTATTCTTCCAGCCGGATATCCTTGGTCTCGACAAGCCTGAGCAGCTCGCGATACAGCGTGATGCCGCGCTTCTCGTGCTCGACGGCCTCCTCCAGCATCGCGTCGATATCGTGCTTATGGGTCTCCAGCAGATCGCCGATCTTCAGCGAGGGATGGCCCCCTAGGGAGGTAATGTACTCGCCGGCCTGGGCGGCATGACCCAGCGACTCGGTCGCCTCGTCCCTGAACCAGGCAACGATGGGGATCCGGTTGCGCCCGAACACCATGAGCGAGTAGTGCGTGTTGCGGACGACGCCCGCAAGCTCCAACTCTAGAATCCCATTGAGCGTGTCGAGTACCTTGTCCTTATCCATTGTGTTCTCCTCTTCGTCGGGGATGCGTGATGGTTACCGAGATGCTAACGCGGTTGGCGCAGGAAGCAAAATAGACGGCAGGCGTATGTCCTGCCTGGGCGGCCCCGCGTCCCAGCCGGCGCGAGTCAGTCGACTGTGGCGGTGCTGGCCGCGACAGGGAACAGCAGCGACTTAATGACAACGGGCACGGCGCCTGAGGACTCGAGTATCTCGCCGACGTCGATGAAGTCGAGCTCGCTCAGAGCGATGCCGTCAATCGAAACAACCGCGTTGACGAGGCCGCATTCCTGGCGGCAGTGCATGCCGATCAGCCCGCCAATGTCGGTATCTGTCACGATGACGAGCGGGTGGCCTCGGCTCAAGCTTTGCTTGAGGCCGTCGATGACGCCGCGGCAGAACGCGTCCAGCCGGCCGTAGGACGCAGAGCCTTCCCACTGCAGGCATAGGGCTACGCATTGAGCGGGATTGTGTGCATCGAGCGGCTCGATCGCTCTTCGAACCTCCGCCGCGATGGCGGACCGATTAATCGCTTCTCCGCCAAGGGGAAGGCGGGGGCTCAGTGCCATGACGTTGCGCAGCGGCAGGGTATCCTCGGGCGCCACGAAGATGGTGCTGCCACTGAGCTGAACCGTATACTGCGACGCGCCCATGACCGTTGCGCGAATGCCGTGCAACGGGGCTCGTGTCGGTATCCGCCAGGCCTTGCTGCGATGTTCGATCGCCGCGGCGAGCACTGGGCCGAGATCGCCGAAGGCGTCGCGCTCGCGCCCGTGCAGGTATTCGGCGACCCCGCCGGAGTAGAGCAGCACATCAGGCGGCGTGCGCTCGCGCAGCGGCGGCGTGCGCAGCCACTGACCGAGCTCGCCGTCAGAGGGGGTAGCGGCCATCGCTTGAAAGAGCCGATCGGCCATGCGCTCGGCCAGCTTGCGCCTCGAATCCTCCGGCAGGGTGTCGCCGACCCTAAGCGTAATGCCGGCATCTATGGCAAACCGGTGTCCGGCTGCTTCGATGGACGTCACGCGGCCGGCCTCATCCAGACATATCAATCGGGCGCCTACGTCGACGACGGCGCGATCGAGGATCTCTCCGTCTGAGCAAATAGCGATCTTCGAGGTGCCTCCGCCGACATCGACGGCCATCACGCGCAGACCCGCATCGCGGGACAGCTGCACGGCGCCGGCGCCATGCGCAACCAACGTGGTCTCGAGCATATCGCCCGCGCTGACCGCCACGAGCTTGCCGGTATGCAGCGCGAGCGCTTCGCCGATCACGCGGGCATTGGCGCGCTGCGCTGCGACACCGGTCAGAATCAGCACGCCGGCGTCGATGTTCTGAAGCGTCAGTCCGGCACGTTGGTATTGCTCCTCGATGAATGCCTGCAGTGCAGTCGCATCGATATCCGCACCGCCAATATACGGCGTGAGCCGCAGCGGCGACTCGAACAGCAGCGCTCGAGATTTGACCACATAGCGGGAGTCGCGGCGCTCCATTTTGATCCGCG
>JAHEEM010000012.1 GCA_024640695.1 Rhodospirillaceae bacterium | reverse complement strand
ATTATGACTCGCTGCCGAAGATCAAGACTGCCTTTGGAATCGTGTCGATAGGCGAATCGAGCCGATTGACACTATAATCCCGCATCTTCACCCACGAACGAAACCCGCTCACCCCGGCCCAGACCCGGAGAAGGGCTCGAGTCAGATAATCGATTATGCGCGATAGAGTCGGCATCAGTGGCTTTGGCGTCTATTTGCCGCCGTACCGGGTGGATCTGGAAGCTTGGTGTGAATGGACCGGGGCCCAGTGGGACAAGACCAGCGCCGTGATCGGACGCAGCTTCCGGATGCGGGGGCCCGACCAAAGCGTCTACACGATGGCTGCCAACGCTGTGATGCGCCTCATCGAGCAGTACGATGTCGACCCGACCCGGATCGGATTTCTCGGGCTCGGCACCGAGTCGAGCACCGACAACTCCGCCGGCGCGATCATCATCAAAGGTATGCTCGACGACGGGCTGCGTGCGCGAGGCCTGCCCGAGATCAGCCGCCAGTGCGAGGTTCCGGAGATCAAGCACGCCTGCTTGGGCGGCATCTACGCGCTCAAGCAGGGCCTCAGATACCTCGCGCTTGAAGCGGAATCACGCTGCGCGATCGTCGTCAGCGCCGATATCGCCGAGTATGCACGCGGCAGCACAGGCGAACCTACTCAGGGCGCCGGCGCCGTCGCCATGTTGCTCGAGCACAACCCAAAACTATTAGACATCGAGCTCCGGCACATCGGCACCGCCTCGGCCTATCGCGCCGTCGATTTCCGCAAGCCCGTCATGCGCAATCTCATCCGTGGCAAGCTCAACTGCCATTTTCAGGACCTGCCAGTATTCAACGGCAAGTACTCGACGACCTGCTATCTGGACGAGACGCTGCACGCGCTCGAGGACATGCTGCGTCGGATGGACCAGCAACCGGCGGACTACTATCACAGCCTAGCCGCCGCGTTCATGCATCGGCCTTATCATCGTATGCCGCTCACGTCGTTTGCGCTGAGCTACCTGGTCGGCCTCGCAAAGAATGGGCCGGCGGGACGCCAGGAGCTTGCAATTCACTGCCGCGCAGCGAATCTGGATCCGGCAGCTGTCGTGCAAGAGATGCACTCGACGCCGGACATCCTGGATCTCGTCCGTGCACGCGACATCGACGCAGACGTGTACCCGTTGAGCATCCAGCTCGTGAAGGACTTCCGAGTCAGCCACGGCTTCAAGACCCTAGTCACCGAGAAGATGTCGCTCGGCGCCGAGCTCATGAAGGACATCGGCAACGTCTATTGCGCCGCACTGCCCGCCTGGATTGCGGCGGGCCTCGAGGAGGCCTTCGAGAGCAGCGTCGATCTCACGGGCAAGCCCGTGCTGGCGGTCGGTTACGGCAGCGGCGATGCCGCAGAGGCAATACCGATGAGCGTCGCGGCCAGCTGGCGCGATGCGGCCTCGCGGATCGGCTTCAGAGCGGCGCTGCAGCCCCAGCAGACGCTAAGCCGCAAGCAGTATGAGAATCTGCACGATAGTGGGCAGGCCGCAGGCCTGAGCGCCCCGCACGACGGCTTTGTGATCGAGTCGGTCGGTACGAGCCAAAGCCCGGGCATCAATGACGAAGGCATCGAATACTATCGCTTCCTGAACTAGAGCCTGGCGCTCGCCCAGTAATTGGCGCGCCCGGCGCCGGACTCAGGTCGCGGCGATTCGCGGCGAGCCCTTGCATTTTATAGATCGGTACCTCACTATCCCACGGCGATCTACGTTTTGGCTTGCCTTCTATCTACCCGCCCGGTCCTCGGGCCAGAGACTCGAGTCACCCACTACGATCAGGTTGTTCGAATCCGCGCCCGATTTGCGCGCGGCAAACTATTTGGAATATCTACTATGGCTACTGGAACCGTTAAGTTCTTCAACACCGCTAAAGGCTTTGGCTTTATTCAACCCGAAGGCGGCGACAAGGACGTATTCGTCCACATCAGCGCCGTGCAAGCGGCCGGCATGGACACTCTCCGCGAGGGTCAACGCGTCAGCTTCGACGTCCTGACCGAGCGTGGTAAACCCGCTGCCGGAAACTTAAAGGCAGAATAACTATCCGAGTGGCCGCCCAACCGGGGCCGCTCGTCGTTAGTCTATGAAGAGGCGGTCCGCGAGGACCGCCTTTTTTTTGTCCTGGAGCGGGACGCTTGGGAGCTGATCTGTTTCTCCCGAGCTGCGCGGAGGCAGTCAGATAGGGCAGAGCCGGACCCGAGTGGAACGCAGAGCTGCACCGGGCGCAAGGCCGTGCCCGCGCTTCTATGAGAGCCCGGTGGCACGCCTAGTTCACTAACTGCTGGGAACCTGCTGAGCCGAGAATCTGAGGCAGATGCGCTTGCTTGATCTCCGCCCACTCGAGCTTGAGCCATGGTGTGAACCGCTCCGGCGCCGCGGCAAGCTCCGCGTCGAAACTGGAGACATCGACGTAGCGCCAGTCGGCAATCTCGTTTAGGTTTACACGGGGATGGCCGTCGTAGTGCCCAACGTAGACCCAGCAGTACTCCCGCTCGGAGCCGAGCGACCCATACGCAGCGTGATACTTGAACTTATAAAGAAAGCGTAGCGTGCACTGGATACCGAGCTCTTCAGCCAGGCGACGCGCGACAGCCTGCTCCATCGTTTCTCCAGCCCGGGGATGCGAGCAGCAGGTATTCGACCAGTAGCTCGGCCACAGGGGCTTCTGAGCGCTGCGCTTTTGCAGCAGCAGCTCATCCTGGCTGTTGAAGAGGAATATCGAAAACGCGCGGTGCAGTAGGCCGCCCCCGGCATGGCACGCTTGCTTGCTCTCGACACCGATCTCGCGATCTTGCTCGTCAACGAGCAACAACGCTTCGGCAGCGCTGGATACTATTTCTCTACGCGTCATCAGCCGCTCCGCCGAGCATCACAGGGAAAGCCTGGTAGCCGGCCGCGCGAATCGCAGCGACGACTGGCGCCGTGTCGGCGTCGCACAGCGCGATGATCGAGCCGCCGCCGCCGCCGCCCGTAAGCTTGGCACCGAGCGCCCCATTGTCACGTGCAATCGAGACGAGCCGCTCCAGCTCGGGCGTGGACACCTGCAGCGCATTGAGCATACCGTGACAAATGTTCATCAGCTCGCCGAGCGTCATCAGGTCTCGATCCTGTATCGCTTGCACGCCACGCAGCACGAGGCCATCGATCTGGTCGAAGATTCGCTCATAGAGCTTCGGATCCTGCCGCCAGGCCTCTCCGACACGCGCTACCGTGCTGGCCGTGAGACCTTCTTTACCTGTCATCCCGATCACGATCGGAATCGGATCGACAATGTTGAGCTCCTCGACAAGGGGCGGTGTTCCCGGCCTGTAGACAAGCGGCCGACCGTAACACGCAATCAAATTATCGAGCCCGCTTGGGTTGCCGTGGGCAAGCTTCTCCGATTCGAAGGCCAGACGGTTGACCTGCTCGTCGTCGAGCCGCAGCGAGAAGTGCGCATCGAGGGCTCGCACAATGGCGACTGCCATCGCTGCGGAACCGCCGAGCCCCATTCCCCGCGGCACTTCTGGAAAGACCTCGATCCGCATGCTGCGCCCGCTCAGACCGAGCTGATCGAGTATGGCTCCGGCCGCACGCTCGAAAGACCGCCGCTCGCTCGGATGCTCGGCGAGCTGATACTCGACGCCCCAGCGCGGGATCATGATGTGAATTCCATTATCGCAGTCCTCGATGCGCGCACGAATTGCGAGCGGAATCGGCGCCGCAATCGCGTGACGGCCGTAGACGACCGCGTGCTCACCAAGAATCACCACTTTACCGTAGCCGACACCCATGCCCGCCAAATCTAAGTCCCGCGCGGAGCCGCCAGCCGCTGCCTCGCTGGCACGACCGGTGATCTCGTCGAGGATCTCACGCGCTCTCCAGATCTTGATTTCACCGCTCTGAACCAGGCGATCGAGCACCTCGTCGAAGATGTCCTCTGGGGCTCCGGCTGCCGTGACAACGCTGCGCGCGTGCAAGGTCATATGCCCCTTCTGAATACCCTCGGTCGCGAGCGCCTTGATCGCGGCAAAGTTCTGCGCGAGTCCCGCAGCACCCATGACCTTCGCCAATTCGGTCGCGCTTGCCACGCCCAGCAGCTTCAGATTGAGCGCGACAGTCGGATTGGACTCCTGCTGAGCGCCGACGATACCGACCTTGATCGGCATCTCTAGGCTACCGCAGAGATTGCCGGCCTCGTCAGCCGCCCAGGTGGTCAGGGAAGTGTAGCGGCCGCCGCGTGCGGCGAACGCGTGCGCGCCGGCCTCGAGCGCGCGCCAGTCGTTACCGGTCGCGATTGCAATTGGATCGATGCCGTTCATGACACCCTTGTTATGCGTCGCCGCGCGGTAAGCATCGACGGCGGCGAAATCGGCAGCAAGGATAATACCGTCACGGGCCTGCTCTCCGGTGTAACCGCGCCCAGCAAGGGCTTCGATGGGTATCTTGCAGCTTGCTCGGACGAGCGCGCGATCCGTGAGGTTCGACAGGATGCGCAGGAACACCTGACCGCCCGTGATTGTCTCGATCAGTGGCGCGACGCCTTCGCACATCCCGTTGACGAGATTGGCGCCCATGGCATTGCGCGTATCCACGAGCAGATGCGCAACGAGCATCGGCTTGCCGCTGGAGGGCAACTGATGCACGAATAGCTCGATGTCCTTTGCGCCGCCTCCTCGCGCCACCATATTGGGGTGGAAGCTGTTAGCAAGATTCAGGATGTCCTGCGTCTGTTCCCTGATGGCACGCTTGGCGCGCTCGATATCCAACAGGTCGACAATCTGAATCTGGCCTATGAGCACCGGATCCGTTGCCGTGGCTTGGAATCCTCCATGCTCGCCCACCAGTTTTGAGGCCGAGCTCAGCGCCGCGACCACGGACGGCTCTTCTACTGCCATCGGAACGATGTACCGCTTGCCGTTAACGCACAGATTCATTCCGAGGCCGAGGGGCAGACCCATGACGCCGACGACGTTCTCGATCATCTTGTCGGCCGATTCGAGGTCGAGCGTGTGCGCACCAGTGGCGAGCGCCTCGAGCTCCTCGGGGCCGAGCAGATCTCTATCGGCTACGGCTTTGACACGCTCTTTGACGCTAAGCTTGTAGAACTCCGGTATGCGCATACGTTCCTTACTCACACTGAGCGTATCTCGGTCACCATCCCGGCCCCGTCGATGCCCAGGCGCAGCACCTCGTGCTCGGTCGGCACAGCCGCCGCGAACGCGTCGAGCGCCTCAGTATCGGCGGCGAGCGCGACACCGACGTCGCCGCCGCCTGCGCCACTGACCTTGTAGGTCACGCCGAAGCGCTCGGCTACCGCCGCAATCGAACGATGCTCGGTCGTCACGATATCGGCACCGACGGCTCGGCCCAAGGCGTCCAGCGCCGCTGAATAACTGGCGACGGCAGAAATAAAATCAGTCGCGGCGTTCATCCGAGCAGCATCGACACCGCTCTCGGCAATCTGCCGCATGCGGTCGACTTGAGCATGCGCCGCGATCGGATTGTTCTCCCGCCAGGCTTGGAAACGCCGGACCAAACCGCCTGTCGAAGCGGCTTGACCCGTGCAAACACCGACGAATCCTACACTGTCCGGCAATCTGACTGAAATGATATCGGGGCTACCGTCCTCACCGAGCCGATAACACAACACGCCGCCGAGCCGGCTGGCCGCGACGTCGAGCCCACTGCCGGCGCCACCCTGCCACTCACGGTGCACGGCAATGAGCTCGGTAACATCGGGCTTGTGAGCCCCCATATAGGCCGCCCATGCGCCCGCCCAGGCCGTCAGCGCCGCGGCGCTCGAGCCAAGCCCGAGCTTGCCATTGCGACCGAATAGCGCACGGCTGTCCAGAGTTGCCGTCCAGGGTTCGGGCAGCGGGCTCCGTGACCGGCCGGTCACAAGATCCACAAGACCGACTCCACTGGGTTGCCCGGCTACAAAGCTCGTCTGCGTATCCGTATCTATTCGGGTTCGCAAGTGGCACGCCGAGTCAGTGCTCGCCTGGATCACGGCGCTGCAGTGCCGATCAACGGCCATCACGAGTGCCGGACCGCCGGCAAGCACCGCGTACTCGCCCAGCACGATGAGCTTGCCGGGCGCGCGGGCGAAGACCTTCACGAGGCCTGAGCTGGCTCGACGCCAGGTCCGAGACCCGTCACGATCAAGTCCAGCACGCCGGGAAGCGCGCGGAGCGCATCGACCACATCGTCAGTAGCTTCCGGAAGACACAGCGCCTTAAGCTGCGGGCCCGCATCGATGGTAAAGAAGACCGGCATACCGTCACGCTGCAGCTTGCGGACCGCGTCGATGCACGCAACCGTGGCGGGGTTCCAGTAGATCAATCCGGGGCGGCTCGACATCGCCAGCGCATGCAGCTTGAGACAGCTGTGCTCGGCGACCTCGGCCAGCCGCGGAAAGTCTCGACCGCAAATAGCCTGCCTGGCCGTACCGAGATCCAAAGTGCTCGACTCGATCCATGCCGGGTAGTACGGCGACGTCGCGGCCGTGGCTTGCATCCCTTGGGTCGAGCCGTGGCCTTGGGCTCCCGCGTCGTTACGGCGATGACAACGGTCAGGGGCCAATCCGCCGCCTGCAGCACGGCCTCTGCGTAACTGTCGCTTCCATCCGCCGCCGCCCCGGCGTGCATCTCAACGTAACCGCCAAAGATAGAGCGTGCTGCTGAACCCGAGCCCCGCCGCGCCAGTATGCTGAGTTCGGTCGGTGAGAGCTCAAGCTCTAAAGCCCGCGCCGCCGCGCACACGAGCGCCGCGAATCCGGAGGCCGAGGAAGCCAAGCCAGCGCCGGTCGGAAAGTTGTTACGACTCACAACGGCGGCGCGATCATGCGTGCCGGCGCGCTCCCGCAGAAGATCCAGGCAGCCTGACACGCGTGCGAGCTGCGCCGCATCCTGTTTGCCGTCGAGCACCAAGGAATCGTGGCGCAACGCTGGAGAGAACTCGACCTGCGTGTCCGACCATAGCTTGTCGAGCGTCACCGATAGCGACCCTACCGCAGGCACGTTCAGGACGGGGTCGGATTTCCCCCAGTACTTGACCAGAGCGATGTTTGCATGTGCGCGCGCACTCGACTGCATGCTCTTACCTGAGTCCTACGTCGTGCTCGGCTGCAACCGGATCGTGATCAGGTCCGGTCCGCATTCGGCTGCCGGCGGATAAGCTTGTAGTTGGAGCCATTAAAGGATTCACCGGCCACAAGCGGCAAGCCAGTGGCGGCGAGATCGAACAGAGAGCGCAAGGCCCAGTTGCTGCGAGACGACAAGTTCACCGTGACGACGGCCGCGCGAACGCTGCGCCTGGAGATCTTCACTCTCTCGCCGTGCCTGAAATCGCAGTACTTCTGCACCTTACGCAGCGTCAGCACGGCGAAGCCGATGGCCCACAAGCAAAACCGGCGCATCCCAGTCTCTGAGGCCGGGAGATGCAGCGCATACTCGAGCGCATCGCGCAGATGATGATGCGCGATCCCCGTAAGCTCCTCGATACCGTGGCGGTATTCCGCAGTGACATAGAGCTCGTCAAGCCGTGTTAGATCGAAGCCTTTTCCAAACACACAGCGGGGTAACCAGCAGGTATCAGCTCGCCGATCCTCCCAAACGTCTTTGAGAATATTGGTCATCTGCAATCCCTGTCCGAAGGACGGCGCCAAACGCATCAGCTCTTGACGGTTGCCGGCGATCGTCGGACTGTGCTCACAGAAAAGCTCCGTCAGCATCTCACCGACAACGCCGGCAACCACGTAACAATACGCGGACAGATCGCTGAGGTCCGTAAGCCCGCCGAGATTCCGATGTCGCTGGAACTCGGGCATTCCGGCGCACATCCGACTGAGACAGTTGATGATGGCTTGCTGATCATTCGCGGAGAACGAATGCGTCACTCGAATCACCTTGGCAGCATTACTAACGAGCTCCCGCTCCGCCGCAAGCGTCCTCTCCGACAGCAACGGCAAAAGTGCCTGTGCAAAGCCCTCGGCGTCGGTTTCGCCGCGAACGACCGCAACGAGCCGATCGTGGAAGGCCGTCTTGGCGATGTCTTCGATACCGATGTCGTCTTCAATCGTGTCCGCCAGGCGGCACAGCAGATACGCATTTGCGACGACTTTGGCGAGATCTTCAGGCAGCACCGGTATTGTCAGCGCGAACGTCCGCGAAACCCCGGGGAGTATCGCGGCCTGGAAGCTCAGATCTGCTAGCGGGGCGCCGAGTGATCGGCTCGAATCGGAGTTCACGATGCGCAGGCGATGCACGCAATATCGGTGTTAGGATGGGCCGCCATGATAGCACGTGGGACACCGCCGACATTCGCGACGCGCGCTGAGCACTACCGTGAGCGCGTGGTTAAAAGGCTCGAGACAGCTTTGAGTGCGGATAAGCGAATTCCGCCGCGCCTCGTTGAAGCAATCGAGTACTCCGTGCTGGGCCCCGGTAAGCGCGTCCGCCCACTGCTGACCTACGCGACAGGCGAGGTTTTCGGTGTCGGGTTGGAGGGGCTCGACGCGATCGCTGCAGCGGTCGAGCTCGTTCACGCGTATTCTTTGGTGCACGACGATCTTCCGGCGATGGACAACGACGATCTCCGCCGCGGCAGACCAACCACGCACCGAGCGTTCGACGAGGCCACGGCAATACTTGCCGGCGACGGATTACAGGCGCTAGCGTTCGAGATTCTGTGCTGCGACGACTCGCTCACCGCCGCTCCCGAAGCGCGCCTCAATATCGTCACATGGCTGGCACGCGCGGCCGGTCCCGCCGGAATGGTCGGCGGCCAGATGCTGGACTTGCAGGCCGAAGGCAAGCCGCTCACCGAGGCACAGCTCGAAGATGTCCATCGCCGCAAAACAGGCGAACTCATCCGCGCGGCCGTCATGATGCCGGTAGAGCTCGCTAAGCCCGCCGCGGGTGTCTCAAGCCGGTTGGATCGGCTCGCGACTGATCTGGGCTTACTGTTTCAGATTCGGGATGATTTGCTCGAGATCGACCAGGACACCGCAACCCTCGGCAAAAGCGCGACTTCAGATCGAGACAATCAGAAGTCGACGTATCCATCGGTGCTCGGAGTAGATGCTGCGCGCCAACGGGCCCAGAGCCTCTACGAAGAGATCGTCGCCATCGCGAGCGCGCTGGGCCCCGAGGCAGCGGGTCTAAGTTGGGTTGTCGACTACATCTATGGGCGCGCCAGCTGACCAGATCAGGCGGCCGGAGCCCTCCGCTCGACAGCGCGCCGTCGCCGCGCATCAGCGCATAAGCGCATCAGCGCATCAGCGCATCAGCGCATCAGCGCATCAGCGCAACGATACACCCGCACCTGAGCCGAAAGCACTCCCGACTCGCTCGGTGTCTGCGCACTGACGCCAGCTCGATGATCGAGAACATCGGTTTACGAGAACCCCGCTGAGCAGAGGCTTCTACCAGGCCGCGCGGCCACTACTGCGCGGACTGCTCGGGCGAACCAACGAAGAGGCTGCGGCCGTCAGCGAAGATGACTGTCTTGATGCTCGCAGTCGGGGTGCCGTTGCGTGCTTGCCAGCCGTCGACCTCGAGTTTCGAGCCGACCGGCAAGTCCTCTCGACGCCATCCTAGCCGGATCAAGTTATTGGCCGCCCGCGTCTCCAACGCCCAATTGACAACTTTGCCGTCGGCGTCTACGACATCGATGTAGATCCACGCGTGCGGGTTGGACCACTTCATCTCGGTGACGGTACCCATGAGCTCGACCGGTCGATCTCTGTCGAACTGCGCAGCAAACGAATGGTGCGCGTACGCATTGACTGCGGCAATGGCCCAAATGGATCCCGCAATCGCGAGACTTACGGCTAGTGATGATCGCATGGCGTTACTCTCCTGAACTCTGGCCCGTGCGGTACGCATCGCGAACGTCCTTCAAGTGCTCGAGGTCATTATTGTCTTCAAGACACGCGACCTCGAGCAGCTCCTCGGCTTGACGGTTAAACGGCATCTCGATCGTCCATGGGCGGGTATACGCGATTGGGTCCGTGACGGTCGCACGGTAAATCAGCTGCGTCGGGCTCCCTGGCGTAAAGGTCTCGACGACTGTCTGAGCGTGGCTAACGACGTCGCCGACCTCGTTGAGCCAGGCCTTGCCGTTGAAATTACGCGAATCCACGACAAGGGTATCTCCCTCCCAGCGCCCGATCGAATCACCCTGCCACAAGCGCAGGTGCTCGGGCAGATGCTCGCCGTCATCCAGACGGATTTGGCGCCATGACATACGCTCGTGCAACACGACGACGTAGCCCGGCGGCTGCAGAATAAAGAACGGTGCGGGCACATAATGCGACCGCGGCACGCCGGCAACGAAGCAATGCGCTGTGGGGTCGTCGTAACCGCGGTGCGGCAGCACGCGATCGATACGCTCCGCTCTCGCCCAGGCCTGATATGGCAAGGTCCGATCCGTCGGATCTATAACCTGGCCGCGGCTCGGCGGCGTCAGTTCGTCGCCGGGGTGCTCCTCGAGGCCGTAATTCGCACCGCCTGCATCAGCCATGTAATAACCGCTGATGTCGGGCGTGCCGTCCGCATGCCGTGGAATGTCGGCTGGCACCTCAGGCAACGGAACCTCAGCGCCCGCCTCGAAATCGAAGGGTTCGTTAGCTTCAGGAATAGGTGCCGGATACCAGGTACGCGCATCGCGTTCGAAAGCGCCGCTGGCCTCTTCTTTCTCGGCCTGGCACTGGTACTCGAGAATCCGGTCCATGTGCGTCTGGCGCCGAAACTGAAGACGCATTGTCCACGGGCGCGAGAACACACCGGGATCTTCGATCGTCGCCTCGTAGTCGATTGTGTCGGCATCGCGCATTTGGTAGCGCTCGGTCACGCGCATCGCATTACTATGAAAATTCCCGGCCGCATCGAGCCAAGTCCGCTCGTTCTGATCGGTGACCTCGACGACGAGCACGTCGCCCTCCCATTGACCGCGCGAGCTGCCCATCCAGGATTCGACCCCACCGTAAAGCGACGGCTCGCCGTCCGTGTAGATGAGCCGGTAGACCTGCTGCCACTCGAACGTGATCGCGATATGCTCGTTGGTCTGAAAAATGTGGAACGGAAAGTCCAGCGCCATGACGCGCGGGACACCCGGCAGATAGCAGCTCCTGAGTGGATCGACCGTCGCACGATTTGAAAAGTTGGCGCGCTGCTGCTCTGCCGCCCATGACTGATAAGGAATCAGGCCGCCGTCGACGACGCTGCGGCCAGCCGGCATATCGTGCCGCGCTGCGTGGTCCTCGAGGTCGTAGCCGGCACGTTCGACAACCCGCCAGATACCCTGCAGATCAGGGCGCCCGTCGGCTGCACGCGGGAGTGTCTGCGCGGACGCAGAGCCCACGAAGACCGCCAACACCATCAATACCTGTAACCGCACACGCCCCCCTAATTCTGCACCCCGGATTCGACCGCAAAACGCCGATGGATTCAAGAACGACTGCGGCGCGACTGCGACCGCTGCGGCAGCAAGTAGCATCGGCGGCGCAGGTGCGGGTAGGATCACCACTATAGCAGCCGATGCGAGCTGCGCTCCAGGAGAGCGGGTGTTGAACGCTAGATCTCTGCCGGGCTTGATCTCGGCTCTGGCCTCGAGCATCGCCTTGCTCGGCCCGGGGAGGGTCTCGGCCAGTCCCGAGACGATCGCGACACTCGAGAGCGGGGTCTGGAGATCATCGACCCCGCCGGGCACCCGCGTCGTCGACTACCCATTGACTGCGGCGGGCCGCGAGCGCCTCGAGAGTTTTCGTCTCGATCAGGACCCGGCGTTACGCTGCGAGCCACCCGGCATGCCTCGCGGCTTCATGCCGGTCAGTCCGATGACCTTCGACTTCGAGAACAGCACGCTCACGATCCGCTACGAGACGATGGACGTCGTGCGAACAGTCCAAATGAACGGAGCACCGCTGCCGCAGAACGCCGCGCATACGCCGAACGGCCATGCGATCGGCCGCTGGGAGGACGCCAGGCTCGTTATCGAGACTACGCACCTGACCGCGGGCGAAGTCGACCGGAACGGAACACCGAAGAGCGCAGCGATGACCTTGCGTGAGGTCTATGCCGTCGAGAACCGTAACGGCGGCCGCTATCTAAGCGTCGCGCTCACGATTACAGACCCCGAGTATTTCCGCGTGCCGTTCTCTTCGGACTATGAGTTCGTGTTCGCGCCCGATTGGGAGCTCTTGCCGTTCGCATGCGAACCCACGGTGTACTGACGAGGCACCCGTCGGGTAAGCCTCAAGAAACACGCAAGTCCAGAGTTGCCCACCATCGTCGGGGCCGCGCCATCGCATTCCTTCCGTCGCACTGTGCGGATCACCCGGGAGGCAGGCGATAGTCCTTGAGCTGCTCGCGCAAACTTAGCTTAGAGACCTTGCCAGTTGCGGTATGCGGAATACTTTCGACGAACACGACGTCGTTGGGTATCCACCAATCCGCGACCTTGCCCTTGAACCAGTCCAGCAGCTCGCGCTTGGCGATTGCTCGCGCCTCACGCGGGACGACGACCAGCAGCGGCCGCTCGGTCCATTTCGGGTGCTCGACGCCGATCACGGCCGCCTCAGCGACATCCGGATGACCCATGGCAAGATTCTCGAGCTCAATCGAGCTGATCCACTCACCACCCGACTTGATCACATCCTTGGTCCGATCCGTAATCTTCATGAATCCGGCCGTGTCGATCGTCGCGACATCCCCGGTGGAAAACCAGCCGCCCGCGTCGAGCGACGCAACGCTGTCATCCTGCTTGAAATAACCGTCACAGACCCAGTAGCCACGCACTTTGAGATCGCCGAAGGACTCACCATCCCATGGCTGTTCCTCGCCAACATCATTGACGATTTTCAAGTCGACGCCGAAAGGCACGCGCCCCTGCTTGACGCGGATTTCATCGCGCTCGCGGTCGGAAAGATTGTCCATCGATTGCAGCAGCGTGTTGACGGTGCCGAGAGGACTCGTCTCGGTCATTCCCCAGGCATGGCGGGTCGTCACGCCGTGCTTGTCTTCGAACTCGCGCATGATGCTGAGCGGGCACGCGGCCCCACCGACGACAGTCCGTTCGAGGCTCGGCACAGTCTTGCCGGAGTCTCGGAGATAAGCGAGCAATGCGAGCCAAACTGTCGGCACACCCAGCGCGGCTGTCACGCCTTCGCTCTCGATCAGACTGTGCAGGGTCTCCCCGTCGGCCATCTTCGGCCCAGGCATCACGAGCTTGGCACCGGCAATTGGGCACGCGTAGGGCATGCCCCAGGCATTCGCATGAAACATCGGCACAACCGGGAGGACGGTATCTCGCTTCGACAAGCCCATCGTATCTGGCATTACGCTGCCGTAAGCGTGCAGCACGGTAGATCGATGACTGTAGAGCACTCCCTTGGGATTGCCGGTAGTACCCGACGTATAGCAAAGCGCGCTCGCCGAGGACTCGTCGAGCGTCGGCCAAGAGTAATCTGCCGAGGCGTTATCCAGGAGCGTCTCGTAGCAGACCAGTCCGGGCAGCTTGTTAGCCGGTATGCTTGCGGCACCGCACAGCACGACGTAGTGCTCGATTGTCGGCAGCTTGTCCGCCAAAGCCTCCACCAGCGGCATGAAAATCGGGTCAAAGCAAAGCACGCGATCCTCGGCATGATTCATGATGTAGACGAGATGCTCTGCGAACAGCCGCGGGTTGACCGTGTGCAGTACAAAGCCTGCGCAGGACACTCCGTAATAAAGCTCAAGATGGCGGTGGTCATTCCACGCCAGAGTTGCAACGCGGTCGCCACGCTGAAGACCGAGACCAGTGAGCACCTCAGCCAACCGGGCCGACCGCTCAAATACCTGCGCGTAAGTCGTTCGATGCAGCCCTTCGTCGCCGGTGACCGAAACGACTTCCACCTCGCCGTGGTGGCGAGCCGCATAATGCATGATCTCGTTGATCGTCAACGGCAGCGCCATCATTCTTCCGCGCATGGTCACCTCCCCTATAAACACCCGCGGACTATAAGCGCAACGGCCGGCGGCTAACCAGCCCGACGGGGAGGCAATCGTCCGATACACAGGAATACAGTTAGCTGAGGCCGTCGCGGCAGCGGACGGGCGACTGTGGCAATCGGATGTACTTAGAAAAGCGGCCGCCTGATGCAAGCAGGCGGCCCCGATGGCGGCGAGTTGAGCTCCATCTTAGCGGTGGTGACGCCTGTCGTGACGACCCGGCCAATGCGGGTGTCCACGTCGGAAGTCACGGCCCCAAGACCGATGCTGGCCGTAGCGAGCGAAGAATCTCGGCGGCGGATAGACGATGCCCGGTCGGTAGCCGTAGCGAGGCCCATAGCCGTATCCGTCACCATGCCCGTAGTCGACGGTCACGTAACCGCGGCGATCACTTGCGTAAGCCAGCTCACCGAGCGCTGCGCCGAGGATTGCACCGCCGACGACATAGCGCAGCTCCCTGTCATGATCCGCCCGCGCCAGGCCGCTGCCTATCGACAGACAGATCGCCGTGCCAGTAATCAGGATATTTCGCAACATCGTAATTCTCCTTCGACTGTTCGATCTCAGGTTACTGCCGCGGGGCTGAACTGAAGATGAACTAGCCCGATCACTGCTCGATAACACGTCGATTCGGGTGACCGATAGCCCATGGAAGTGTTCAAAAGCACGAGCAATAAAGCTGGATTTACCAAGCTCGCTACTCGATAATCGTGTTCCATGCGGGCCTATTCCACCCGGGAAGTTGCCGATCTAATCGGCGATTCTCAACAACGCGTACGTGCAGCAGCACGGGCCGGGTTCGTTTCCCCGCTGAAAAACCCCCAAGGCCATTTTCGATTCTCGTTCCAGGATCTGGTGCTGCTGCGCTCGACCAAAGTTCTCGAGCAGCAGAATCTTGGTGTGCGACGGATGTGGCGGGCACTGCGAGCAGTGCGCGCCCACCTGCCTCCGAGCAGGCCGCTGAGCTCGGTCCGAGTCGTCGCCGCTAACAATCGCGTGCTCGTGCAGGACAACAACACGAGCTGGGATCCAGAGACCGGTCAGACGCTGTTCAACTTCACCGTCAGGGAATTCGATCCCTCCGCAGCAACGATCGCCAGCGCCCGAATGGATGTGAAGCTGGTTACCACGGATACGGCCGATTATTGGTTCGAGCGTGGCCTGAAACTCGATCGGGCCGAGCTGCAAGGTGAAGCCGCAAATGCCTACCGACGAGCGCTGGCTATAGACCCCGGCCACGTGAGCGCTAGCATCAATCTCGGCCGAATCCTGCATGCCACGCGAGATTACGGAGCCGCAGAGGCACTCTATCGCGAGGCGCTCGAGCTGCATCCGGATCACGCAATCGCAGCATTCAACCTAGGCGTCGTTCTCGAGGACCAGGGCACAATCGACGACGCCATCGACAACTATCAACGTGCCGTGAGCTCGGACCCGACACTGCCCGATGCACATTACAATCTCGCACGACTGTACGAATGGCGCGGAGAGAGCGCACTCGCCGCGCACCACATGTCGCGTTTCCGTGCCCTGAGCGGCGAAGACAGCTAGGCAACACTGACCGTCGCGGTCCGAGCTGCGGACAGACACTACCCTCTCGCCAAGAGGCCGCATGGCGAACCGGCGTAACCTTCCGCCGCTGCTCGCTTAGACCCACGAACCAGCACGCTGCACTTGGGCGGCTGGGAAATACAGGCTATGCTCCGAGCTAAGCCACGCTTGAGAATTTCATCTGCGCTCGGCCATGCGTCCGAGCAGCGCGGTTGCCATCCGTCATCTCATAAAGAATTAGGTATCGGCATGAACAACGAATTCGCGGAAATTTACGAACAGCTCGTCATCAGGCGCGCGGAGCTGGCGAGTCGCCTCGAACGCATCAAAGAGAACTTGACCGGTGGACGAAGCGCCGACTCTCAGGAACAGGCGCAAGAGCTCGAGAACGCGGAGGTAGTCGATGCGCTTGGCAACGAGGCTCAAATGGAGCTGAGCAGCGTCGCGCGCGCTTTGGAGCAGATCAAGAACGGAACCTACGGTGTGTGTGTCACCTGCAACGAGGAGATTCCTCTGGCGCGCCTCAAGGCCCAACCGTTTGCCGACCGCTGTATCCGCTGCGCCACCGCCGAGGAAATTCGCGGCCCGCGCTAAGCTGAGCGCTGCTGTGCCGGCACGGCGGCCCGATCGGTCGTTCTCGCAGCTCCAGCTGCTTGCCACTCGGCCAGCAGCTCCGCTTTTTCCGACGCGGCCCGTGCCACTGCCGCAGCCTTGACCGGCCCGAATCCGCGGATTTCCTTTGGCAGCTCGGCGAGCGCCACCGCCAGAGGCAGCCGCGTGGCGTCGAGCTCATCGCCCAGCTGCGTCAGCAGCGCCTCATAGTCGCGCAGTAGTTGCCGCTCCATCCGCCGCTCCCGACCATAGCCGAAGAAATCGAACGGACCGCCGCGAAGACGGCGCAGCCGCGCGAGCAGACGCAGCACGACGAAGATCCATGGGCCGAACTCGAGCTTGCGCGGGCGGCCCGAGGTCGGATCGATACGGCTGAGCAGCGGCGGCGCGAGATGCAAGGACAACCGCATCGGGCCCTCGTAGTCCGCTTGCAGCTGCTCGATGAAGCCCGACTGAGTGAACAGCCGCGCGACTTCGTACTCATCTTTATAAGCGAGCAGCCGAAAGTACTCCCGCGCGACCGCCGCCATCAAGGCCGTACTCCCTGGGGCGACACTCGTTTCCTTCGCCCGAATACGCTCGACCAGCGCGGCGTATCGGTCCGCGTACGCTGCGTCCTGATAATCGGTCAAGAACGCCTTGCGGTGTTCGATGAGGGCATCGACATCGTCTAACGGCTGCGGCGCCGGGCGGCGCGACCCGCACATCGACTCAAGCCCGGCGGGGTCGTGTGCGGCATAGCGCCCGAGCGTCAGCGCGCGCCTGTTCTTTTCCGCCGCGCTGCCGAACTGCTCGAACGCGCGATCGATCGCAGCTTCGGAAACGGGAAGGAGCCCGAGCTGCAAAGCCGCACCGAGAATCACTACATTGGCCAGCATCGCGTCACCGAGCAGCTCCGTTGCGTAGCGAGTGGCGTCGAACACCGTGAAGCTATCGCTGCGCCCGCGCTCCTCCAGGGCTGCAAGCAGTGCCCGCGCGGGAAACTCGAGATCGCGCTCGTGTATGAACGCCGGCGGCAGCCCGTGATGAGAATCGACGACGATGGCCGAGCGATCGGGCGCCAGCAGTGTCAGCGCGGACTGCGCCGCCGCTACCATGAGGTCACTCGCGAGCAGCAGATCGGTTTGTCCTTCGGCTACACGCGGACCGCCGCAAAGCTCAGCGGCGCTGTCTGCGATGCGGACGTGGGAAAGGACGGCACCAAATTTCTGCGCGAGCCCGGTCTGCGCGAGCCCGACAACCGACTTGCCTTCGAGATGCGCGGCAAGCGCCAGAACCCGGCCTGAGGTCACCACGCCAGTTCCGCCGACACCGGCGATAACGATATTGAATGCGCCTGTGCGTGACGCCGTGGCAGGCATGGGCAAATCTGCCGGCAGCTTCAGCTCACGGCGCCGCGGCGCGGCACCGCGCAGGGTAACAAAGCTCGGGCAGAAGCCTTTTAGACAGCTGTAATCCCGATTACAAGCTGATTGATCGATCGTCCGCTTGCGGCCCAGCTCCGTCTCGAGCGGCAGCACCGACAGGCAGTTGGACTGTGCGTTGCAATCTCCGCATCCCTCACAAACGAGATCATTGATAACCACGCGCCGCTCCGGCGTCGGCGCGAGGCCGCGCTTGCGCTTGCGCCGCGTCTCGGCCGCACAGGCCTGATCGTAGATCAGTGCCGATACGCCCTTGTGCCCGCGCAGTTGAATCTGCACGCGATCCAACTCGTCTCTGCCGAAGACATTGACGGCGGGCGGAACCCCTGCGTCGCCGGCATACTTGCCCGGGTGTTCACTGACAATAACCACACGCCCAACGCCTTCCGCGACGAGCTGCCGAGCGATTTGTGCCGGGCTGAAACCGCCCTCGACAGGCTGCCCGCCAGTCATCGCCACGGCATCGTTGTAGAGGATCTTAAATGTGATGTTGACACCAGCCGCCACGGCCGCGCGTATAGCGAGCAGCCCTGAATGGGTGTAGGTACCGTCACCGAGGTTCTGAAACATGTGCTCGGTGCTAACGAACGGCGCTTGCCCGATCCACGTGGCCCCCTCTCCGCCCATCTGGGTGTACGTCGCGGTCGACCGGTCCATCCACAGCGCCATGAAATGACAGCCGATACCGGCCGCGGCGCGACTGCCTTCGGGAACCCGCGTCGACGTGTTGTGCGGGCAGCCAGAGCAGAAGTGCGGCAGGCGTCCGCCGCCCAGCCCAGTCGTCAGCCGTGCAGGCGAGAC
This sequence comes from Rhodospirillaceae bacterium, assembly GCA_024640695.1. Classification (GTDB taxonomy): domain Bacteria; phylum Pseudomonadota; class Gammaproteobacteria; order Steroidobacterales; family Rariloculaceae; genus JAHEEM01. The sequence goes on along the minus strand of JAHEEM010000012.1, from coordinate 14,183 downwards.
ATCCACGAGCTTGGCTATGCGATGCGCGAGCTCGCCGCTCTGATGGATCCGTGCGAGCCGCTGTGCCAGCGCGCATGCCACGAGACCCGCCGTGAGCTCGCCGGTACTCGGTAACAGCGGTGCACCGCGCTCGTCTTGCTTGCCGATGACGATGGGCGAGGCGCCGGTGCGCCTGTCGTAGAGCTGCTCCTTAATCTGCATCTCGACCACGCCGCGTTTTTCCTCGACGACGATGATCTCCTCCAGCCCCGACGAAAAATTGGCGATGCCCTCCGGCTCGAGCGGCCAGCTCATGCCTACTTTGTATAGGCTGATCCCGAGAACGGCAGCACGCTCGGCATCCACTCCGAGCATACTCAGAGCCTGCATGAGGTCGCCGTATGACTTGCCGACAGCCACCAAGCCGATGCGCGCTCGCGGCGAGTTCCAAATGACGCGGTCGAGCCGGTTTGCGCGTGCAAACGCTGTTGCTGCTTGGAGCTTGTGCATGTGCAGACGATGCTCCTGCGCAAGCGGCGGATCCGGCCAACGAATATTCAGACCGTCGGCAGGCAGGGCGAAGTCCGGCTCGACTGGCTCGATCATTGACTGCCCGAGCGTGACTGTTTGAGCTGCATCGGCAGTCTCTTGAGTGACGATGAATCCGACCCAGCAACCACTGTATCGCGACAGCGCATAGCCCTGCAGGCCGAATTCGATGAGCTCAGCAACGCTGCCCGGGTTCAGCACCGGCATCATCGCATCCATGAACATGAACTCACTCTGCTGCGGCAGAGTCGAGGATCTACATGCATGGTCGTCGCCGGCAACAACGAGCACACCTCCGTAGCGAGATGTGCCAGCCGCGTTACCGTGCTTGATCGCATCCCCAGACCGATCGACTCCCGGCCCTTTTCCGTACCAGAGAGCGAAGACACCATCGAAGCGCGCATCGGAGAATAGATTGGCCTGCTGCGCACCCCAAACCGAGGTAGCCGCGAGCTCCTCATTGAGGCCGGGCTCGAATCGAACCTGCGCCGCCTCGAGTTCGCTAGCAGCCCGCCATAGCTCGAGGTCCAGCCCACCCAGAGGCGAGCCCCGGTAGCCTGAGACGAAGCCGGCAGTGTTCAGACCGGCGAGGCGGTCGCGCTGGCTCTGCAGCAACAGCAACTGCACGAGCGCCTGCTGACCTGAAATTAGCACCGGCTCACCGTCGGTACGATTCTGGCTGCTAGCTCCTTTGAGATCGCGATGGGTCATAGCGAGCGCAGTCCCTCTCTATGGATCCGGGTAGTCGTTCAGGACCGCAATATAACGGTCGAGGTCGACGTTCGCGCCGCTGAGTATTACGCCAACACAATCACAGTCCGCGGCCGCGCCTGCAAGCGCGGCCGCGAGGCCGACCGCACCGGAGGGCTCGAGCACGACTTTGAGATGCCGGGCCGCAAACGCCATCGCGTGTATGGCCTGGGCATCGGTCACGGCCAGTGCCGTGGCGAGCAGCGTTCGGTTGAGCGCAAACGTAATTGCCCCTGGCGTCGGTGTCATGAGTGCGTCGCAGATTGTTTGTGGATATCCGGCGATGATCTGTCGGCTGCCGGCAGCAAGGGATATAGCGGTGTCATTATACGCCTCTGGCTCTACAGCGCAGATACGGCAGTCGGGGTATGCGGCCTTGATGCTGAGCCCAACGCCCGAGACCAGGCCACCACCACCGCACGGCACGAACAGGCAGTCGAGAGGCAGCCGGCGCCGGCGTGCGAACTGCGCAAGCTCCAGACCAACCGTGCCCTGCCCGGCGATGATCTCGGGATGATCGAAAGCCGGCACCAGCGCCGCCCCCTGTTGCTGGGCAATGTCAGCCGCAATCCGTTCGCGATCGTCGCGGTAACGGTCGTACAGCACGACTTCGGCGCCGAACGCACGCGTGTTGGATAATTTGATTTGCGGTGCGTCTTTAGGCATGACGATCGTGGCCCGCACGCCGAGCCACTTGGCCGCCAGCGCGACCCCCTGTGCATGGTTGCCAGACGAATACGCCACGACGCCGGCCCGGCGCTCATCGTGACTCAAGCTCAGCAAGCGGTTCAATGCACCGCGAATCTTGAAGCTGCCGCTGTGCTGCAGAGATTCGGCCTTGACGAGGACACGACAGCCCGCACGCTGATTCAGAACTTCGCTCTCGAGCACGGGTGTCGTGATTAGCCAGTCAGAGATTCGCGCGGCTGCGGCCTCGACATCGCGGGCTGTCGGCAGAACTTCTTCCAAAGTATCGGCTTCTATCTCGAGTCTCCGCACAAGTTGCTGGTCCGTAACCGAATGAGCGGATTGACGACGCGCACTCGAGCGCACACCGTAACACCTCAGGAGGCGCATTAAGGCACCTTCAGTTGATCTGATGTTGCGCTGAGTCTGTCAATCAGCTGAACATTAGACGCAAACCATGCGACGCTACCCTCGTTATTAGAGTGGCCGTCTGCGACACGCGGCAAACTGCGCCGGCATCTTGGCTTGCCGCCCCCCTCAGCCAGGACTATAGTCAACGGTGACGGTACCCCTTTGGGGTTTGAAAGGGAACACGGTGAAGGCAGAGCTGCCTGAGGCCGTGGCTGTGCCCGCAACTGTAAGCGGCTAGCTCACCATTCACTATCTGCCACTGGGCGCGAGCCTGGGAAGGCGAGTGGTAGAGCAGCGAGCCGCAAGCCAGGAGACCTGCCGTCAAGTCGTCCATCCGGGGGCGGGTCAACCCAGCGGAGCGGTCGAACCGCAGTGGCGACACCGACGCGGTCAGTCGGTGTGCGACGCGTAAGCTGCCCGGAAGCAGCTATCAACCAACCGGCAACCGCCTACGTGCGATGAACTCGAGGTGTTGCCGTGAACAATACAAAGCTGCCGACGCAGGGCGCTCCGACCCGCCGGGCGCCGCTTCGTCGCGCCCGGCGCTGGGCCCTAGCAGCCGCCCTGCTGCTGCCGTTGTCTGCGCCAGCCAGCGAGCGATTCCCGCAGCGCATCGCATCCATCAACGTCTGTACGGACCAGCTCGTGATGAGCCTCGCGCCGCGCCAGCGTATCGCCTCGTTGTCATACATCGCTGCGGATGCGCGTACCTCGAGCATTGCTTCACAGGTCGAAGGTATCCACCTCAACCACGGCATCGCCGAGGAGATCATCGCGCTGACACCCGATCTCGTCGTCACGGGACCCTTCGGATTTCGGCCGACAGTAAGCCTGCTCAGGCGGCTCGGCTACGCGGTGCTCGAACTGCCGATGGCGGACACGTTGGAGGAGATCGAGGATAATCTACGTACGCTAGGCGCCGCGCTCGGCACCGATGAGCGAGCGTCGCAGCTCATCGACGAGTTCGACCGGCGGCTCGATCGACTGAGCGTCGATGACAAGCATCAACGGCCGCTGTTCGTCAACTACGATGCGAACGGCTGGACCACCGGCCAGACGGGATTACTCGCCGACATCGTTCACCGCGCGGGTTTATCGACGCCCGGCGATCGACTCGGATTCACGCAATCGACCCGCATCAGCCTCGAGGCGCTGCTGTTGCTGCGCCCGGCCCTGATCGATCTCGGTTATCCCTGGGATGACCCGCCTGCGCTCGCGTCTGAGCAGCGCCGTCACCCCGTCGTGCGGGCCGTGATGCGCGAGGCGAAGGCGCTGGAGATTCCCGATAGCGCTTGGCTCTGCGGGACGCTGCATAGCCTCGACGCGCTCGAACAGCTGCGCAACGCCCGCGATGCGCTCGTCCGCGGCACCGAGAACGGAGCCTGATGCGCGACATCGCTTATTCGCGGCTGCTGCTCCTTTTAGCCGGACTCACGTTTCTGTCATTCGCGGCCTCGCTGGCCGTCGGCCCGTCCGGCCTCAGCTTCGCCGAGCTGCGGGGTCTCCTGCACGACGAGAACGCCGACACGCTGTCACTGATCTTCTGGGAGTTGCGGCTGCCCCGCGCTTTACTCGGCACCGTCATTGGCGCGAGTCTCGCGCTTGCTGGCGCATGCCTGCAAGGCTATCTGCGCAACCCGCTCGCGGAGCCTGGCGTGATCGGCATCTCGAGCGCCTCTGCGCTCGGCGCGGTCATCGCCATCTACTCGGGTCTCGCGCTGCAGTTCCCAGTGGCACTGCCACTGCTTGCGATCTCTGGCTCGCTGATCGCTGTGCTGATACTGCAGCCACTGACAACAGGCGGCGGCACATTGACGCTGATTCTCGCCGGCGTCGCCATCTCGAGCCTCTGCGGGGCACTGACCTCGCTCGCACTATCGATTTCACCGAATCCGTTCGCATCCCTGGAGATCGTGTTCTGGCTGCTCGGTTCCATCACGGATCGCAGCATGAGCCATTTCTGGCTCATCACCCCGTTCATGGCCGTGGGATGGATATTGCTCGCCATGACCGCCCGACCCCTGGACGCACTGAGCCTTGGGACGGAGACGGCGGTCAGCCTCGGTGTAAACATGGGCCGGCTGCGACTGCTCGTCACGATCGGAGCCGCATGCTGCGTGGGCGCAGCGACTGCGGTCAGCGGCGTGATCGGCTTCGTTGGCCTCGTCGTGCCGCATTTGCTCCGCCCGCTGGTCGGATTTCAGCCGAGCAAACTGCTGCCGGCGAGTGCGCTCGGCGGGGCATCACTGTTGCTGAGCGCCGACGTGCTCGTAAGGGTCGTCGCAACACAAAGCGAACTTCATCTCGGCGTCGTCACAGCATTGATAGGCGTGCCATTCTTCTTCTATCTCGTCGTCCGCAGCCGTACCGCTTACGACGCATGATCGCGGGACATCGATGAAGCTGACCGTAGATGACATCGTCGTGCGCGCACCGAAGCGCTTGCTGCTCGATCACGTGAACCTCACGCTCGCGCCCGGTGAGTTGGTCGGGCTTATCGGCCCAAACGGTGCCGGCAAGTCGACGCTGCTGCGCACGATCATCGGCGCCCAGCCCTTTACGAGCGGCCGTGTGATGCTGGACAGCACCTTGATTAGTACTTATAGCATGCGAATGCGCGCACGCACGCTGGCCTACCTGCCCCAGGACCGCCACATCGAGTGGCCGCTGCCCTCACGGGATGTGGTCATGCTTGGACGCTACCCTTACACACGCGGTTTTGCCCCACCGAGCAAGGCCTGCCTCGATGCGGTCGATCGCGCGATGAACTCGGTCGACGCAGCTGCTCTGGCTGATCGAGCTGCCACGGTGCTCTCCGGTGGCGAGCGCACGCGCGTGCTGCTCGCTCGAGCCCTGGCCGTGGAAGCGCCGCTGCTGCTCGCCGACGAGCCCGTTACCGGCCTGGATCCCTATCATCAACTGCACGTCATGGAGATCCTGCGCGACACGGCGCATCGCGGCACCGGTGTACTTGCCGTGCTTCACGATCTGACACTTGCGATGCGCTACATGGATCGTGTGGTGCTGTTGCATGACGGCCAGGTCATCGCCAACGGCACGCCGACCGAGGTGCTGACCGAGGATAATCTTGAGCGCGTCTACCGCGTTACGGCCGTCCGCGGCACCGCCAGCGGCCGCAGCTACCTGTTGCCGTGGTCGCGGCTGCGCTAGCCGGAGGATCCTGCTCGGCGCAGGCAGCTCCTCGTAGCTGCTCTAGGTAGCAACTCGATTTAGCGGCTGGGCCCGGCTAGCTGGTACCTATAGCCGCCAGCGGAATATCGCCTTGAAGGCGCGCGACTCCACGGGGTGAAAGTGGATGTCCTCGACCGCTGAGGCCTCGCCGGGCAGCTGCGATTCGAAAAAATAGGCAATGTCGTCATCCTTCGCATCGAATAGATTCAGCACGTCCAGACCAATCTCGAAGTTGCCGAACTCATAGGAAACGCCCAAATTGACGAGCGTCGAGGAATCCTTGCTGATCGAGTTATCTTCGATTAGCGGCGCCTCCGCGAAGTGGCGCAGGCGCAGGCTCGCGGTGATGCCGCGCGGCGAGATCCATGAGACGCCGGCACCAACGACGAGCTCGTGCGCGTCGGGGATACGGTCCTGCCCGGCCGGCAGACCTTTGTAACGCCCACGCGTCTTCGCAGCGGTCAAATCGAACACGAGGCTGTCGCGAGGCTGCCAGAACGTGCTGATCTCGATGCCGCGCCGCTCGGTCGCGTCGCTAGGCTCCGAGGTGCCCGCATCGCCGACGAATAACAACTCCGAATCCAAATCGAGCCAGAACATCGCGGCTGTGAACTTGACATCCTCCCACGCCTCCGAGCGAAAACCGATCTCCGAGCCGACCGCCTCGACAATGGCATCGACCGGCTGCACGGGATCGCCGGTCACAGGATCAGCCGTGATCGTCACGCCGCGCGCGTCATTCGTATGAAAACCCTTACCGACACTGCCGTAGAGCTCCATGCCATCGGCGAGCGAGTACACCACGCCAAACTTCGGCTGGATCAGAGAGTCCGAGCCGGAGCCCGAATTCGCAGGATTCAGGGCCGTCACGTCGAAGTCGAAGAAATCGCCGCGAAGACCGAAAGTCGTGCGCAGACGGTCGTTCCAGTACACCTCTGCATCGGCATAGAGGCTGAGACTCAGCACCTCGGCCGAGTCCTCGCGAACGCTGCCGATACGCTGCCGCGCTGCCGTACGGAAAAGATTGATCTCATCGGCGTCATCCAGACGCAGCTCCCCACCGAAGCGTGGAGTCACGAGCACGTCGCGACCGAGATCCTCACCTTCCCAGTCCATCGTGACCCCGTAGATCATGCGTCGATCTTCCTGCTCGATCTCATCGCCGTTGATGGGGTCGTTCAAGAAATAGGTCGGATTCGACCGCAGATTCATCTCATAGCGCGTGGCGTAAGCAACCACCTCGGTCGAGCCGAAGAGCAAGGTGCTGCTCAGCGTGTATCGGTTCGACGATCCGCCGAGATAGGGATCGATGAAGCCGAAGCGTGACAAGCCCTGCTCCAGCGCACGCAATGGAATCTGGTCCGTCGAGTTCCAGTCGGCGCTGTAGGCCATCCCCGATATTTGTGCATCCACGCCGCCGATGCGGCCCGTGTATTTGACCATGCCGTTGAGCTTCTCGAGATCCTCCGCAAGCTCCCAGGGCCCGTCGCGCGTCACCATCTCTCCGGCGTAGATCAGCGAGCCCTCGCCGAAATCACGCGAATCCCCGGCGACGACCCTCACGTCGTTCATCGTTCCCAGCGCAAGCTCTGCAAAACCGCGCTCCAATCGATCGTAGGTCTTGAAGAAACTGGCCCCGGCGGCGGAGAAATCGCCAATGTCGGCATAGTATGGCCCCTTGCGATACTCCACGCGCTCGACGACCTCGGGGATGATGAAGTTGAGGTCTAGATACCCTTGAGCATGGGCATGCGTTCGGTTGTTGATCGGCACACCATCGAAGCGTGCGGAAAAATCCGAGCCGTGATCCAGATTCATGCCGCGAAGGAAATACTGATTGGCCTTGCCGGAGCCGCTGTGCTGAGTTGCGATCATCCCAGGCACTACCTCGACGAGTTCGCCGACGCGCATCAAGGGGCGAGTCGAGAAATCCGCATAGCCGACGATACCCTGTGAGGCCGATTCGGCCATGCCGAGCAGCTGCAGCGCGCGACCCCATACGATGATCTCCTCCATCGGGGGTAGCGGTGGGCGTGTAACGTTCTCCACCGATTGTGCACGCGTGTCGGCGAACGACAATAGGCCCAAAAGTAGCGAGCCGACGTGCAGATGAGACGTATTCGTTTTCAAGGCGGTCTCCGTGCGCAATTTAGAGCATCTATGAACTCTTCGCGCCGCGAACTTTAGCTGGAAGGCTTCCGCGGCGGAAGTTAGAAACGGTTTAACCGCAGTGTTTAACGTAGATTAACAAAGTTAATAACGCGTCGTATTTTCAGTTGATAAAAACCCTCAAGAAACCATCTCTTATGGCATCCGATACCCTCGCCCCGTGCCGGCCCGACCCGGGCCGCCCGGTATCAGCGTGGAGCTTGGCTACCAGCGCATCGAACTTCGGTACGCCGGGGTCAGGCTGGGCTTGTTGCCGCTGATCGCAGTTCGACCCCGAACTCGCGCGCATCCGTATAATACGGGCGATGACTGACTTGCCTGGGGGCACCGCTGCCCCGACAGCGTTTGCTGACCGACCCATGATCATCCTGCGCGACGTCGACGTGGCGCTCGCGGGCCGCACCGTCCTGCACGATCTGAATTGGGCGCTGAACCCTGGCGAGCACTGGGCCGTGATCGGCGCGAACGGCAGTGGCAAGACGAGCTTTCTGCGCCTCTTGGCCGGAATGTTGTGGCCGGCCCCCGGCGGTGGCACGCGCCGCTATGACTTCGGCGGCGAGCTGCAAACGGATGCAATTCAGGCGCTCGGCAAGATCACGCTCGTCGGCCACGAGCTGCAGGACCGTTACACACGGCTTGGCTGGAACTTCGACGCGGCTGATGTGGTGCTATCCGGACTCGCCCGAACGGATGTCCCGCGGCGACTGCCCGACGCCCCCGACCGCATACGCGCGCGCGGCCTGCTGCGCCAGCTCAAGCTCCTACACCTTGCCGACCGCCCGTTCCTCGAGCTGTCTCGCGGGGAGCAGCGGCGCGTGCTGATCGCGCGCGGCCTCGCCTTCAAACCCAGCGTATTGATCCTCGATGAGCCGGTTGCCGGCCTGGACGCGGCATCGCGCCAGGCGCTCAATGAAACGATCGACCAGATCAGCGAGCGCACGACCGTCATCTGCTCCTACCATGAGGCGTCGAACCTGCCGCGGTCGCTAAATCGCATGCTGCGCCTCAAGGACGGCCACGTCATCGACAGCGGGCCCGTTCCGGCCGCAGCCAAGGCGTCGATCCTACCGGTCGCGGCAGCCGCCAGCGGCGAGTCGCCGGCGGCGGGTAACGGTCCGCGCCCGCAACGCGATATCGCCGGCCGACCCATCATCGAGATCGAGCACACCAACGTGTGGCTCGATCATCGGCGCGCGCTTGCCGACATCAACTGGACACTCTACGAGGGTGAGCATTGGCAGCTCACAGGCCCTAATGGCGCCGGCAAGAGCACGTTCCTGCGCCTGCTCCACGGTCAGCTGCGGCCGGCGAAAGGCGGCGCGATCCGCTTCCCGGGCATCAACAATCCCGGCAACGTCTGGTCGCTGCGCCGGCAAGTCGCCTGGGTTTCGCCGGAGCTCCAGGCAGGCTATTGGTATCCAACGAACGTACGCCAGTGCATTGCCTCGGGATTCGACTCGAGCATCGGCCAGACCCGGCGCCTAAAGCCCGAGGAGGATCGCCTAGTCGAGGAGCTGCTTGAGCAATTCGAACTGGCCGAACTCGCAGACCGAAACGTCAAAGCACTCTCCTACGGTCAGTTTCGCAGAGTTCTGATCGCGCGCGCCGTGGTGCACGCACCGAAGATCCTGCTTTTAGACGAGCCCTGGGAGGGCCTCGACCCAGGCAACCTGGAACTGGTGACGAGCGAGCTCAATCAGATCATTGCGCGCGGCAGCCAGCTGATTTGCGCGACGCATCTGACCGTCAACGGCGCGCAGTTCAATCGCGAGATGCGCATCGAGAAGGGACGCATCGTCGCAATGACAAGCTAGCGTGCGCGCCAGCTGCGCAGAGCAGCCGCGACCGCCGGCCTGCCGCTAAGCGGATACCTAAATGCAGGGAGCTCAGGTATTCTGCATATTTGTATAGTAGTATCAATTACTTATATAGATTTTCACCAGCCGCCGGCGGAATATGCGCGTCTCCCGCAAGGTGCTAGAATCGCTCGCATTCGACTTGTCGCTCCCAGGTGATCTGATGACTCCACTCAGACAACTCCGCTGGCTCGTGTTGAGCGCCGTGACCAGCGTCGGTCTGCCGGCGTGGGCGCACCACTCGCACGGCAATTACGACGTCAACAACTACACCCTGCTCGAAGGCAAGGTGAGCGAAGTGCTTTGGATCAACCCGCATACTTGGATCTATCTGGAGGTGCAGGGCGCGGACGGCGAGCCGAGCGTGTGGGCGCTCGAAGGCGGCGCACCGGGCGGCCTCGAGCGTCGCGGCTGGAGCCCCGACAGCGTTCAGGCGGGCGATACGATCACGGTCCGTTGCCACCAGCTGCGCGATGGCTCGAACGGCTGCCTGCTCGGTTTCGTAACCCCCCCCGGGGGTGAGGAGAAGGAATGGGACTAGCCGGGTCTGCGTCCTCGCTCCGAGGCCCGGCCCGAGTTCGCGCGAGTGGCGTGGCCTTACTGCTCGCAATCACAGCGTCGAGCATGGTGGCTTTGGCGCAGGAATGGACCGAGTATGTCAGCAGCGACGACCGCTTCGCGACGCTGTTTCCCGGCATCCCTGCGGTCCGCGCGATTACCTGGGACTCCGAATACGGAGCCGTATATCCGGGACGGGTTTACTCGCTCGATGCCGGCAGGCGGCATTACTCCGTGACCGTGATCGACTACAGCGACTCGAAGGCGATCCATCAGGCGCGCACAAATTGGACCGAGGCCGATGACCCCGCCAGCTCTCAATACTGGCGTATCGACAAGATTGCATCCGTCGCCTACGCGGCCACCCGGCTTCGCCAGCGGGGCGGCGAGGTAACCTACGATGCCTGGCACCACATCGACCGCGTGCCCGGACATCAGCTGCAGATCACCAACTCCGACGGATCCCGAACGTTTGCCGCGATCTATCTGCACCAGGATAATCTCTTCATAGTTGAAGCCACCGTGCCTCGCGGCACTCCACCTCAAGGCATATTTCAACAAGGCCTGCGCTTCATCGACGAAGAGGGCCGCAGAATCCGCTACGAGTGGGACGAGAACGGCCAGTTGATTCCACAGACTCGATAAACCTCAACAGAGAAGTAGAACTATGCGCACACAGGGAATGTTATCTATTGTTGCGAGCCTCGGCCTGGCGTTATGGCTGAGCGACGCAAGCGCTCAGCTGGCGCCGAGCCGAGTGAATGCCCGCAATGACTTATCCACTATGGCCCGCGAGCCGTTCAAGGTCTTCGACAACCTATATTTCGTCGGCCAAGGCGAGGTCGCCAGCTACGTCATCACGACAAGCGAAGGCCACATTCTCATCGACACGATGTGGGATTTGCCCGGCTACACCGAATATTTGCTCAACAATATCCGTAAAGTCGGCCTACGGCCGCGTGACATCAAGTATGTCTTGATTCTGCAAGGCCACCGCGACCACTTCATGGGCGCGCCTGCCCTCAACGATATTCTCAATGTGCAGTGGGGCGCCGCCGAGGAGGACTGGAAGCTCATCGAAAAAGACCTCGGGGAATATTCGCCGCCCAGGGACATCGTCATCAAGGAGGGCGACAGCCTGACGCTTGGCGATCTGACGATCGATTTCGAGATCACCCCCGGGCACACGCCCGGCACAACCTCAATGCGCCTTCCCGTCTACGACAACGGCGTCCGACACAATGCCTACTTCCATGGCGGCACGGCATTGCGCTCCGACGACCCGGCGACGATCCGGGAATTCATCGCTGACAGCGAGCGTATCAAGGCTATGGCAGGCAAAGAGATCGACGTGCAAATCGTCAATCACTACGATATTACGCCCTACGGAGCACCTGATCTGTTTCAGCGCGCCCGGCTGCTCGAGAACCGCAAACCAGGCGAGCCGCACCCCTGGGTCCGGCCCGGTGAGATCGTCCGTCTAATGGATGAGCTCATCGCCGATGCACGCGCGCAGCTGGAAGCTGCGGAGCAGAACTGAGCCAGCCCAGCAGTAATCCGAGCTAAACCGCAGAGGGCGGGGCCGCGCGAGTGGCCTCGCCCTCTGTCATTTCAGGCTCGCAAAGCGAAGGCGCTTATTCGAGAGCGTTAGGCCGAAGCGCCATGCAGCGACGGCAAGTCCGGCTCAGCAGTGGTGGTGCACGTGAACCTTCCGAACGACGACGAAGTTCGTCCAGTGCGCGCCGGCGAGCAGTAAGCTGCCGACGACGCTCACGAGAATCTCCGCCGAGACGGGCCACTGCCCGTGGCCGACGATGGCGGCGATGGAGATAACGATCATGCCGGCTATTCCAAGCGCGACAATCCCGGCGCGGTTGTGCACACGATAACCCATGATCAGGCCAAAAATGCTGACGGGCACAACGAGCCAAAGCATGATGGCGTGAAAATGCGACTCCCCACCGAATCCCAATGCCGCAATTGGAAGAACGGCGACAATGAGCGGCAGGGCCAGACAGTGCACGATGCAGATCGCCGATAGAGAAATAGCGATCCGGTCGAGATAACGCGATACGCTCATGAGTCGGGGGACGGGGTCACGGCCTGGGCTCGGGCGGAGGAGCATACATCAGCAGCGCGCCGCGGCGCCAATCCACCCGGATTCCTCCGGTGACACGATTCTAGTGCCGCGGTTAACATCGCTCTTACGCGCCTGCCGCGGCGCATCGATCGAACTGACACGCCCCCCGGCCACTCGCCCATCAAGGAGCCGAACGATGACCGTCAATGAGATGACCATAGCAATCACGGGCGCGGCTCGAGGTCTTGGCGCAGCAATCGCGCGCGGCCTTGCGGCACGTCACACCCGGCTGGCGTTAATAGATCTGGACGAAGACGCCATGGCCGGGACTCTAAAAGATTGCGTCAGCCTCGGCGCGACAGCGCGCTGCTATGCCGCGAATGTCTCCGACGAAGCCGCCGTCGAAACCGTGTTTGCGACCGTCGCCGATGATCTCGGCGGCATCGACGGCCTGATCAACAATGCCGGGATTCTGCGCGACGGACTGCTCGTCAAGGTCAAGGACGGTGAAGTCTTGGGAAGACTCAGTCTCGATGATTGGCAAGCGGTCATCGACGTGAACCTGACCGGGGTCTTTCTGTGCGGCCGAGCAGCTGCAACGCACATGATCCGCGGCGGCCGCGGCGGCGCTATCGTCAATATGTCGAGCATCTCGCGCGCCGGCAACTTCGGCCAGAGCAACTACTCCGCGGCGAAGGCCGGGGTCGCCGCACTGACGACAGTTTGGGCAAAGGAACTGGCTCGACACGGCATCCGCGTCAATGCGATCGCACCGGGTTTCGTGAAAACTGAGATGGTCGCGAGCATGAAACCGGAGATGCTCGAGCGGATGGCAGCGGGCATCCCGGCGGGCCGCCTGTGCACGCCGGAAGAGATTGCACACGCCTGCCTGTATCTGCTCGAGAACGATTATATGAACGGAAGAATTCTAGAGATCGACGGCGGGCTGCGGCTTTAGACCAGCCCGCAAATCACACCCAGGCTGGAATCGATGCCGAAAGACGGGTGGCTGCGAGTGACCGGACGGACACAGAGCAGTAAGCCCTTCTGAGGCCACAGGGTACAAAAAAAAGGGCCGCGCGCTGTCCAGCACGCGGCCCAGTCCCTGTTTAGGGGGAGGGAGAATTAATCTGTTTTGACTGCGAACTCGGGGTAAGCCTCGAGGCCGCATTCGCCGATATCCACGCCTTCGTACTCCTCTTGTTCGGATACGCGGATACCCATGATCATCTTGATAATCAGCCACACGACAAAGCTCGTCGCGAACACCCAGACAAAGATCGTGCCGATACCCATTAGCTGAGCGCCGAGCGACGAGTCCGGATTGGTCAGACAAACCGCCAACAGGCCCCAGATTCCGACGACACCATGCACCGAAATTGCTCCGACAGGGTCGTCGATCTTGAACACACGATCGAGTGTTACGATCGAGGGGACCACGAGGAGGCCACCGATACCGCCGATGATGGTCGCCATCACCGGAGTCGGCGTCAGAGGCTCCGCCGTAATCGCAACCAGCCCCGCCAGGGCGCCATTCAAAGCCATCGTCAAATCGGCCTTGCCAAACCATGCCTGAGACACGAGTAGCGCCACTACGAGACCGCCGGCGGCGGCCATGTTCGTATTGACGATCACGAGGGACACGGCGTTCGCCTCTTCGACGTTGGAGATCATCAACTCAGATCCGCCGTTGAATCCGAACCACCCAAGCCACAATATGAGTGTTCCCAGGGCTGACAATGGCAAGTTCGCGCCGGGAATTGCCCTGACCTCTCCGCTCGGACCGTATTTTCCCTTACGCGCTCCGAGCAGGAACACACCGGCCAAAGCCGCCGATGCCCCACACATGTGCACGACACCCGAGCCTGCGAAATCCAGGAACCCGTTGGCATCGAGAAAACCACCGCCCCATTTCCAGTAGCCCTGCACGGGATAAATCACTCCCGTGAGCA
>JAHEEM010000342.1 GCA_024640695.1 Rhodospirillaceae bacterium | reverse complement strand
ATCTGGCCACTCGGGTCGATAAAGTCCTCGACCATATGGCACAGCACCACATCGGGTCTGTGTTAGTTACCCGCAAGGGTAAGCTCGTAGGGATTTTTACGGCGATGGATGCCTGCCGGGCCTTCTGCGACCATCTTCTCTCAGAGCACGGCCCGCACGACGGCGATCTCATAGCCTGATCGAAGTTCGAACGCTGCGCCGCACATGCGGCGGATATGGCTAACGTGGATCCGTCACAACCAGCGGTATGTTCTTACGCTCGGCATAGCGCGTAGCGAAACCCATCGCTTCGTCGCGAGTCATGGGCTGATCCGCAACCAGAGTTCGAACCTTCCAGGTCGTGCCAGTTGCATCGACGTCGCCGCCTTTATCAACGCAACGCTGAATCGTCGCAAGGGTTAGCGTGTCGTCCTCGGGTGACGTCCGAGTCCGCACCTGAAGGTAATCACCCTCTGGCATTGCTGCCTCGCATCGACCGCCAGAAACAACTCGCACAGCCATAATTGCGCTTCCTCTATCATAAGGATCAAACCATTAGAAGCAAACCGTGTGCCATTTTCCAATAATTGCACCAGAGCAACATTTGGCGGTATTTATGTCACCCCAGCTGACCTTCAGCGTCAGTTCCTGCCCAATCGGCTAGCCGCTGCTCGTCCATCGCGCGCGTGACATTCACATCACGATCGAATGCAGCCGCAGGATTCATTGTCGAGTCGTCCACGGCAGAAAATTTCAAAGCGCATCGATCGCCGGCATTTTGAGAGCCAATTCCTCGGATTCATGATCCAGGTCCGCTACGGTGCTTAGTCTTCATGGGACAGTATTCGGCGACGCGGGGCGCGGCTGAAATGCACAAGCAGCAAGGATTCACACTCATCGAGCTGATGATCGTTGTAGCGATCATCGGCATCCTCGCATCTATCGCAATTCCCGCTTACGTGAACTACACGATTCGCGCTCAGGTCACCGAGGGTGTCAACATGGCGGCGCTTGCCAAGACCCCGATCATGGACGCATTTCTGAACGACGGCGAAGCGCCGCCTGATCGCGCGAGTGCTGGTTTGACGCCCAATGCGGGCGATACTGTCGGCAAGTACGTGCAGTCGGTTAATATCGTCAACGGCGTTGTCGTAGCGACTTTCGGCCCCGAGGCGAACGCGCTTATCGCAGGCCTCACCGTCACATTGATGCCTTACGAGACAGCCAATCTCGGTGTGGTCTGGCGCTGCGGCTCGGCGCCTGCGCCCGTAGGCTTAAACCCGATGGGCTCTTCCGGGGGCGGCACGGCTGCCGTCTATACAGCGCCGACCGTGCCGGACGAGTTCTTGCCGTCGTCCTGCCGACTGTAACCGGAACCCGGCTGGCTAGCCTCGAGACGGCTTAAGCCCCTGCCAACGGCGCACGAGCCCTGCGTCAACGTCGAAGAGATCAAGCACCCGCCCGACGGTCTGATCAACCATGGCGTCGAGATTTTCAAGCTTCGCATAGAACGAAGGCACAGGCGGAAAGATAATCCCACCCATCTCGGTGACCGTCACCATATTACGCAGGTGAACGAGAGTCAGCGGCGTCTCGCGCGTGAGCAATAGTAATCGGCGTCGCTCTTTGAGTACGACATCGGCCGCTCGAGCAACGAGGGTATCTGCGAACCCCGTCGCGATGGCCGCCAGCGTCTTCATCGAGCACGGCGCGACAATCATCCCATCCGTTCTGAATGAGCCGCTCGCGATGCTCGCACCGATGTCTTTGTCCGAATGCACAACATCAGCGAGCGCCTCAAGCTCACTGCGTGGCATGTCGAGCTCTGTTGCAGCTGTTAGGAATCCAGAACTGGAAATAATCAGGTGCGTTTCGATCTGCGACGCGGCCTGCAACGCGGACAGAATGCGCACGCCGTACACGGAGCCAGTAGCACCGGTGATCGCTACGATCAGTCGCTTAGTCACGCAGAACCCTCCTTTTTTCTGCTCCTGAAGTTGCGCCGCAGCATAGCACGCGATGGTCCGCCGCCAGACCGCACAGCTCAGCGGGCGGTCGCTATGGCGCAAGCCAGCTTCTGACAAAGCGGATCACGCTAAGCACGAAATAACGATGCGAGTTGTTCGACATCCCAGTCGTAGATCAGCCATGATAGGAGTGCCCTCGAATACACGCGGGCCTGCGGGCGTCGCGTTGACAGCTTTCGCTATATCTGGCTGAATATAACGGCTCACCTTTGCAGCAATCACCATGCCGCCACGGATTCGACTGTTCATCGTCCTACTCGGCTGCGTTGCAGGCCGACCCGTCGTCGCTGAGAACGCGCTGCTAGCCGTCGCGGCAAGCTTCGTTCCTCCGATGGAGGCCGTAGCCGCTGCGTTTACGCAGGAAACGCAGCACACAATCACGCTCGTCAGTGGCTCCACGGGAGGTCTGTACGCCCAAATCGTCAACGGCGCACCGTTCGACGTATTCGTCGCCGCCGACGCGGAACGTCCAAGGCTGCTCGAGGCCTCAGGACACGGAGTCGCCGGCACACGCTCGACGGTCGCCTTCGGTCGGCTCGTGTTGCTGAGCTGGGATCCCGACCTCGTTGGCAAGCTCGGCCTCGGTGCCCTGACAAGCGACACGGTGCGCCACATCGCAATCGCCAATCCCCGG
>JAHEEM010000135.1 GCA_024640695.1 Rhodospirillaceae bacterium | reverse complement strand
CGTGCTCGGCTCGACGCTCATGTCGGCGACGAGGTAAGGCTGTGGCGTGCCGTTCGGGCCACCATTCGTATCCTCGCTATCGGGGCCTTCCATGCCCGCGTAGCCGATCTGATAGACGAACTCGCCATCAGCCGTGAACTTGAGGATATGGGAATCATCGCCGAACGTGGCTGCGAACGGGAACTGCCCGGTCCAGTTCGTGCCATTGCCGGAGATATAAACGAAGTCATTGTGGTCGACGAAGATACCGTGCTCACGGCCCGGCCAAACGCACCCGTCTTCGACACGGCAGCTGTTGTCGAGAAAGCCAGGATCCTGCGGGCCGCCCCACGCATCGAGCAAATTGCCCGCAGTATCGAACTTGAGCACAGATGGGGCAGGCACACAGCAACCCGCGGACTGGGCCGCGAACGGCCGCGGATTTCCGAGGCCGTCGATCGGGACACCGGCGGCGTTCGTGGCTGCGACACCGAGTCCGGCAGCAGCGCTGGGCTCCATTGATCGCGGCCGGTGATAAACCCAGATATTGTCGTGCTGGTCGACCGCGATTCCGCCGACCTGGCCTATGCGCCAGTTGTTAGGCAACGGCTTTGGCCAGCTCGGATCGACGATAAAGCTGGGCGCCGTCGCACCTTCGGGGACTCGCGACGCCGACCGCTCTGCAATGCGCTCGATGATCTCGGCGGAGAGCAATGCGGGCGCCGCGTTCGAGCCGACTCGATCTTGACCAGACCCATCCTGGCCAGAACAGGCGGCTAGACCAAGCATGGTGGTCGTCAGTCCGATTAGGACCAAACACTTGTTGTTCGTCATTCGTTTTCCCCCAAGATCGCTTCGAATTCCGACCGCGGGACGCTGATGCTCAGGCGCTCAATCGATCGCTTGAGAATCCGAGCTATCTTCCGTGAACGCCACGAACCTGGTTGGAAGACTCCAACGCCATCTCATAATGGCGGCCGTATCGTATCGATATTGCGACCATTGGCGCCCGCTAACAAGTCCTTGCTGTAGGCTGAGTAAGCTCCAGGCAATAATCAACACCAGCTTGCCGCGCCGGCGTTGGGCGTATCGAGCAGCTCGTTGATGTTGGCTTCCAAGATCCTATAACCGACGTTGCCATAAAGCTTCTGCCGGCCTTCATTCAAGATAAATGTCGGGCTACCTTGAACCGTGAGGGCTTCCCGATCGCGATAATCGGCTTCGAGCTTAGCGTGCGGCAGACCGCTATCGAGCTTCGCTCGAACAGCCTCGACGGATACACCCGCAGAATCTAGGCACGACCTCAGAACCCGCCAGCCCCCGATGTCGAGGCAGTTCTCGAAGAAAGCCCTCCGTATCTCGCGCAGCACGGGCTCGCACTTCTCGGCCTCGATGGTCTGAACCGCCTTCAGCACGAGGTGCGCGGGCATCGACGATGCCGGCCGATTACGTAGCCAAAGCTCCGGATGAATCCGCGCATGATCGAATGATGCGGCCACTGTTCGAACGTGCTTACCGTACGCCGGGTAGCCTCCACGATCGGCCCAGCCCTCGCCGATCTTTTGTGCGGTATCTCCGAACACGGAGCAGAAGCTATAACGGACCGAAATCTTGCCGGCAAATCGGCGCTTTACTTCGTCGACCCGCGCCTGCGCAATGTAGGCCCATACGCAAAGCGCGTCGGAATACACGATCATTGAAGGCTCTTTGGCCATGTCGTTCCCTGTTCAGCCTATCGGATCAAACGCCAATGTCACCGTTTACCCCGGCGATTGCGCGGCCGACGCGGTTACCGGCGCGCGGTTCTGCGGGCGCCCAGAGATGCACTGCGCTCAGTGGCAGTTCGTGCAGACCTCGGTCTGGGCGCGTTTACTCTGTCGGTTGTTCACCGCAGCGAACGGCACCTGCGCCGAGTGACACATGCCACACTCATACTCTCGCTCGAGCACCATATTGTGCGACATCTGGAAATGCCAATAGCCGTCGCGCGGCGCAGAGAGCAGCGCGCGCAGATCCGCGGCGCTTAGGCTCGGCGACCAGCTCGCGGGATCGGGCAGCGAGTCTTCTTGCGAAAGCGCGGGCAGATCCAGCGATGCTGCGGACG
The DNA here is from genome assembly GCA_024640695.1 of Rhodospirillaceae bacterium. Classification (GTDB taxonomy): domain Bacteria; phylum Pseudomonadota; class Gammaproteobacteria; order Steroidobacterales; family Rariloculaceae; genus JAHEEM01. Next base: position 7,042 of record JAHEEM010000135.1, on the reverse strand, counting down.
CACGCTCCGCCGCGACCGCCTGCCCGGCGAGCCGGCCCGTGACGATCGCAGGCCCCAGGAACATGCCATCCATGCCGTGGCTTCCATTAATGCCGACGCTGCCATTGATCTCGCCGACGGCATAGAGACCCGGAAACACATTGCCTTGCCCGTCAAGCGCGCGGGCCTGCCTATCGACGGCGACGCCGCCCATGCTTTTGCGGGTCATCGGGAACATCTGCACGGCATAGAACGGCGGCTGCTCGATCCTTGGCGGCAGTTCGTCGCCAGCACCGAATCGACCGAAGTCCTCATCGACCCCCTGGTCGATCAGCGCGTTGAATCGGTCGACGCTTGCAATCAAGGCATCAGCAGGCAGGCCCGTCACGGCTGCGAGCGCCTCGAGACTGTCCGCCTTCGTGGCAGCGTCCGGGTCATCCAGTATCGGGTGGCCCGGCATCGGACTCTTCAGCCACGCCGCACCCCGCACGCCGAACTCTTCGCGCGTGGCCTCATCGAAGATCGCCCAGTAGGTCGAGCCCTCTTGGTTGAGCAGATCGACAAGGATGGCCTTGTCGAAGCCGAGTTCGTTCGTGAAGCGCCGGCCTTCGGCGTTGAGCCACAGCGCGTCGTCGTTACCGCCCGTCAATGCGTGGATGCGCTCGGGATCGCGCGGGCTCACGACACCGTTGATGTAGATGTAATGCCGGTTCATTTTCGTGAGCGCCGCGCCGGCGGCAGCAGCGATATCGTGGCCGGAGCCCGTCGCGCTATACGAAGCGCCGATCAGAATACGCTGCGGCTCGGGCAGTCCCGGCGTCCAGTTCGACAACACGCGGTCGAGATCGCTTTCGAAGCCGCCGGTCGCGAGGATCACGTTCGGGGCGCGCAGCGTGACCTCTTCGCCACTGCGCAAGTTCCGGCCAGTAATGCCGGCGACACGGTTATTCTCAACGAGAAGGCCGTCGACGCGTGTATTCCACGCGAAAACGATCTCCGGAAGCTCCAGCGCCGTGCGAAACATCGGCAGGATCAAATAGATTGCGCGGTCCCTGGTGAAATGGAAGCGCGGCACGCTGTTACCGTGCGCGGCGGACGCGCGCACGAACTCGACGCCCATCTCGGTGACCCAGTCGTAGATCAGCTCGCGCGAGTTCTCGGCATAGAACCGCGTCCACTCAGGGTCGCCGTCGTCGGTCCATTCCATCCAGTCGTCGTATGCAAGATCCGGTGAGTCCTCAATGCCGGCGCGCGCCTGCACAGGCGTGCCGACCATCGCGATACCGCCGGCCATGACCGCATGCCCGCCGGCCATCGAGTTCATGTCGACGACCAGCGTCCGCACGCCGGCGCGGCCGAGCTCAATCGCTGCCGACAGGCCCGACAGGCCGGCGCCGACGATGATGACCTCGGCGTCTGCTGTCGGTGAGTCCGCCGATTGCTGCGGCTGCCCGCAGCTGGCGAGCACAACCGCTGCGGTGGTGACGAAAATCGCGCGTAAAGCGCCCGGGCGCAGAATCATGGGACTCTCCCTTACTGTTGGCGACCGCCGCCTTCGCGGCGGTAGTTCGTGTCCATGTACCAGCTCATGTACTCGAGCATCGAAACGGGCTCGTAAGCCACGGGCCGTTCAGGCGTGACACAACTCGGCAGCGGCACAGCCATCGTATCGTGATTCGGATTGAAGAACATGGCCATCGAATAACGATCACGCTTCGGCATGATCACGCGATGTGGCGTCGCAAGAAAACGGCCGTTGGTCCAACGCGCGAGAAACTCACCCGTGTTGATGACGACACCGTTCGGCACCGGATCGACCCGCACCCACTCGCCATCGGGCCACATGACCTCGAGACCAGAGACCTCGGAGATCGGCAGCAACGTGATGAAGCTATGGTCGCAGTGCGGCGCGATACCGAACTGGTTGTCCTCAGGCTCGATTGCAGCGTAATGCGAGTTTCGCGTCCACCACATAGGCTCAGTGAAGTACGGCGCAAAATAGTCCGACGGCAGATCTAGCGCGCGCGCATACAACGGCAGCATCGCATAGCCTAGCTGCGCGATCGCATTCTGGTAGGCGATCATGGCATCACGGAACTCCGGCCTGCCCGCAGGCCACTGGTTCGGGCCGACGAAGCGGATCCCTGCGGTTATCGCAGGGTCGTCCGCGGGACGCTCCCGCGCCAAGGTGATCGTCTCGTTGAGGTCTTTCTTGGTGTTCTTGTGCACGGTTGCCGAGACGTACATCGTCGAGCGCGGCGGAATGTAGCCGACGGTGTTCTCGTTAATGCGAATCTGGAGCTTTTCTTCGTCCGACAAGGCGAAGAATTTCGCAAGCTCAGCATAACCCTGATCGATGACTTCTCGCGGAACGCCGTGGTTGACCACGACATAGAAGCCGACATTCTCCTGCGTGTAGCGCAGCGTCTCTGCGAGCTGCTCCGCAGCGGCTTCGCTGCCCGCACGATATTCGCCGAGATCGAGAATGGGGATGGCCCGTTTCGCTGCGGCCGATGGCGTGATGCTGCTCTGCACTCGAACCCCGTCCAAAAAATATTACGCAATAATATCCGTTTAGAATTCTACTCCGTGGCTTCCAGCGGCGCACGCGCTTGCGGTATGGTCTGGAAGCAGCAGCAACTCAGGAACGAAAATAGATGAAGCAAAAGCAATGGAGCATTTACCTGTCGGGGGAGATACATAGCGACTGGCGCGAGCAAATAGTCAGCGGCTGCGGAGAAAAGCAGCTCCCTGTCGCGTTTTCCGGGCCAGTGACGAATCACGACGCAAGCGATATGGTCGGCGTCAACATCCTCGGCGCCGAGTCACAGAATTTCTGGCGCGACCGCAAGGGCGCGGCCATCAATGCCATCCGGACCTCCGCGCTCATCGGTGCGGCGGACATCGTCGTCGTACGCTTCGGCCCAAAGTACAAACAGTGGAATGCTGCCTTCGATGCGGGCTATGCAGCCGCGCTCGGCAAGCCGCTCGTCATTCTGCACGATGAGGAGCATGACCATGCGCTCAAAGAAGTCGACGCCGCGGCGAACGCGACCACCCGAAGCCCAATGCAGGTCGTGGAGATTCTCGACTACGTCATCAAGGGCTAGAGCTCGACAGTCTCCACGACCGTGCTCACGCCCATACCGACGCCGACACACAGCGTCGCGAGCCCGCGTAACGGGCGGCCTCCAGTCCGCGATCGGCGGCTTAGCTCGTGCAGCAGTGTGACGAGAATTCGCGCGCCGGAGCAGCCCGTCGGGTGGCCGAGCGCGATGGCCCCGCCGTTCACGTTAGTAATTGTCGGATCGAGCCCGAGCTTCGCTATGCAGCCGAGAACCTGGGCCGCGAAAGCCTCGTTGAGCTCGACGAGGTCGATGCCCTTGAGATCGAGGCCGAGCCGCGCGAGCAGCTTCTCCGTCGCCGGCACGGGCCCATAGCCCATGACCCCAGGGTCAACACCGGCCGAAGCTGCACCGACCCAACGCGCGAGTGGCTGCAGGCCCAGCGCATTCGCTTTCGAACGGCTCATCACGAGGACCGCCGCTGCACCGTCGTTGATGCCGCTCGAATTTCCGGCGGTGACCGTGCCATTCGGCTTGAACGCGGGCTTGAGCTTGCCAAGGCTCGCGAGGCTCGTGGCCAGCGTGTAAAGGTCGCCCTGCTTGGCGTACCGCGGGTGCTCGTCAACGCTGATTGTTCGCCTGCCAGCGCCGGGCACCGAGACCTCCACCGGCACAAGCTCCCCGGCGAACTTGCCGGCGTTCATCGCAGCGACGACCCGCGCGTGGCTCTGGAGCGCATACAGATCTTGCTGCTCGCGCGTGATACCGAGCTCCGTCGCAATGGCTTCGGCCGTTTCGCCGAGCGAGACGATCGGATAAAGCGCATCGAGCCGCGGATTCGGATAACGCCAGCCGACGGTCGTATCGTACATGCTAGGTGCGCTCGTGGTTGGAACTGTGGCCGGCTTCGGCAGGCTCCACGGCGCGCGGCTCATTGACTCGACGCCGCAGCCGATGAAAACCTCGCCCTCGCCGATGAGCACCGCGCGCGCGGCCTCGTTGACCGCATCGAGCGCAGACGCGCAGTTACGATTCAGCGTGATGCCCGGCACCGTCACCGGAAACCCTGCGAGCAGCGCGGCCATGCGCGCGACGTCGCGGTTATCCTCGCCGGCCTGATTGCCGCAGCCCGCGTAGACCTCGTCGATGAGCGCGGGATCGATGCCGGTGCGCTCGATGAGCGCGCGCAGCGTGACCGCGAGCAGGTCGTCCGGCCGAACGCTAGCCAGTGCACCCCCGTAGCGGCCGACCGGCGTGCGCACGGCCGCCACGATGACAGCTTCTTGCACGGCGATGTCGTCGGGCTAGAAGATTTCAGCGAGAAAGTCGACCAGCATTTTCCATGAACGGTTCTTGGCTGAGTCGTTGTACTGGAGACCGTGCGCGGGATCCTTGGCCTCGGGGTTCGTGAACGCGTGCTTCGTGTGGCCGAAGCCATGAATCTGCCAGTCGGCGCCGGCTTCGGTCAACTCCGCCGCGAGACCGACGACAGCGTCAGGTGGCGCCATCGGGTCGTCCCAACCGTGCAGCGCGAGCACCTTCGCTGCGATCTTGTTGCCAGCCGTATTGCCGGGCGGCACGAACAATCCATGGAAACTCACGACGCCGAGTACGTCGCCACCCGTGCGCGCGAGGTCCAGCACGCAGAGTCCGCCGAAGCAGTAGCCCATCGCGGCGAGCTTTCTATCGTCGATTTGATCCTGCTTGCCTGCCACGTCGACAGCCAGCTGCATGCGCTTTTGCAGCAGCGCCCGGTCGGCCAAGAAGGGCTGCATGAGCTTGGAATTCTCCTCTGGGCTCGAGCCGCGTATGCCCTTGCCGTAGAGATCCAGGCAAAAACCAGCGTAGCCGAGCTGGGCCAGATCGCGTGCACGATCCTGCTCGAAGCCGCCGGCTCCGCCCCAGGCGTGCGAGATCACGATGCCCGGCCGTGGACCGGATTTACTGTCGTCCCAGGCCAGAAAGCCCTCGAAGGTCTCGCCGTCTTGGCTGTAGTCGATCGTTTTCGTTTGAATGGTCACTACCTGGCTCCTCTGGGATCACGGTCGTTGGAAAGGACCTTATTATTCGCGTTTGCGCGCTGGCTTCAAGCGGTTCGGGCTCGCAGCGCCGCCAAGCCATGCATCGCGGCCGCTGCCTCGGCTCACCAGCCGAGTCGGCGAGTGAGCGAAGCTTGGGATTCGCGGCGCCCGGAAAGTAACCGACAGGCGCCTCATTTACTGGCATCGTGCCAATCAAACCGAATCCCCCTGGGGAGGCGCGCATGGCCGCGCCCTAGCGCCTGTGTCGACCAAATTTGCCATTCTTGAGCCACATCCCCCGGCTAGCGCGTTCGGCCGCCGCCAGCGACTGACCACAGCGCAGGAGTGGCGGCTTTACGTGCAGCGCTCGCCTTGGCACCCAGCGATCGCTGGCTCCTCGGGCCGGTTTACAGCTCAATAAGGCCAGGCGTATTCTGGCCCGAACTTAGCCCCTTGCTAAAAAGAAGGTAACGACCATGAAGCCTCGTGTCCCTCTCTCGCTGCTTTGCTTGCTCCTCGTCGCGGCAGCGCTGAGCGAACCTCAATTGGCGCAAGCTCAGGACGTGCGAATCTTCAATACCGTGAAGCAAAAACTCGCAGCGGGCGACAAGGTTGTCGGCGTAACGGTCGCGACCGCCGACCCGGACATCTACTGCGCGGTAGCCGACTCGGGATTCGACTTCATCTGGATCGAGATGCAGCATAGTCCGCTGAGCTACTCGGAAACCGCGCGCATGATCTGGGCGTGCCGAGGCGCGGCTGCGATCCCGTTCATCCGCGTGCCGAGCGCGACCGAAGGCGACATCCAGAAAGCAGCGGACATCGGCGCATTGGGGATCATCATCCCGATGGTCGACAGCGTCGAGGAGATTCGCGATGCCGTTAGATTCGCGCACTATCCACCGCTGGGCACGCGTAGCCAGGGAGGCGGCCAGTACGGCGCGCTCTGGGGCAACGACTATAGGGCGGCGGCCAACGAGAACGTCATGATCGTCGCGATGATCGAGAACCCGGCGGGCGCGGCCATCGCCGAGGAAATCGCCAACGTCGACGGCGTCGACGTCGTCTTCGTCGCAAGCTCGGATCTGGGTAGCTTCACGGGCCTGCAGCAGGGACATCCGGACTACGAGCAGCTCGTGACAGCCATCAAGAATACCACCCTCAGCGCAGGTCGCACGCTCGGCGGACCGCTCGCGTGGATGAGCACTCGCGATGAGTTCGGGTTCTTCCAAGCGCCAACGACGACAAGCCTCGTGCGTTCCGGCGCTCGCGTCGTGCTGCAGGCGGCGAACCCGTGCTTCGACGTGCCGGCCGGCGTGGCCCCCGTCGAGGGCGCTGATCCCTGTCATTGACGGTGGCGCAGCGCAAAACGATTATTTGCATCCCTAAGCAGATCGAGCGTTTCAATTGAATACCCCCGAGTACTTCAACTTCGCGTTCGACGTGCTCGGCAAGCGGGCTCGCGAAGCGGACAAGGCTGCGGTTATCGCCGTCGACAGAATGGGCGCGGTGGCTGCGAAACTCAGCTACTCCGACCTCGACTGCGAATCGAACCGGTTTGCCAACGTGCTACGCCAACTGGGCGCTGAGGCAGGCGACTTTGCGTTCGTCATGATTCCGCGGCAGCCCGCTTGGTTCCATACGCTTCTCGGCTGCATGAAGACCGGCGTCGTCGCGATGCCGGCCACCAACATGCTCACTGCCAAAGACATCGAATACCGCATCAATCGCTCCGGCGCACGCCTGGCGATCGTGACTGCGGAGCACGTCGATAAGGTCGACGCCATTCGGCATCACTGCCCGAGCCTTAAGCACCTGATCGTCGTGGGCGCGGCGCCGTCAGGCTGGATATCGATGCCGGAAGCCTGTGCCGCGGCCGCCGCCACATTCGACCGATCGGCCCTACCACCTACCCGCGCCAGCGACCCGATGCTGATCTTCTTCACATCGGGCACGACCTCGATGCCCAAGATGGTT
>JAHEEM010000341.1 GCA_024640695.1 Rhodospirillaceae bacterium | reverse complement strand
TTGCAGTTCTGTTACTGGTAGGTGTACTTATCCGCTGGTCAACCTATGAGGCTGGTTGGGTAAAGTATCCGGCGCAGGTCGTCTATCAGTATTACCGTCTGGCAGGCGCGTTGTTAGTAACCACTTTGCTATCGGTCTGGATTCTGGAACGATCCAAGAAGTTATTTGCGTCAACCTACCTTGGCTTGAATGCGTTCCTTCCTTTTCCAATCGTCTTTGTCGCCGCTTTCTTTATGAATATTCGCGCTGATTACGCGGTCTACGTGATAATACCGGCCGCGGTCGCAACAGCGGCGGGCATTATTACGGTGTGGCGACGACATCATTTTGGCCGGGAGGTGGCCATCCTGATCGTCCTCCTGTTGCTCATAGAGACAATGCCAACGTTGGTGAGCCATTTCACTGATCGACTGGCAAACTACCAACGCGCGGCTGCGGAGTTTCTGGCAGATCAATACCGCGAAGGCGATCGCGTAGCCGTGTTCGTCGGCGGTATTAGCTACTACCTTAGAGAAAGGATCGAAAATATTGAACGAGATGGGCTGGGTAGCCCCTATAATCATGCAAGGCCATGGCCTCGAGTGGATTTTGCACCGTCGGAGGGGCGTTTGTGGGTCGTATTTAAGGTCACCAGGGACGACGTCGCGCCTGATACTCGCAAGTGGCTGCGCCAGAACAACGCGAATTTCGTTTGGCGGAAGGTTCCGCTCAGATTTGACTCCGAGGTTCGTGGTGTCGAGATCTTCCTGTTATGCGCACCGTCAATCAAAAATTGCAGGCCCGATGAATGAGCAATTCAGCGAATACCTTCGGTGAGCGCTCTTCCGAAAGCCGGCCGTTGCCTACAGCCGACAGGCTTGTCGTTATCGGAGCGCCGTCATGCTGCGGGAAATCTACACTTATTAAGAAATTACGCTCGGGGGAGGGTACCGAGTTGGCCGATGCACTCGCTCTCGGGGATGTCGGTTCATGGCACTTCGTCGATTCGGAATTCTTGGTGGATATGGCGGAAGAACATTTCCCCAAGCTCGTCGTGCATTACGCGCTGCCCGCAATTCCGTTAAAACACGGCGAAATACCGCATATCGCCGAAGACCCCCCGATGGGCATGTTCTTTAATGCCGATCGGATAACTCTCGTAACGCTTTACACGACTCCACAGAGTCTCGTTGAGAGGGTCACTTCCAGGAAACTCTCACGCAAAGCAAATCGTTGGCCCGTATTACGAACCGTATGCCACGCGTTGTCACAGGTGGATGGCCTGAGGTCAATGTCGCCCTTGCTAAGGAAGACATATCGCTGGGAACAGCTGGAAGAGCTGTTCAGTGACCCCGCCGAAGTAAAGACGTTATATGGTCACTGGCTAAAGTATGTTAGCCACTTCGACATTGATTCGCATTGGCTGGTTCGCACCGACAATCAACCGGTACCACAAGATCTGCGCGAATGGGAACGTATAATCCGGGACTGGTAGTAGCGAAGCTATTGACGCCAGATTGCATTTCGCATGAGGCTTGTTACCGGGGGAATAGGCTCGTCCTATACACTCGAGTGCCAATCAGAGATCAGGAGCAGAGGACGGTCGGCCGGCGCGCATCCTCATCCATACCGATCAAGTACCTTCTGCCCGAGCAACCGCCACAGTTCGCGTGCCGGCTCGTACGCAAAACTCAGCTCGCCCGTCAGCCAGAACAGCATGCCGCGCAGGTGCTCATCGACGATTCCGGTGTTATGGACCGCATCCTCATACACCCGAACGGGCGGGATCTACAGCGCGAGATCCGCTCACCCGCTGGCGCCGAGCCGCCTTGGCCCATAGGCGAGACCATTCCCCTCACCTATCGCCCAGTACCGGATATTGCCTGGACCGATGCCTGTAAATTGCATTCGGCTCGACAACGGAAAATGCACACTCAGCACACGCCGTTCGCAACTGTTTAGACCATGGCAATCGCTGCTTCTCCACGCAATGCCCGCTATTCAAGTCTGGCGATCAGCTGCAACGCGAGGGTTCAGGAAACATCCTTGACGCGCTAGTTCTCGCGAAAGTAGTACACTTTCCTATCCTTCGATGAGGACTCTGCCGAGATCACTTCCAGGCGATCGATAGTGGCCCAGCCCCGCGACGTTGGGCCGGTGCGTGTTGTTACGGCCGACGTCAGTTACAAGCGAGCGTCAGCGTGTACCACATCATAGGACGAGGCTGAGACCGCGGGGACTCGGGCTGCGCACGCCTGAACTTGGAGCATCCAGCTGACACGAAGGCGGATATGCTCGGAGTCGGGCGTCGGGGAGCTCGTCGAGGCCGCAGAATTCCTCGCCGGCCCCCGCGAGAGCGGTTTGGATCTCCGTGACCTAGTGACGGTGCGCATGGCGAGAGCGACGGTGGTCATGGATTCACCCGGAGCCTGTTGAGCGTCATGACGAGATCGCAAAAACCGCATAGACCCACGAGATCAGAATCGCGAAGGGCCTTGCTCTAGTAGCCTTCGAACCGATCCGCGTACTCCCGGAGAATCGCCTAGTCCGTGATCGCGTGCGGGATTCGAAGCTGATCGACGTGCATCCGATGGTCCATCGGGCTCGCGATCGTAAAGTGGTTCTTGAGCGTGCGACTCTCGTTGAGACTGTACCTCGACCAGTACCCCTGTTGTGGTT
>JAHEEM010000011.1:20456-33198 GCA_024640695.1 Rhodospirillaceae bacterium | reverse complement strand
TTCTGCATCATGCGCGCACGGTGAACCTTGACGGTTTTCAACGTAATCCCGAGTTCACTCGCTATCTGCTTGTTCAAGTAACCTTCGACGACATAGCCGTACACCTCACGCTCGCGAGGCGTCATCGAGTCCATTCGTTCGCGAATCGAGCCCAATTCGTTCTGGCGCTGGCGAGTCGTTGTCGATAGAGCGACCGCACGCCGGATCGCATTGAGCAGTTCGTCGCGATCGACGGGTTTGAGCAGAAAGTCGACCGCCCCGCCGCGCATAGCCAGCACCGATGAGCGGACGTCGCCTCTGCCGGTTAAAAATACGATCGGTAAGTCGTTGGGATACTCGGCCAGATGCTGCTGGAGCTCCAAACCCGAGATCTCCGGCATGGCCAAGTCAGCAACGACGCACATGGGGCAGAGATCCTCAAGGTCGGCGAGAAGCGGCTTGGCGGCCGCGTAGGGTGCGGTATCGAAGCCGTTCACGCTCAGCAGCCGAACGACGCTTCGCAGCACGGATGGATCGTCATCCACTACTGCAATTAAAGCTTTCTCTTTATCCATGTCCCGACTGCACTCGAGTTTTTATTTTGCGGCCCTCGTTTTGGGCAGATCGAGAGAATCTGGAGGTTCCGGGCGATATTGCGTTAGGCCGAATGAGCTTAACAGAGGCAAGTCTACAGATTTTTTGCGCTTGCGCTAAGTTATCACGAGGGAAAATTTAGATCGATAGTGGGCCGCCGTCTAGAAGTGTGCCGAGGAGACTGCCCGCCCGACATGGACTCAGCAACAGCTAAGCAACGCCTGCGCGAGCCAAGGAAACAATGGCTTCGTCGGAAGCAGGTCGCTAATATTCTGCATTCTATTTGCGTGCGAACTAGTTGATATAAAATATTATTCATCAACGCAAAGGGAATTTGTCAGCGTTGCGTGCCATCTTCGCGGACGCGCGGGCGCAAACTGAATATGCTCCTGCTTGGCATTGACTCAAAGGCCAAGAGCTCGGCCGCGATTCTTGCCTCAAAGTGACTCTTTGCGGATCCGGACGCGCTGCCGATAACAGGCGTTTCATCTCACGCTGGCGCGTAGCATAAGGAGGCGACCCATCAAACTTTACTCACTGTTAGCGATAGGCGCGATCGGAGCCATGCTGGCAGCAGCCAACGCCGAGCGAATAAACGTCCGCCGGTCAGGCCTATACATGGTTGATTCTCCGATACTTATAGATGGTCATTACCAGATTATCAGACCCGGCAGGATCAGACACGGGACATGTAGCAGTACACGTAAGCTTTTGGGCCGCCTGCGGTGATATCCACACTCATCACAGCCGCCGAAACAGTCTCGAGAGTTCTCGATGTCTGCTAGCTGCCAGGGACTTTGCGGGTTACAGAAGTAGACTTTGATGTCGGTGTCGAGCGTGAATCATTAATGATTCGCCATTTCTTTGTCCCGATCCCAGGTCAGTGATTTGTACAGTTCACGCGGCAGTTTGTGTGCCTGTTTAATGAGCGCATCGATTACCGTTTCAGTGTCTTTGCTTTTGACTGTTGCCAGCGGGCGATTGAGCAACAGTTTACAGCGCCTCGGTCGCCGTGCAAGGGGGAGATTCATGCGTCAGACAGAGGAGGGGGCGGACCTGCTTCGCCGGCATGGTGGGCTCGATCGGCCGTCATTGGCCCAGTTTCAACCTGCCCCAGCGGTTTCGCCGCTGACATAATGGCTCCTTATACGCACTATCCTCTTAGCGAAGCAACCGTCGTTCGAGCAGGGATTGCAGGTCTCTGCGTCCATCGAGAATGCAGTGAACGAAAACGTTAACGCCGCTCACTTCATAGATGACGCGGTAGGGCTTGAAATGTACTTCCCGGTAGCTCGTTACACCGATTCGGTCCAGCTCTGGTGGCGCGTGTCCCCTTGCAGGCGACTCGGCCAAGCTCGAGCAAAGTGTCTCCAGTTCATCCAGTACATGGTCGGCGCGCTCGACAGAATCCTGAATTGCAATAAAGCGGTAAATATCGAATAAGTCGTCTTCTGCGTCGCTTGAAAGCCGAACCCGATAGCGCTTCACTCGGCTCGTTTCCTCACGCGCCGACGAACGTCTGCAAAGGCTTGTTTTGCTGGCTTGCTGTTTCCCTCTCGCACGCTCGTGGAGCTTTGCGCGAGCATCTTCAGTAAAGCCAGCGACTCTTGAGTCTGCTCATAACTGGCAATATCTTGGAGCACGGCCTTTGCTTCACCGTGTTGTGTGATGACCATGGTTTTCCCTGCCGCGGACACGTCGCGCAGTGCCTCAGCCGTGTGGCTCTTGAGGTAGCTGATGGGTTTGACGGATTCGCTTAGTTTCATGAGGTCTCCGGAAGGCGAATAGACCCAAATATAGGCCATATTTAGCCCTAATTGCTACAGTAAATCTTCCAATATTCTGGCGGGCAACTCCGAAGAAACTCGGAAAACCGCGCAATTCCGCGGGGTTTTATTGGAAGCGGCCAGCCTTTTATTTCGAAAGAATATAGATAGTTAGAGTGATTCGATCCACGGATTATGAATCCGCCGCTCTAACCAGCTGAGCTACATCACCACATGAAAAGTGATTCTACAATAGATACTTACAACTGTTCTTCTTGGCCCAAAATCGGGCGCTTCCAGAAAAACAGTGTTCTTCCCATAAAGCGCGTTCATGAAAGGATCGCGTTAGGGCTATTTTACCCGACTATAGGACCGGTTTCGCTCTCGTCGGCTTGCTGCGATACACCCGTTCAGCGATCCAGAGGTTGGCATGGCGAGATGTCGCGATGTCGCCTCGGTGTGGTACCACCGGGCTAGAATTCTGTGGGAGACTGGGCACGGGGTGAAGGTTGGCGTAAACCTCCGCGGGACGCATAGTCTGCAACGGCTCAATGAGCTTGAGTTTCTTGCCGACACGGGCAGGAAAAGCAGTGGAGATTTCGCTTCCGCCACGGTCCAACAATCGGGGTCGGCTTCATAGTAGGATTAATTCGCAGATGCCTAAGCGCACCAAAATACCGCTGCGATCATGGGGCACACTGGCCGTGTGGTTGCTGGTTGCGGCTTGTACGCAACAGCCCACGCGCGCTACTGCGGTGCGTAGCAATCAAAGCAGCATGCCCGCGGACCTGAGTGGCTTATGGGGGCGCGATTACTTTCGCGGCGATGACGTCAACAGGGCACTCGATCAATGGTTTCGGCGTCTTCGTCGTGCGGCCCCGGACCTTAGGCCTGCGGGGCTGCCTGAATTAGACAACGCCGGGACAATTTCCTCATCGCGAGATGTGACTTCGATTCTGGCGCTCGCTCGCCTGGCGGACGAGCTCACGCGCCCGAGGTACTTCACAATACTGCAAACTGAGCATGAGATCAGCGTCGAAAGGGAAGATGATTTCGACATCTTCTGTGGGTTCTACGACGGCGTAGCGCAAGGCGCAAAGACCTCTTATGGTGAAGAAATTTGCGGCTGGAACGGAGATCAGTTTGTCTCTCGTTTGATTTTGCCGGACGGCTTGCTTGTTAGCCATCGCTTCACGGTCGCACCGGAAGGCGATGAGTTGCATGTGGCAACGACCGTCTCGTCCAGCACGGCAGGAATGTCGTTTACGTTGAGCCGCTTCTACAAGAAGTACGAACCGTCAGGCTCGCTATTTAATTGTATCGATACACTAAGCCGAAATCGGGTGTGTAGCACAGAAGAAGGTTCGCCATTACTCGATTGACCAGCATTCGTCGCACGCTGCTGGCGCCGTTCGTGTTAAGCGTCTGCATGTGGTTACCGTTTCAATATGCGGTAGGCCAGTCGCAATCAGAGCTTGGCGTCGCGCCAAGCGTGGAAGGGCGTAGGGTCTCCGAGTTGAACGTCTCGATAACGCTCTTCGAGCCGGGCGTACCGACAGACCCGCTTGAGCAGCGCCGCTTACAAGTGGTCCCGAATATCCGCGAAGTTGAGGCCATTCTGCTGCCCTTCATGTTGCGCCAGCTACTTGCTGAGACGGACGAGTGGGGTGCAGTGCGAGTCCTGCCTGCGCCCGACTATGCTGCTGAACTGCTCGTTGCCGGTGAAATCGTCAGATCTGATGGGGATTCGCTGGAGTTGAGAATACGCGCAATGGACGCCGGTGGACGCGAGTGGCTCGATAACGTCTATGTCAGCGCTGCCGCGAGTGGTATTGGTCAGAGTAATGCCCGCGTAGATCTGTATGGGTATCAGGCACTCTTCGAGTCGATAGCAGAAGATCTCCGGCTGGCTCGGGGTCTCCTCGATGAGAAGGCGCTGTCGAACATCATTGACATTTCTTTTCTGCGTTACGCATACGAGCTCGCGCCGTCGGTATTCGGCGGCTATCTGCGCAATGCGCCCGATGGCACAGTTACTCTTCAGCGCCTCCCGGCCGAGGACGATCCGATGTCGAGGCGCATCGAGCGAGTTCGCGAAATCGAGTATCAGCTCATAGATACCGTGGATGAGAAGTTTCAGGAGCTGCATGCGGAAATCGGATCGATCTACGATCTGTGGCTGGATTACCGTCGACAAGTCGCTCAATTTGAGAGTGACGAAGTGGTGCGGGTGCAAAATTCCACTTCAAGCGCACCACGTGGTAGCTATGAGGCAATTCGAAGTCTTTACGACAATTACAAGTGGGCCAGAATGCAAGAACAACGGCGAGAAGGTCGAGCACAGGCTTTTAGTAACGAAGTAGGTCCGACCGTCGAGAGAATAGAGTCGCGCGTCGCCGAACTCGAGAATTGGCTGGTGCAGCAGTATGAGGAGTGGCGTAGGATCCTGGCGGAGATCTTCGCGCTCGAGACCGGCTTAGAGAACTAAGCGCTTGCGAGTATTCTGAGGCCGTCAACACGAGTCGGTGACTGATACGAGTGTCCGACGACGCGGGCTTCGATCGACGGCAGTTCTCCATATGCCGGTGCTGTCGCGATCGGGCTTCGGCGCGGCTCAAGCGGCCGGCATGGAAATGCCGGCGCGTCGCGTAGCTCGGGGCTCTAGGCTCGGGTTACTGTTCTCCCGCAAGCCGAACTCGCTGCAAATCGATATCGGGGGCGGGCATGATGTCGGTGTCGCCATCATCGGCGTAATTCACAATCTCGACCTTTTCAGCGAAGTGGATTTTCTCGTTCAGTTCCACTTGAATTCGGAAGTCGGAAATGTCGATGATGTCGCCGTCGTTTAGCACGCTGCGCTTTACGAACTTTCCGTTTACAAGCACCCCGTTCCTACTGTCGAGATCCGCTATAAAATAAGAATTCTCGCCGGTTGGCATTATGGCCGCATGGTGGCGGCTGACGAGCCGGCTGTTAAGCCGAACATCGCAGCCTTTGCTGCGACCGATAATGACACATTCCTTGAGAGAGATTTCGCAGATCTGCCCGGCCTCGGTCGTTACAATGAGTCGGCCGTCTAGCTCTGCCTCAGCCGGCGTATCATCTAACTTCAGGCACTCGAGCTTCTGTGTATTCGACGGCGAGTGGGAATCCTTCAGTCCTGCAAGCTTCGATAGGGCACCGCGAACCGCTTCGGCGTCAATCAGCCGGGCGTTACTGGAGGATCGATTCCACAGCAAGACTTGGCATATCAAATTCACGGAGTTAAAGCGGCCACCGCTCAAGCTTGCGATGGCCTCGCAGGCCTCTGCCGTAAAATTATTATGGATGCCAAATCGCGCAAGACGCCAACCAATATAGCCATCTAGATCCTGGCCGTCGGGCGCGGATAAAAAGTGCACGGCTTCGATCGGGCAGGTCGAGCTGCGCTGCAGTAAGCCGTTGAGCGGTGCGCGCGAGCCGTCGCGCTCCGTTGCGGCAATCACCAGTTCGACGAGCGGTCGATCCGCAAATTGCAGGAGGGTCAAACGCTCGATCTCTTCCCATGCCTCGCAGGAGAACTCAGAAATTCTGTCGATGCAGATTACGAGCCGTTTGCCTTGAAAACCCCGGTGCTCAGCGAATACTGCCAGCAGGTTCCGTTGCTCGATCTCGGACAAGGTCGACATTTC
This sequence comes from Rhodospirillaceae bacterium, assembly GCA_024640695.1. Lineage (GTDB taxonomy): Bacteria > Pseudomonadota > Gammaproteobacteria > Steroidobacterales > Rariloculaceae > JAHEEM01. The sequence goes on along the minus strand of JAHEEM010000011.1, from coordinate 27,188 downwards.
GAGCCCAGCTGCCGAGAGTAGTCCTGACAGCACGCCCAGCGCGCTTCGCTGCGGACCCGAGATCGGGAGCACTACCGCGTCTTTCGCGTGCTTCTCGAACTGCCGCAGAATCATCGATTTCCCGCTCGAGGGTGGCCCGAGCAGAATCTTGACGCTCGCTTGTCCATTCAGATGCGCTAGGGCGCTCTCCTGCTTCGGCCCTAGCCACGCGCTTTCATCTGTCGAACGCGCAAACACTTTAGCTGGTGATACCAGCTCCGCCTCAGTAGTCATGCGCTGTTTCCTCTCTAGTTACAGCAACTTATTATTTATTTTTTATAGTTTGTATTATTGAGAGGAGAGTCTATGCCAGTGGGCAAGTTATGTAAACTAGCTGACCTAAGTTACTGAAAAGAAAGAAAGTAATTGATCGAGAGTGGGACGCTTGCTGCGGTGCTGCAGCAGATGCCGGCCGCCGTACGGTCGGTCATGTTTACGCCCACTCGCCTCAGGTTTGCGAGCGGAGCGTCGGCCGTCTCGCTGAGATTCGGCCGGGCAAGTTCGGCGGAGCTGGGCTCTCTGACGGCGCAAACTTGACGCGCTCAGTCAGAGAGCCTCTTGGGTTACACCCCCGCCGAGCCGATGCGTTACTCGTTCGCCGCGTCGAAAACGACCCGCCCGCCGACCATGGTCATGACGGGCTGGATATCCTTGATCTCGTCCGCCGGCACGGTCAGATAATCTCGGTCGAGCACGACGAGGTCGGCAAGATGCCCGGCCTGGATCGATCCAAGATCGTTCTCGCGGAAGAACGCGTAGGCATTGCTGCGCGTATGGGCGATCAGCGCTTCCTCGCGCGTGATGGGATGCGTGTTCACGACGGTGCCGCCGACCATCTTGCCGGTCACGGCCCAGTAGAGTAGCTGGAACGGCCGGTACTGGTTGACCTCGAATGCGTCGGTACCGAATCCCCATTGAATGCCGCTGTCCTGAATCTCACGCAGCGGCGGCATCGCATTGGCGCGCTCGTCGCCCCAGACCCGATGCAAGAGTCCGCCCGTGACGATCTCGCGGGGGTGCACGGCAATGAAGATGTTGAGATCGCGCAAGCGCTCGAGCTGAGGCACCGTCACTTGCTCCATGTGCATCAGTCCCCAGCGTAACTGTCTGAGCGGCACGATCTCGTTGATCCGCTCGTATTGCCGGAGTTTGCCTTCGATCGCGATCTCAGTCTGAGTATGGATCCATGCCTGAATGCCGGCACGCGCGACCTCGAGCGAGAAATCGCCGAACTGATCCCAAGCTTCCTGCGTTACGGGCTGCTGGGTCGCCGAGTAGAGGTCGTCGCCACCACCGCCGGGGAACTGCTCTCCCCAGGTCGTGTTGCTCATCCACAGATCGCCGTCGTGGAAGCGCATCGTCGGAATCGCCGCGAGCATTCGTTCGGGCATGCCCGGTCCGCGTTCAACCTCTGGAGAGACCATGCAGAAGAAGCGCATGCTGGTTAGCCCTTCTGCCTGGAACTCACGGTAGAGGTCATCCCACTGGCAGCCGCCCCCCGACGCCGTGAGTCCTGCGGCGTTGAGATCGTGAAGCATCGCGAGACTGCTCGAGCGCACGACATCCATCGGCAGATTCGCTCGTGCGCCGTTCGGCGCGTCAATGAAATCTGCCAGCCGTCTGACGGTCGACGCACCACGCGGCCCGAGGATGACGCCGGTCGCCCGCCCGTTCGCGTCGCGCTGGATCCAGGATTCGTCCATTTCCTCGAGGCCGATCATCTCGATGGCGCGGCTGTTGATGTACGCATCCGAGCGTGAAAAAACCAGATAAACGGGGCTGTTCGGCGCGTAGCGGTCAAGCTCGTCGCGGGTGAACGACGATTTGTCCTCGACGAACTGGTCCGGTGACCAACCGCCGAAGTTGAAGATCCACTCATCCGGCCGCGTCGTTTCAGCCTTGGCGCGAAGCCGGTTGAGCGCTTCCTGGCGCGACTCCACGCCGTCGAAACGTAGCTCGAGATTCCAGTAGGCGCCTTCTTCCATGAAGTGCGCGTGATTGTCGATGAATCCGGGCACGACCGATCGGCCCTGAAGGTCGATTCGTTGCGTAGCCGCGCCTGCACGCTGCGCAATCTGCGCATTGGTGCCGACGGCGACGATCCGCTCGCCGCGAATCGCGACGGCCTCCGCGATCCTGAACTGATCGTCAACCGTAATAATCTTGCCGTTAGTCAGAATCAGGTCCGGCGCGAGCTGCTGGGCTTCGAGCGTTGTAGCGACGCCGGCGAGCCCGGCCACCATGAGCAAAAACGTCCACCGTTTCATCGCAATTCCCCGTGTTTTTTCAGGATTTCGATAACCGAGTCAATGATTCTACGGGAGCAGGGAAGTGGTGGCCACCATGGGTTTGGAACCCAAGCGGCACAAGGGCGCTGGAGCGAGAGTTACCCCGCTATCGCATGCTCAGTCGTAGCGCTCGCCCGCGTATTCCAGCCAGCCGCCTTCGTGGCTGCCGTCCGGGTCGTGGTGGGTCCAGTGGACCACGCCACCGAGGTCATTCCATTCGTATTCGCCGTGAAATCCGATCCGTCGTCCGAGTTGCAGCTCCGGGACGCGCGGCGCGATGTCTATATTGTGGGCGATCAGAACCGTCAGTCCCGAGTCGAGCTCGACGACGAAGCGCTGGTGCCTTGCGCCGTCGCGATCATCAGCCAAGAGTCGCGCAACTCGTCCCTGTCCGGTTACGAGCACACTGCTCTGGCGGGTCTCGAAGGCGTAGTCGATCGGGTTCGATTGCGGCGCGCTGGTACGGACCTCAGCCTGGCGGACGGCATCGGGCACCTCGTTGTCGACCGAGCGCAGCCACACCGCCGTGACGATCAGCACCAATGCGGCAATCTGCGCGGTCTTACGCCGTGTCAGCTGCATCGGGGTACCTCGTCTGAGCCGTTGCGGGAGGACGTAAAACATTGTGTCAGAAAGAATCGGTCCGCGCATATCGAAGCCCAATGGCAATTTGGCGCTGACCGCGTCCGGGGCGAGTGTTTCCCTGCGGCGGGAGTCGGCAACAAAGCGCATATGCAGACGACGTACATTGCGGCTGTCGCAGTCGTTGCCTTTGCGGTCTTGTGCTGGTTCACAATCAGCGCGGGTAGCACTCGGATCCTGGCGCTTTCTTGCGCCCTCGCGTCGGGCGACAAGCCCTCACCCTCGCGCGATAATTGGTCACTAACCGGGTCTGAATGCCATAATCCAAGCGTCAGCTTTGAGATCAAGAACCGGGGGCATTGAAACCTCGTGGAACTCCTCCCGAGATTGCACGCAAGGATTGTGGTTACGGTTCTCGCCGTCATCGGCGGGTCACTCTGGCTCAGCGGGGCCGGGGCGCAGGAAGGTGATTCCCGATTCGAGGCACAGCCCACCGCCGAGTTTCACTTTGCGCGGCTCTACTACACGAATTCATCCAGCAGCCGCCGCGGGCGCGGACGGGGCCGCGGCGGTGCCTGGCAGACTGATTATCCCGACGCCGAATATCACCTCGTGGACGGCATCCGGCGCTTGACCCGCGTCGACGCGCAGGTCGTGGATTACTATGGCGACGGCGGGCGTATTATCACGCTCGACGATGCCCGTGTGTTCGATTATCCGTGGCTCTACGCGGTCGAAGTTGGCCAGTGGTATCTCAGCGACCCGGAGGCGGCTTTGCTGCGTGACTACCTCGACCGCGGTGGCTTCCTCATGGTCGACGACTTCTGGGGCGAGTACGAGTGGTCGGTTTTCGTCGAGTCGATGCTGCGAGTCTTCCCGGACCGGCCGATTATCGAGCTGGCGGAGGACCATCCGCTACTACACGTGCTTTACGATCTCGATCAGCGCACCCAGATTCCCGGCCGCGGTGGGCAACGTCCCGGCACCGTTCCGCATTGGCGTGGCATCTTTGACGACGATGATCGGCTCATGGTCGCCATCAACTTCAACATGGATATGGGCGATGCCTGGGAGCACGCCGATGATCCGTGGTATCCGGAGCCGATGACCGCACTAGCCTACCGCTTTGCTGTCAACTATCTGATCTACTCGATGACGCATTGAGCCCCGGACGTCTGAAGCACCGGCAGAGTCCTCAACCGCAAATTCGTGCTGCGGCCGTAACGAGAATCCGTCGAATCCAATCGTGCTTGATGCAGGACTAGGCCACGGTTGCAGCATCCGGGTGCTCGGGAGACGCGCGACGTTTTCATGCCAACGACTGTTGTCGTGATGGGTTCCGGCGACGCTGTGGGAGAGATCCCGTTCGACCCACGGCGGAATCGGAACAAGCTCCCGCGCGGTCAGCGTTGCAACGCTTGGCTGCTTCTCCCGGGGTCTGCCGGGGACCGTTCCGAACGGGCGCGGCATTTACGGTGCCGACGATAAGCCTTATGCGTGCCTAGATCTTGAACGCTTCCAGGCATTCCGGCGTAAACAGCTCGTCAATGCCGACAAGGCGTTTCGACAGTCCCTGCTCGTGGTGATACCGCAGGAAGGTGTCGAGCACGTGGCGATTCGGCGCAAGTCCGTAGGGCCACCAGTCCTCGCCCATGTCGCGCCGCACCTGCTCGACTTGAGAAATCTGCCACGGCAGCATTGTCTTGGCGGCGGCGCTGACGATGAGCCCTTCATAGGTAATGCGCTTGGCATGCTCGAAGGCCTTGTAGAGCGATGTCGCAATCCAGCGATTGGCTTCGTAGACGTCGCGGCGCAGCGCGATCACGTGCATGATCGGGAAAATCTGCGTTTTCTCGAAGTAGGCACGCTCGACGGCGGGTGAGTCGGAAAACAACCGGCGCACGTCATCGGGCCGCGTATACAGTGTGCTCGGTGCGCGGGCGGCGTGCAGCGCATCGAGTTCGCCATCGGCGAGCATCTGCGACAGGGTCTTATCGCGCGGAATCGGTTTGAGCTTGAACTTCGCCGGCAGCGTGAGCTTGAGCTTTTCTTCGCGCCCCGGATCCTCTTGGCCGCCGCTGAAGTACTCGCAGCTGGCTGGATCGATGCCGTACTCGTCCTGCAGGATGCCGCGGATCCACACGGGGGCGGTCATCTGGTATTCTGGCACGCCGATCCGTTTACCAACGAGATCCTGAGGTTTCTCGATCCCGCTCTTGGCCGATACGAAGATGCACGAGTGCCTGAAGAACCGCGACGGAAACACCGGCAGTGCAATGAACGGCGGATCCTCCTGCGTCAGTGAGACGACGTAAGAGGACAGCGACAGCTCCGCGGCATCGAACTCGCGATAGCGCAGCATGCGGAAGAACGTCTCTTCGACGACGAGATTCAGGAAATTCAGATCGATGCCATCCGGAGTGACCGTGCCGTTGATGAGGGCTTGGCAACGATCGTAGTCCCAGCAGGCGAGTGTCAGAGGTAGCTTGGCCACGGCGTTTTTACTCTTTATCTTTTTAACCTAGGCTGCGTTCTCGATCGTCGAGACACAGCGCCGGTGTTGCACGGAAATCTGTCGGAAACGGTCGCTTTGCGGTATTTCTCAAGCGACGCTGCTGTCGGCAGGCTGCTGGGTCTCGCTCAGCTCGAGCTCCGAAACGCCGAACGTACGCCAGTCCGTCGTCTTCGGGTATACGCCCTCGACGGCATTGAGGTCGACGTGCGGAATATGCGGCTCGGTACGGCCCAGCGCAGGTCCGCCGCGCTGCATGACGCGCGCGGCCGCGACCATCTGCCGACGGAATTCGACGACGGCGAGATCGCTGGCGCCGAGGCGGTCGAGGCTGCGATCGGCGATCGGGCCCATCGTTTCCCACATGGCGATGTCCTGGTTCGGGATGCCGTCGATGCCGGTCCAGTTGCCGAGCTTCATCGCCGCGCGATCCTGCAGATAGTCGTTGTCGCGTGTGCGGGTCTTACGGTAGTGCCTGTCGACGTCGATGCCGACCTGTGCGCCGTTGAACTTACGCCAGAACTCCGGATGCGGAGGCTCTTTGCCGCCCCAGGCAATGAAGTGGAAGGCGGTATGCGTATCGTCGATCGGCACGTTGACGTTGGCGACGTTGTAGCTGCTATTGGGCGGAATCAGCACGGTGAACGGCGCAACGAAAAGTGTGACGCGCACGTACTGGTCGACATCGGCATTCTTGATCGGTCGGCGCAGGGCGGCATAACGGAAGCCGAAGCTTCGCGGCACGAGCTCGAGCCGCGGCGCCTTATCGGTCGAGGGGCGCAACCAGCGCGATGGCGTCACGCCGGCGCGATCGACGCGGGCGGGCACCATATCGCTCGAGTGCAGGCTCGAGCTGTGCGCGGAGTCGATCGCGCCCTCGAGGACCTGCGCCCAGTTGCAGTCGATGATGATCTTGGCAACGCTGACGGGTGTATCGGCTGTCGGTGCGAATGCGGGAGCCTCGAACTCGGGCACGTCTTCGAGCGGGCCCATATAGGTCCACACCATCCCCGCGGCCTCGTGCACGGGATAGGCCCTGTGCTTGACCTTGTCCTTGAACCCGCTGCCAGGTGGCTCCGATGGCATCTCGAGCACGTTGCCGTCGACGTCGATGCGCCAGCCGTGATACAGGCAGGTCAGGCCACAATCCTCGTTGCGGCCGAGCGCGAGCGATGCCCGCCGATGCGGACAATAGTCGTCGAGGATGCCGAGCCGGCCTTCGCTGTCGCGGAATACGACGAGATCCTCACCGAGCAGGCGGATGCGCAGCGGTGTGCCGCCAGCCTCCGTAACGTCCTCAGCCAGGCAGGC
>JAHEEM010000011.1:0-20446 GCA_024640695.1 Rhodospirillaceae bacterium | reverse complement strand
CGCATCGCCCTCGACGCGGCACAGCAGCTCGTTTTCTTCTCTGGTCAGCATGACTCGATATAGCAAAATACTTAGCGATCTAACGTTGCAGAAATCAGCGCAGGCTGTCAAGGTCCTGGCTGGCGGAAAGAAGCTGGTAACGATAGGGTTCAGAGACCTTTATATTGACGGCTATTGGGCTGCTTAGATCGCTAAGTATAATGATCGGCAGCATGCCGACCTCGACCGACACCACGCTCGCTTTGCGCATCGCGGACAAGACCCAGGTCGCGACCGACATCGTCGCCTTCGAGCTTATGAGCCCCGGCGGCGAGGACTTGCCCGAATTCACGCCGGGTGCGCACATCGCCGTGAAGACACCCAGCGGTTTACGACGGAAGTATTCCCTGTATAACGCGCCATCGGAGCGCGGGCACTATCAGATTGCTGTGAAGCGCGAGTCTCGCAGGAACAGCAGCTCGACGAGCTTGATCGATGCGACTCAGGTCGGCGATATGCTCGAGGCTTCCGCTCCGCGTAATAATTTTCCGCTCGGCGCAAGCCAGCTTGGCTACGTTCTCATCGCCGGCGGCATTGGCATTACGCCACTCCTGTCGATGGTTCGGCATTTGCGTGAGATTGGTGAGACGGGTTTCAAGCTCTATTACTGCACGCGCTCGCCTGAGCACACGGCCTTTTTGGAAGAGCTCAGCGCGCCCGAGCTGCGCGGCAAGGTTGTGATACATCACGATGGCGGGGAGCCCGATCGGATGCTCGATTTCTGGCCTGTGCTCGAGTCGCCGAATGGCCGGCAAGTCTATTGCTGTGGACCGCAGGCGCTCATGCGCGAGGTGCAGGACATGAGCGGTCATTGGCCCTCGACGGCCGTGCATTTCGAGACGTTCACCGACGCCGCCGTGAGCCGGCCTGACGACAAGCCGTTCCAGCTGCGGCTCGCCCGTTCCGGCGTAGTCCTGGACGTTCCGGTTGGCGCAACGATACTGGAGACCTTACGCGGCCGCGGCTACGATTTGCGCAGCTCCTGCGAGAGCGGCACCTGCGGCACCTGCATTACGCGATACCTCTCCGGCGAGGCCGATCATCGCGACTTTGTGCTGCACGAGGACGGGCGCGCTACCCATATCATGATCTGCGTTTCTCGCGCGCGCTCCGATGAGCTCGTGCTCGACCTCTAGGCTAGCGGAAGGATGGCCGATAAAAAGCTCAAGCTCGGCGTTGCGGGCCTTGGGCGTGCGTTCACGCTTATGCTACCGACCTTCGTGCAGGATCCTCGAGTCGAGCTCGTGGCCGCTGCCGACCCGCGTGTCGCGGCGCGCGAGCGTTTTGCTTCGGAATTCGGGGGCAGAATATATGCCAGCGTTGGCGAGCTCTGCGACGACTCGAGCGTAGAGGTCATCTATATCGCTACCCCGCATGAGCAGCATGCGGAGCACGCCATACGGGCTGCTGCGGCAGGCAGGCATCTGCTGATCGAGAAGCCACTCGCGATATCCCTCGAGCAGTGCGAGCGGATTATCGAGGCGGTAGACCGGGCGGGCGTCAAGCTCGTCGTCGGGCACAGTCATAGCTTCGATGCGCCGATCAGCTATGCGCGCGAGCTCATCGCGAGCGGTCGTTTTGGCCGCGTCCGCATGATCACGGCATTGAACTACACCGATTTCATGTATCGGCCGCGGCGTCCCGAGGAGCTCGACACGGAGCAGGGCGGAGGCGTGCTGTTCTCGCAGGCTGCGCATCAGATCGATATCGTGCGCCTGCTCGCAACGAGCCCAGCTTGCAGTGTGCGTGCGGCACTGGGTGCCTGGGATCGCAAGCGCCCGACCGAGGGCGCCTATGGTGCGCTGCTGCAGTTCGAGGATGGCGCTTTCGCGACCTTGAGCTACAGTGGCTACGGACACTTCGATTCCGACGAGCTCTGCGGCTGGATCGGCGAGCTCGGCCAGCGCAAGGATCCTCGCACGCATGGTGCTGCGAGACGAACGCTTGCGGGTACCGGCGGCTCGGTCGCGGAGGCCGCGCTCAAGGAAGCACGCAACTACGGCGGTGCGCAGTACGCGCCCGGCGAGCAGCCGGCCGCGACGCTGGCGCACCAACATTTCGGCACGATCATCGTGAGTTGCGAACGCGCGGACCTGCGCCCCCTGCCGAGCGGCGTCATGGTCTATGCGGATGAGGATGCTCACCTGGAGACGATCGGTGCTCCGCGTGTGCCGCGCGAAGCGGTCATCTCCGAGCTATACGACGCGGTCCTGCGCGACGCGAGGCCAGTGCACGACGGCGCTTGGGCCTTGGGCACTCTCGAGATCTGTCTGGCGATGTTGCGCTCTGGGCGCGAGAGCCGGGAGGTCGTTCTCGCGCACCAGCAGCGCGCTCGCTGATATGGCTCGCAAGCAGGCGAAGACGCTCGAGCCGGTGCTGCGGCACTGGACCGAGGCCGTACCCGAGGATCGGCTTGCGCACCTCGTCAAGGATGCGTGGCGCGCTTACGTAAGGGCGTTGCAGATGCGCCTGACCGAGCACGCCGTATCTTTTGGGCACTGGACTTTCCTGCGTATCCTCTGGGAGCGGGACGGGGTCACGCAGCGCGAGCTCAGCGCCGAAGCCGGCGTGATGGAGCCGACGACGTATTCCGCGGTCAAGGCTATGATCAAGGTCGGCTATGTCACGCGCCGCCAGGCCGCTGGCAATAAGAAGAACCTATACATCCACCTGACGCCGAAGGGCCGCGCGCTGAAGAAAAAGCTCGTGCCGCTCGCGCAGGAAGTAAATTCGATTGCCGTGGCCGGAATGCCGGCACGGGATGTCGAAATCGTACGCCGGACCTTGCTTGCGATCATCCAGAATCTCGCTCGCGACGAGGCAAGCTCACCGGCATCACGCCGGATCCCGTCCACGCGGGAGCTTGCGCGCATCATCTCCGATGCCGACAAGGCGCGCGGGCGCCACGGCGGCAAAAAGACCTAGGCAACGATCCAGCGTAAGACGCGCTGGCTCCACGAGCGGCTTGCTGCATTAAGGAACCGAATCGGCTCCGCGGCAGTGCGAGCATCGAGCGCTCACCGCACCGACCCGCAACAGAGCCTGTATGAGCACTATTCATCAATCGGGTAGGCCCTGGCTTCCGTGTCGGATGGTTCGGCGATGACATATCAGATTGACGGTGGCTATACTTGTCGGCGATCGAAGAATGGTTCGGGAAGTTTGCTTACGACTACTGATCGAGTTGCGAACCGCGCCAGTGTTGACCAGCATCAAGGAGAGACCGATGGAATCCAAGAAGAAAATTCCCGCGGAAGCGGTAGACTTGTACACACGTTTTATTCACGGTGAAGTGACTCGTCGTGACTTTCTGGCTGGCGTTCAGCATTTCGCGATCGGGGGTCTGACCGCCGCCGTTATTGTCGAAGCCCTGATGCCGAATTACGCGCTGGGGCAACAGGTTTCCAAAGATGACGAGCGCATCACTGCGACCTATGAGACTCTACCGTCACCAGATGGGAACGGGTTTATTCGCGGCTATCTCGTCCGGCCATTCAGCGCTGATTCGCGCAGCGAAACTTCATCGCAACTGCCGGGCGTGATTGTCATTCACGAGAACCGGGGGCTGAATCCCCACACCGAGGATGTTGCGCGCCGCTTCGCGCTGGAGAACTTCATGGCGTTTGCGCCCGACGCGCTGACCTCAGCGGGCGGTTATCCGAGCGATGACTTTACAGGCGGTCAGTTGTTTGGGCAGATCGACCGCAACAAGATGACCCAGGATTTTGTCGCGTCCGCCCGATGGTTGAAATCGCGTCCGGACTGCACGGGCACGATCGGCGCGACCGGTTTTTGCTTCGGCGGCAGCATGTCCAATACCCTGGCAGTGCTATTGGGCGCGGATCTGGCAGCGGCTGCTCCGTTCTATGGCGGCGCACCTGCCGCGGAGGACGTCTCCAAGATCAGGGCGGCAGTGCAGATCCATCACGGTGCGCTCGACACGCGCTTGGTCGATGCCTATCCCGCTTATGAGGCAGCGCTGCGGAGCAACAACGTCACGTTCGAGGGTCACATCCATCCGAACTCTGTCCATGGTTTCTTCAACGACGCCACGCCGGAACGCTACAACAAGGTCGAGGCGGAGCTGGCATGGACACAAATGATCGGTTGGTTCAACCAGCACTTGCGTGAAACGGCGGCCTAGCACAGGCCTCTCGGCGTTGCATGCTTAGCTAAGAGGCCAGCGACGCTGCGCGGGAGCGCAGCGTCAACAAGGTTAAACCGCCGAGCACGACGCCCGCTGTGTCGCTCGAGATGCCCGGCAGTAGCAGAGCAACGCCGCTCGCGCCGAAGGCGGCGCGTTGCCAGACCGATAGGGTGACGCGCCAATAGCCTTCGCTGGCTGCGGCGAGCGCGAGCACGCCGAGCAGAGCGGTCGCCGTGCTCCAAGCAATCGTCAGCGGCGTACCCTGTGCGAGCAGCTCCGGCCCGTAGACGAAGCCGAATGGCAGAATGAACAGCACGAGCGATAGCCGCAACGCTGTAGCTGCAATCGCCAGGGGATTCGCCTCGGCGATCGACGAGGCCGCATAGGCAGCCACGGCGACGGGCGGCGTCAGCGCGGAGAGTGCCGAGAAGAACAGCAGGAACATATGCGCCGGCAGCAGGTCGACGTCGAGGCTCGTCAGCACGTCCCCGATCAGCACGGCCGCAAGGATGTAGGCGCTCGGCGTCGGCATGCCCATCCCGAGCAGGATACACAGCGCTCCGGCCAGCAGGAGCGACAGTAGTAGATGCCCATCGGAGAGGCTGAAGATCAGGAACGAAAACTTGCCGGCTAGCCCTGTAAGGCTGATACCGCCGACGACCAGCCCTGCCGCTGCGCACGCGGCGACCACGGGAACCATGCGTAGTGTCGCCTCGGCCAGGCCCTCATAGACGCCGCGCGGGGTAATCCGATCAGATCGCGGTAGTGATGCCACGATAGCTGCGATCGTGCCGAACACGGCGACATAGGTCGGTGTGTAGCCGAGCACCAGCGCGCCGGCGATGATTGCGAGCGGAAACGCGAACACGCCGCCCTCGCGCAAGGTCTCGCGCAGGGCTGGAATCTGCTCGAGGCCGACACCGCCGAGCCGCAACCGCAGTGCCCGCAGGTGCACCTGCACGTAGAGCGCGGTGTAGAACAGCACCGCCGGGATGATCGCCGCGAACACGATCGTCCGGTAAGGGATACCGGTAACCTCGACCATGATGAACGCGGCTGACCCCATGATCGGCGGCACGATGCTGCCGCCGGTCGAGGCGGCGACCTCGATGGCGCCTGCGAGCACGGGCGAATAGCCGAGCTTGCGCATCATCGGAATCGTGATCGATCCGGTCGTGACGACGTCTGAGGTCGGACTGCCGGACATGGTGCCGTAGAGCGCAGACGAGGCGATTGCGACCTTGGCCGGACCGCCGGGGCTGCGGCCCGTCAGCGCCGCGGCCAGGTTGAAGAAGAACTGTCCGCCGCCCGCGCGTTGGAAGAACACCCCGAAACCGACGAACAGGAACGCATAGGTTGCCGCTACACGGACCGGTGCGCCGAACAGGCCGTTCGTCGTGAAAATCGACTGGTCGAGAAAATGCTCGTAGCTGATGGTGCCGTGTGACATGACTCCACCGAGCAGATGACCAAAAAGATTGTAGACCACAAACGCGAGCGTAATCAGCATGAGCGCGAGACCTACCGCTCGGCGCGTCGCCTCGATCGTCAGCACCCAGATCAGCGAGCCGAAGAAGAGATCGTTCGGTGTGAGCGGGTCGAGAAGTGATATTCGGCTCGCGATCGTCTCTGCCGAGAATATGAAATACACGCCGCAGGCGAGGCTCGCGCCGCTAAGAACATAGTCGACCGCGAGCGGCCGGTCGGTCCGGCCGTGCTCCGTCGGGCCGATGACCAGAAACATCAGGGTCAGCATGAAGGAGACAAAGATTGCGGCATGAGCGAGCGGGTCGATGATCGCGAGCGTTGCGGTCCAGATGACCCAGAGCGCGAGGCCGGTCGCGTAGAGCGTCAGGATATGGCGCAGCGGGCCCGTCAGTCCGCGGCGCGCGCCGATCGAGAATAGATGGTTGACGAGGCTCATTCAGCTTGGACGGTTGAGTGGGGCCAAACCCGATGACTGCCGTTGTGAGCCGATCGACCCGTCGTCGATCAGTCGACCAAGCCGGCTTCCCGGTAGTACCGCAGCGCGCCCGGATGGTATGGAATGATCAGCTGCGAGGCCATGTGCTCGGGTGTGAGCGCCTGCATCGCCGTATGTACGCGCCGGATCCGCTCGAGATTCTCGACGAGTGCCTTGGTCAAGTCATAAGCGGTCTGCTCCGGTAAGGCATCGCTTGCGACGATGCCCGCGCCGAGTGAGACGGTCGAGACATCGTGGTCGAGCCAGTCGTAGGTTCCGGCTGCGATCGTGTAAGGCTCCGCGCCCATGGTCTCGACGACAGTCGCCACGGCCGCGTCGTTGAATGACAGCATGGTCACATCCAGCGACTGCGCGGTTTGCACGATCGAGCTGTCCGGCGCGAACAGCCCGTTGCCGGTCATGTCGATGCGCCGGTTTGCCATGAGCTCGGCCATCTCACTCGATGCGGCATAAACGACCTGACCGCCCCATGACTCGATGTCGGCGTAGGTGACGCCGTATGCCTCGAGTATCGCGCGATTGAGTTCCTGCACCATGTTGCCGCGCGTGTTGACGCCAAATCGCACCGGGGCTTTTGCCGCGATCAGATCATCGGCGGTGGCAATGCCATAGCGGTCGGCGAATCGCTGTGACACGACCCATTGTATTGGCGCCCAATGGTAGAGGTAGCCGATCGCACGCAGATTCGTATAGGGCTGTCTGAACGGCGCCCGGCCTGCGAGTGCCACGCGCAGCTCCACGTTGTGCACGAAGCCGAGGTCGGCGCGTCCGTCGCTGACGAGCATGACGTTGGCGAGTCCGCCGCCGGAGGTCTGGTAGGTGACGGCCGAGCCCGGGTACTCGGCGGCCACGGCCGCATGGATACCGGCGCCGAGCAGCGACCACAGCCCGCCGGGGCTCGCGCCTGTCAGGGTCAGGTTCTGGCGCGTCTGGGCTGTCGCTGCGAGCGCAGTCAAGGTAAGCAACAGTCCGGCGGCGAGCCTGGCCACTCGACTCACAGCAGCGCCTCAAGCCAGCTCTCGGGGATAATCCCAGCGCTGTGGCCCTGGGTGACGTAGTAACGCCAAATCTTGCGGGCGTAGTGTGCGCGAAAGGCATCGGGATGGCTCTCACGCAACGCCGCTATCTCCGCAGTCGTCAGCGGCGCGAGCTTGCCGAGCTGGGTTGCGAGCAGCTGCGCGCGCGCGTTCTCCTCGAACTGCACGCAGGTCTTGAACACCTCGATGATGCTAGCCGCCGCCAGCACGGCCCCATGCGCGCGCATCAGCGCCGCATCGCCATTCCCGAGCGTGGCGGCAAGCGCTGCGCCCTGAGCTGCGCACCTGATGCGCGTCGGGTCGGGATGTACCGGCACGCCGGCGGCCCAGTTCAAGCCATCGCAACGCATCGCCCTGAGCGTTATTCCCTCGACGAGCGTGAATGCGATCGCGTGCTCGGAATGGATATGGGCGACTGCGCCGACATCGGCTCGCGCGCGATATATCTCGGCGTGAATCGGATACTCGCTCGGCGGCCGGCAATCGGCGGGGCCATCGAGCACCTTGCCGTCGAAATCGACGGTCAGCAGCCGGTCAGGTGCGACCTCCGCGCGGCTGTCGACGAGCGAGTGGATCAGCAAGGCATCCGCCCCCGGCACACGCATGCTGACATGGCCGTTATAGGTCAACAGGCCTTCCATGTGCAGCAGACGCACGCAAGCGGCAAGTTGCTGCCTGTTCTGCGCGGTCATGCCGTCTTGCGTCGCTGTCGTTGATGCCTGCTGCTGCAAAGTCACTTCCGTAGGGGCCGGTGCGGCCTAGATTACACGATCCGGCCGGGTCCACCGAGCCTCGCGTCTGCTGCCCAGGACGATGGTGGTAAAGGCGCTAGGCGGGCGCCGTCTCGCCGGAAAACAGCAGCGACTTGATGATCAGCGGCACGACGTGTGTCGGCTCGATGAGCTCGCCGATGTCGACGTAATCGAATTGCTTGAGCTGGATGCCGTCGATCGAGATGATGTCGCTGCGCACATCGAGCTCTTGGCGCAGGATCTCGCCGAGTGTGCGCGCGATGTCGCCGTCCATGAGCAGGATTAGCGGTGCCTTTGTCGCAATCGTCTCCGGCAGCCCCATGCATATGCCGCGCGCGAGCGCGAATAGGCGCGCGTGCAGCGGATCACCCTGCCAGCGAAACGCGAGCGCAATCGTTTGCTCACCCTCGATAACGTCGAAGGTCTCTAGTGCCTCGGCGATAGCCGTGCTGATGGCTTCGGATGAGATGATGTTGCCGAGCTCGGTGTCGAGATGGATGACCGGCACGTTGCGCAGCGGCAGCGACTGCTTGTTGGCGATCAGAATCGTGTTGCCGCTGACCTGTACCGAGAACTGCGAAGCGCCGATCACGGTCGCGCGGATACCGTGGCCCGGATCGAACACCGGATATGGAATGCGCTTGTCCTGCAGGGCAGCTACGATCCCAGCGGCAAGCTCGCTGCCGAGGTCGGCATGCTCGGCCTGCTCGCGCTTGAAGATGAACTCGGCGACACCGCCGGAAAAGGTCACGATGTCGACGGGCAGCGCCTGCTCGAGCGGTGCCGTGAGCGCGAGCTCTGCCGATAATCCTTGCCACGGCTCACCGGTGATGGTCCGGACGAGTACGTCGATCATGACCGCGACGAGTTTCGCCCGGTCAGCGGAGCTCAGCGAGCCGCCGAGCTCGAGCTCGATGCCGGCGGCTTGCGCGAGCTGGCGCGCCGGTTCTTCGATGCGCGCGAGCGTGCCGTCGGGCGCGAAGGCGACCAGGCGCCCGCCGACCGCGATCGCCGCATGGCTGCGCAGCTGACCGCCGTGCGCGACAGCGAGCTTGGTGGTGCCGCCGCCGATGTCGACGTTGAGCACGGTCTTGTGCTCGCGCTGCGAGTACGCAACCGCGCCTGAGCCGTGCGCAGCCATGATCGCTTCGAGGTGATGCCCGGCCGAGGCACAGACGAATTTGCCGGACTGGTCGGCGAAAAGATCGGCGATCGCGCGTGCGTTGCGCCGCTTCAGCGCTTCGCCAGTGAGGATTACCGCGCCGCTGTCAATCTCCTGGGGCTTAAGCTCGGCGGCGACGTAAGCGTCGCTGATAAATCGCTGCAGGCTTTCAGGGTCTATCGTATTGCCGGAGCGGTAAGGCGTCAGCAGTATCGGCGACTTCCAGAGAATTTTCCGATCGACCACGACGAAGCGGCTCGATAGCGCTTCGGACAGCCGCTGTAAATGCACGCGTGCAAACATCAGATGCGAGGTTGAGGAGCCGATGTCGACACCGACTGTCGTGAGCTCGATGTTATCCGCTGACCAGATCGTATCGCTGAGCTGCTTCTTCTGCTCCTCGGTCGGGTGCAGGTGATCGAAGCCGAGCTCGTGAAATCTCAGGGGTCGAATCGAGATATTTCTGACAGGCGCAGTCGCTGGGTGCGGGAAGGCCAAGAATCGTGGCCCGATCTCTTTGCCAGGCGGCCGCGGTTCAAGCGGACTCATTAATATGTTCGCCCATGCCGGATGGCACGCCGCTCTTAGTCAATTCCTCTAGATAGATACGATGAATGCGCGGATCCTGATCCTCGTATTCGATCTGCGCGCCGCCGTCGCGCACGTTGACGTCCACGCCCTCGAAAAGCCGCCGCTTGGCCGATGTGAAAGGGTAACGCAGGCTGCCGAGCGCCACTGCCAGGTAGCGTGCAGGCTCCGGCCCGGTGTTGTAGTGCTGGTGGTACATGCCGTCGGGCGGCGCGAACACGACGCCGTGGCGCCAGTCGACGCGCTCGAAGTCGTTGTCGCCCTCGTACCACAGCAGCGAATAGCCGGTACCGCTGACGTTGTAGACGTGAAAGTCCGGGCCGTGCCGATGCGCCTTCTTATAAGTACCGACCGGCATTTCGGAGGAATGCGCGTGCATAGTGCCGTCGGCGAGAATGAACTTCATGTTGGAGCTGCCGGCGCCGCGCTGTCCCCAGGCCTTGAGCTCGAACGCGCTGATGTCAGGCACGAAGTTCGTTTCCCACATGTGCCGCCCCGGGCGCTTCGGGATGAACTCGCCCTCACCTGAAAAAAACGATGCTTTGCCTTGGCGCTCGGGGAATGCGAACGGGTTGTCGAATACGAACCGATCGCTGTGGAAGAGGTTCATGACCACGGGCGCGTTCGTCGTCGCGGAGAGTCGCGCCCGATCCGTGCCGCTGCCGTTGAAGTGCTGGTAGCGCGAATTGAGCGGCAGGGCGAACAGGCTCTTGGGGCCCCATTCGAAGGTGTGCCGGCGCCCGTCGGCGGTCTCGACCACGGTGCTGCCGCGGCCATCGAGCACGTAGATGACCTCTTCGAACAGATGCTGCTGCGGCTCGGTCTTGCCGCCAGGCGGGACGTCAATGACGAAGATCGACACGAAATCGCCGCGGCCTTCGGTATGCACGAAGGCGCCATCGGCGCCAAGTCGCGGCCACGGCTTGGTGTCAACCGCGAATAAGTCGACGCCGAGCCCTTCGACGACCGGGGGGCCTTCGTTAGCGACCCAGTCGAGATAGGGATCGAATAGGAACTTGGCTTCTTCAGCCGGCTTGTCCACCATCGCCTAGCTTCTCCCCGCGCCCTGCGCGTAGTCGGTCTCGTCGATGAAGCCCCCCATGCCCGACGGAACACCGCTGCGTGCGAGCGCCTCGAGATAGAGGCCGTGAATGCGCGGATTCTGGTCCTCGTACTCAATCTGCGCGCCGCCGTCACGCACGTTGACGTCCATTCCCATGAACACGGCACGCTTTTCGGCCGTCATCGGATAGCGCAGGCCTCCGAGAGCGATCGCAAGGTAACGCGCTGGGTCGGCGCCGGTATTGAAATGCTGGTGATACATGCCATCGGGCGGCGCGAACACGACGCCATGGTCCCAGTCGACGCGCACGAAGTCGTCGTCTTCCTCGTACCAGAGCAGCGAGTAGCCCGTGCCGTTGATGCACGAGACGTGGAAATCTGCGCCGTGGCGATGGGCCTTCTTGTAAGTGCCGACCGGCATCTCCGAGCAGTGCGCATGCATGGTGCCGTCGGCGAGCACGAACATGATGTTCGACCCGCCGGCACCCCGCTTCTCCCATTTGACGAGCTCGAAACGCGACAGGTCCGGGATGAAGTTCGTTTCCCACATGTGCCGGCCCGGCGTTCTCGGGATGAATTCGCCTTCGCCCGAGAAGTAGCTCTCGCGACCTTCGCGCTCGGGAAAGGCGAACGGGTTGTTAAAAATAAAGTCTTCATTGTGAAACAGGTTCATGACCATCGGCAGATTGTGCGTCGCGGACAGGCGGGCGGTGGTCTTGCCGCTACCGTTGAAATGCTGGTAGCGCGCGTTGAGCGGCAGGGCAAAGACGCTGCCGCGCTGCCACTCGAAACTGTGGGTGCGGCCGTCGCCCGTCTCAATCGTCGTGCTGCCGTGGCCGTCGATGACGTAGACGACCTCCTCGAACAGATGTTTTTGCGGCGCAGTCTTGCCGCCGGGCGCGATGTCGACGACGAATATGCCGACAAAGTCGCCGCGGCCCTTGAGGTGCACAAACGCGCCGGCAGCGTCCATACGCGCCCATGGCCTGGTTTCGACTTTGTTGAGGTCGACGCCGAAATCTGCGACGACCGGCAGGCCTTCGCGCGCGGTCCAGTCGAGGTAGGGATCAAACAGAAATTTTGCTTCCGGGGTGTCAGCCATGAACGTGCGTCCTTGTCTTGTCGTCAGCCCGATTGTGCCCGTGGTTACGGCAGATAGGCTTGCAGCGCGGGGAACCAATTGCCGATCAGGCTCTGCGGCCATGGCACGGCTAAAAACCGATCAAACAGTACCCAGGCGAATGCGGTAATGCAAACAGCCAGAAGCGTCGAGCGGGCCGTCGATTCGCGGCCCCAGAACCGCATGCACAGCAGCACGAAAGCGAACAGCGCCGGCAGCATCCCGATCCCGACAGCCAGCAGCAAATAGCCGCAGCACCAGAGAAAAAATACGCCGCTGCGCCGCGCGCGCTCGCGCGGCTCGAGCGCGGGGCCCGACGTGGGCGTATCGCGCTGATCCGCCGGCTGCGCAAGGGGAGAGCGCGCCGTAAAGATCTCGAAGCCGAGGCTCGCGACGATGCATATCAGTGCCGTGTAGGCGACAACCTGCGGAACGATGCGGGCATCGAACGGCCACTCCGCCGACACTGCAATTGCCGCGAGCAACACACCCGCGACGATGATCGACATCAGCATCGCGGGTGCGAAACGCGGCGGGCCGAAGGTCAGCGCGGCACGCACGCCGGTCGCCTTGAAGCGGCGCACGATGGGACCCGCGAGGCTCAGGATCGCCAGCGCAAAGAACAGGATCACGAGCGGCTGCGTCAGCCAGTTCCAGTCATAACGGCCGATTGAGATAAACAGGTAGCGTTCGATGATGCCGCCTAGCACAAAACCCAGGATCATCGGTGCGCGCGGCCAGCCGGCGCGTTTCATCACCCAGCCGAGTGCGCCGAAGCCCATTAATACGTATAGATCGCCCCATTGTCGTGAGCCCTGAAAGGCGCCGATGAAGATAATGCCGAGCACCAGCGGCAGCAGCGTGCCGATGCGCACGCTCGCAACGCGCGCGAGCTGATTGCTGAACGCGAGGCAGAGGCCCGCGCCGAGCACGTTCGCAAGCGCAATACTCCAGACGATCGAGTAGGTGATGTCGAGGTGCTCGGTGAGCAGGCGCGGCCCGGGCACGAGGCCGTGGATCGTGAACGCGCCTAGCAGAATCGCCATCGAGGCGCTGCCGGGCACGCCGAACGCGAGCGTTGGAACCAGCGAGCCGCCTTCCTTGGCGTTCGCTGCGCTTTCCGGCGCGATGACCCCGCGGATATCACCCTTGCCGAAGTTCTCGGTGTTCTTCTCGGTCTTCATCGCGTGGCCGTAGGCGATCCAGTCGATGACCGCCGAGCCGAGGCCGGGGATTGCGCCGAGCGCCGCGCCGAGCCAGCTGCAGCGCAGCACGAGCCACCAGTTATTGAAAACGTCGCGCACCCCGTCGAGCTGGCCGCGGCGCGTGTCGATTGCCGCATCGGCAGCGATGCTGCGCCGCGCGACGGCCATGTCGATGAGCTCTGGAATCGCGAAAAGGCCAAGCGTGAGCGGCACGAGCGGCACACCATCCCATAGATAGAGCTTATCGAAGGTCCAGCGCAGCGTGCCCGACTGTGGATCGCTGCCGATCATGGCGACGAGTAGGCCGAGGCCGGCGGCGGTCATGCCCTTGAGTGGTGCGTTACCGCTCAAGGTCGCGACAGTCGAGAGCGCAAATACGCAGATCGCGAGCAGATCAGGCGACTGCAGATACAAAATGATGGGCCGCAGGATCGGAATGCTTATTGCGAGCAGGAAGGCGCCGCCGAGCCCGCCGAGCAGCGAGGCGGTATACGCTGCGCCGAACGCGCGCCCGGCCTGCCCCTGACGCGCGAGCGGATAGCCGTCCATGATCGTCGCCGCGGCGCCGACCGTGCCCGGTACGCCGAACAAGACCGCCGGCACGGTATCCGAGGTTGTCGTGACCGAGCCCATGCCGATCAAGAACCCGAACGCGGCATACGGGTCCATGTCGTAGGTGAACGGCAGCAGCAGCGCCATGCCGACGACTCCGCCAAGTCCCGGTATCACGCCAATCATGAGCCCGACGAGCACGCCCGCGGAAAGCGCCATCAGGCGGGTCGGGTCGAGCATGATCCCGAGTGCCGAAAAGGCTAGATCGATTGCGCTGGCTTCCATCCGGTCAGTTCCCCCTACGGCGCAGATACTGCCCTACGACCCTTGCTGCTTGCCAGTGCCCGCGAGACAGATCCGACTCGTTGGGCCGCGCTGGTGTCGCGCTTCCGTTCGCCACGCTGCTTAGCGGAAACGTCGCCTCTTCCGATCCGCGATAAACGCCCGAATGGTGTTTTGGCGAACAGCTCTGTGGGATGCGGGGTGACAGATATGTCGCCCCGCGAGCATCCCGGGATGGATTTACGGTGTTCCCGGGAAGCCTTACGCCAAGCCGCCGCCATACCGCTTGCCTTAGACGATCGACGGCGCGAAGCGCTGAGCGGCAAAGCCGTCATCGCTTCGCGGTCACGACGTCTACGACGACGGGCTTACCGGCTTTGACCTCGGCAATCGCTTTGCTGAGTGCGTCAGCGAGCTCATCG
Organism: Rhodospirillaceae bacterium; assembly: GCA_024640695.1. Taxonomy (GTDB): domain Bacteria; phylum Pseudomonadota; class Gammaproteobacteria; order Steroidobacterales; family Rariloculaceae; genus JAHEEM01. The sequence continues at coordinate 6,094 of JAHEEM010000011.1, read as the reverse complement.
GGCTTCTCGATCGGGCCGATGCCGACGCACCCCATCGAGCGGGCGAGCATTGCGAAATCCGGCTCCGGCCCAAACAGGTCCATGCCGATATGCGCGCGCGATTCCGGCGTGGCGCGAAGCCGCGCCATGAGAAGCTGATGCTCCCAGTCGTTGTAATAAGCGCGATTGTTGAACATCACGATCAGCATCGGAATCTTGGACTTTGCCGCCACCCAGAGCGCGCCGGGATCGAACATCAGGTCGCCATCGGGCTCGATCGCCACGACGAGCCGATCAGTGCCCCTGTGCGCGAGCGCGACGCCGAGCGAGATGCCGATCTGCGTTGCCGTGCCGAGCGACTTGCCTGGATGCCGGTAAGGGGCATCGAAATCCCAGAGACGCCGCGTCCAGTCGCGCAGCGTGTTGCTGGTCAGCACCCAGTCCTCGTTCTCGATCACCGCCCAGAGCTCGCTGGCGAGCCGCGGCAGGGAGATCGGCATATCGTCCCAGTGCTCGCGTACCTGCGTGGTCCAGCGCCGACGCGCCGTTGCGTGCGTTGCGCTGAGACGCTCGAACCGCGCGGCGATGCGTCGTTGGATCGCCGGATTGGCGGCGATCCGCTGTCGGCAGAGGGCCGCCAGCGCCGGCACGGCCTGCGCGGTGTCGCCGAGAATGCGCAGATCGGCGCGACGGAAGCGTTGGTAGTCCATCGACCAGGCGCTGATTTCGAGATCGCCGAAGCCAATGTCGATCCAGCGGCAGTCCTCCGGCACGAGGCTTGTCGTCAGCCGGGTCGTGCGGTCGAGCTTCGACGTCAGGCGCTCCCAATCGCGAACGTCGAGCCCGGCTATGACGTCCGCGCCGGAAAAAGCTCCGTCGATCAGGCTCATGTTGAGCGGATGCCTGCTCGGAAAGTTCAGTCGGCTGCCAACGTCGACGAAGCCAGCGGCAAGCGTCTCGGCGAGCTCGACATGCGCGGCGAAATTGCCTGGGCGGGCGCCGCTATATTCGGCGAGCAGCACCGGGTTCTCAGCGGCAACGAGCAGATCCGCCGCCGCGGCGAGTGCCTGTGCGTCTGCTGCGACCCGGGTCGGTACGCGCTGCCCGCCGATCGCCGTGAGCGCCGGCTGCGCGGACAGCGGCTTCTCCTGCAGGCCGGCGTCGTAGCACAGATACACCGGCCCGGTTGGCTCGGTCATCATGATGCCGTAGGCGCGCGCAAACGAGTCGACGATGCCGTCGATGGATGCAGGTTGATAATCCCACTTCGTATATGAGCGCACCGCCTGACCCTGCACATTTGCGGTGTGGATCCAGTCGATCATCGGCCGCCGCTCGGCCTCGTCGAGCGGTCCTGTCGCGCCGATCAGAAACACCGGCGCGCGGTCGATGTAGGCGTAGTAGACCGCCATCGTCGAATGCAGCAGGCCAACGACGTCGTGCACGATAGCGAGCATGGGTTTGCCGCTGGCCTTGGCATAGCCGTGCGCGATCTGCACGGCGATCTCTTCGTGCGGACACAGCAGCATCTCGGGTACGTTGCCGCCGTAATTGACGAGGGAGTCGTGCAGGCCTCGAAAGCTCGAGCCCGGATTGATCGCCGCGTATGGGAAGTCATGCGCCTTGATGAGGTCGACGATGACGTCGGAGCCCCAGCGCTGTGTGGTTGGCGAGCTCATAATCTCTGTCTAACGAGGAGCGTCTGCGGCGCCGTAATGCTGACCAAGATAGTCTGCGGCCTTACCGTAGAGGAGCTCCTCTACCGCTTCAGGGGTCAACAGGCGTACGAGCTGATCGATTTGGCCGAACAGCGGCAACGGCAGCTCGCCCTCCTGCGCGAGGGCGAGCGCAATGTTCATGTCCTTCTGCGGCCACGTGAAGCGGGTGTCGTCCCACATCTCGAGCGTGCCGTTGGTTGCCGGGCATTCGAGCAGCACCTCGCGCAGCTTCTGCGCATCCAGCCCGTAGCGTTTAGCCAGCAGCAGCGCTTCGTAGTTGGAGACGCAGTGGGCCCAGTGCAGCATGTTATTGACGGTCTTGGCGAGCTGGCCGCTGCCCAAGGGACCGAGGTGGTGAACCGCACGGCTGAACGCTTCGAGCACGGGCCGCGCCCGTTCGACGTGCGCGGCCTCGCCGCCGCATAGGGTTGCGAGCTTGCCGTCGCGGGCACCCTTGAGGCCGAAGCACACGGGCGCGTCGATAACATCGAGTCCGCCATCCGCAACGATGTCTGCGACTGCGTGCATCGTGCGCGGATGCACCGTCGAGGCGATCGCGAGCAGGGCATTGCGGCCGCCCGCTGCGGCGAGTGTTCGTGCAATGTCGACGACCTGGCCGTCGTCGACAACCATGATGACTATCATCTCGGCATGCGCGCGCATCTCGGTAAGGTTTGCGGCACTGCGCGCGCCGCGTGTGATCAGGGGTGCAGCAGCTTCGCTGCGAACATCGAACACAGTCACTGTGTCCTGGCCGCGCGCCATCACGTGCCCGGCCATGGCTTCGCCCATTGCACCGATGCCGACGAAGCCGACCTCCATGCGGCGGCCCCCCGGCTTACTCGCCGGACTTGCGAATCGCGTCCGAGGCCAGGCTCACCGCGGCCGCGGTGGCGCCATAGATGCGTGTGATCAGCGCTTCGATCGCCGCGCCCGTGACCGGGTTGAGCTCGAGGTCTATGCGGCCCGCATCGGCCAAGAATTCGGGATCCTCGAGCGTCGCATCGAAGGCGTGGCGCAGTGCATCCCGGCGTGCGGCGGGAATGTCGGGCGGTGCCATGTACGGGCGGCCCATGACCTGGCGCGAGAAGATCAGCTCCATGGCCATACGCTCGTCGTCATTGCGTGCGAGATCCATGACGAGCGGAACATCAGGAAGATCGGGATGCTTGTCGAGTGCCATCTGCAGCAGCACGTTTATCTTGTTTTCGGCGAGCCAGTCGGGGCGCACGGCCACGACGCTGCCCCAGGACCAGCCGCAGCGCCCGTCGACCTCGCCGCGCTCCATTGCGAGCAGCACGTCGTTGCCGCCGGGGTAGCCGGAGATAAGCCGAATCTTAAGACCCAGCAGGTTGCTCAGCACGACCGGGAAGGTGTCGGTGTCAGAGCCCGAGCCCGTGCCGCCGACGATGAGCTCGTGGGCTCGCATATCCTCGACGCTCTTGACCGGTGAGGTGTGCCACGAGGCGCAGACGCTGACCTCATTGTTCATGCTGCCGATCCACGAGTAGCGCGTCGCGTCGAATCGAGTGCCGGTGCCGCCGAGCAGCGGCTCCATGGCAATGCCGCGGCCGATCGTGCCGAACACGGTGCCGTCCTTCGGGGCAATGTTGTAGATGTAGTTCGCGAGCGTGAGACTGCCAGCGCCGGGCATGTTTTGCGGCACGACGGTCGGGTTGCCGGGAATATGTTTGCCAATGTGGCGTGCGAGCACGCGAGCGTAGGTGTCGTAACCGCCGCCCGGGCTGTAGCCGATATAAAGGCTCACCTGCTTGCCACGATAGAAATCTTCGACCTCGTCGGCATTGGCGGCGACGGGCAGCAGCGCGACGCAGGAGCAGGCGAGTGTCAGCAGTCGTAAGAATCTCATTCTGAGTCCCTTGCTAGATGTCGGCGCTGCTCGTTATTGACGCTTCCATTGATCCCCCGTTTCTGCCATACAGATTGCTGCAGGATGCTCCGTCTTTGCGAAGTTCGCAGCTCGTCGCATCATTGTCGACCCATAAGGCCTTGTCAACTCGGTGATCTGGCGCCCGCGGGCCTTGCGGCGGTGGCGATTCGGCAGACGTCGTGGCCATAGAGCCAGGCAAGGTTTTCGCGAAACTCGGCCTGGCTCATCGAGCCGAGTAGCTGCTGGCGGACCCGGCGCTCCGCGTCGGTGGCATGATACAAGCGTCCCATCATGCGCGACCCGAGCTGCACGTCGGCCGTGCGCTGGATGCGGTCGAGCTCGTAGATCACGAGCGCGCCGGGGATATCGTCGGGCTCGAGCGCCGCGGCCTCGGCCAGCGACACGGCGTCCTCGAGGGCCATGCATGCGCCTTGTGCGAAGTACTGCAGCATCGGGTGTGCCGCGTCGCCGAGCAATGCAACGCGTTCATGTGTCCACCGCTCTGACGCGGCGCGGTCGCACAGCACCCAGCGGCGGTATTCCTTCGGTGTCTTTACGAGCCCCATGGGTTTCTCGCACAGCTGCGAGAACCACGGCAGAACTTCGCTCGGATCCGCCGGCTCGTTGTGCGCCTCAACCTTCTGCCTGGCGTGGCAGGTCACAACGAGATTGAACAGTTTCCAGCCGCGCAGCGGATAATGCACGACATGCGTGCCGGGTCCGCACCAGATCGTCATGTCATTCCAGCGCAGCTCCTCGGGCATGTCGTCGAGTGGCAGCACGGCGCGATAAGTCACGTCGCCTGAAACGCGCGGCTCGCCGTCGCCGAGTAAGGCGTCTCTTACGACCGAACGCAAGCCGTCGGCGCCGATTAGCGCGCGTGCGCGGATCGGCTCTGCAGCTCCGGCGCGCACAACGACGCCGTCCGCGCTCTGCTCGAATCCGATCACGCAGGCATGCGTGAAGAGGTCGACGTTGGCTGCCGCGCGGCAACCGTCGAGTATGCTGCGGTGCAGGTCGGCACGATGAATCACGGCGTAGGGATTGCCGAAGCGTTGCCGAAAGTCCGCGCCGACGTCGATTGAGCAGATCTGCCCGCCGTCGAGACTGTCCATGAGAATCAGACGGTCGATGTAGACAGCGCCTGCGCGTGCGGCTTCGCCGACGCCTAGATAGTCGAGCGCCGTGAATGCATTCGGTCCCATCTGGATGCCGGCGCCGAGCTCGCCGAACTCCGCTGCCCGTTCGAGTACGGCGACGCGGAAATCCTTGCGCGCCAGCGCGAGCGCGCATGACAGTCCGCCGATACCGCCGCCGGCGATGACGAAATCGTAGCGGGCAGCCGGCGTAGTTAGAGGTTGCTCTCGGGTCAATGCGTTGGGGCTGAGGTTATTCGCTGAAGTTAGATCTCGGGCGGATGCGCCTGGCCGAGTATTCGCACATGCCGTGGCTCACGGCAAGCAGCGCACAGCTTAATACATTGAATGAATTTCGTCTGCGCGCCCAATATTTATCTCGATGAGTGCCAGGGCGCAGGGCAAGCCCGAGCTGCGACGCCGAATCGGGGCTGCGGTGGCTCGAGCCCCATGCCGGTGAGCGTTGCCGCGCAGCCACCGATTGCAAGTAGAATTTGTCGGCCGCCTGCGCGCGGCTAGATGTAACGGGGGTCGCGGATCGTGGATTGGCGTCGAGGCTGGCAGCGCTGGTCGCTGAACCCGCAGAGTGCGACTTGGCGCAAACTGCTTCTGCAGGTGCATCTCTGGGTCGGACTCGTCGCCGGACTCTATATCCTTATGATCAGCGTGAGCGGCAGCGCGGTTGTCTTTCGCCGTGAGCTCTCAAGGTGGCTCATGCCGCGCGACCGGGATTTCAGCGACGGCTTACCGGTCGCGATCCGGCTCATGGAGTGGTGCGTGGATCTGCACGATAACCTGCTCGCAGGGTCGACCGGCCGGATGGTCAACGGCATCGGCGCTATTGTCGTTGCGGTATTGGTTCTGACGGGCGCCGTGCTGTGGTGGCCTGGGAGCAGGCGCTGGCGGCGCAGCCTGATGGTGCCGAGGCCAAGCAATACCCGCCGGTTTATGTGGCATCTGCATAGCGCGCTTGGCTTCTGGAGTTTCGTGCTCATGCTCGGCTGGGCCGTCACGGGCATCTACTTCGCGTTTCCGCAGCCTTTCGAGGCATTGTTCAACGCGCTAGCGACCGATCCCGAGACGTTCGAGCGTCCTGGCGAGGAGATCCTACTGACCTTCATTCGCCTGCATTTTGGACGCTTCGGCGGGCTGTCGATTCGCATCCTGTGGGTGTTGCTGGGTCTGATTCCGGCAATCTTGTTCGTGACGGGCCTAACTGCCTGGTGGCAGCGCAGGCTCTAGAAACGGCCGGGTCCGCGCGCAGAGCCCGTTGAATTTCAGGCTCGGGAGCTGGTAATTCTAGTGGCCTACCAGGGCGATTCCCGCTGGTCTGCATGTTGTCACTAAGAGCAGAAGAGTCCGTACTGTCT
>JAHEEM010000340.1 GCA_024640695.1 Rhodospirillaceae bacterium | reverse complement strand
CGAGGTCCGCCCGCAAGCCATTGCCGGTATCCAGCCACTGGCGCAGCGGCTTCTGTCGTGCGCGCCGGACCTGCAAGCTGAACTCGTCCTCGATCTGCGATTCCCAGCCCTGGGCCACAGGCCTGTCCACGACGTTCCGGTGCCAGAAGTTCTGGAAGCGCTGCGAGCGAGAGCATGGACCGATACAGCCCGCACTAAATTCCCAGACCACGGCGGAGTCATCTTCGTCGTGACGACCGTTAAAATACGAGAAATACGTCCAGCCGGCATAGGGGCGATCGTCGCCCGGGATCTCGTCCGGCAGCCAAGCGATGTTGGACGGCGTGTAGGTCTCGTTCGCGAGCCCCCAACCGAACCAACGATCGCCCTCGACTTTCAGGGCGTTCAGCCACAGCCCGTTCGAGTAATAGCGATCCGTGTTGAGCAAGGTATCGTTATCCGTGCGAATATTGAACTCCCAGTTCTCGAAGAAACTGTCCTGCGCGTGCACCGACGAGCACATGGACAATCCGAGCACGGCCAAAACAATCAACCTGCACATAACGCGCCAGCAGACGCAATGGCGGGTCGTGCTATCTGCGCATAGCAATCGTTGGGCATTCATCATTCGTCCATGAGTCCTAGCGGCTCGGTCGCGCCCGACAGTTTTTCCTTTGACGGCCTCTCGGCCCGAATTCCCTCACGCCTTGCCAGCTCATCAAGCACAGCATAGGTCAGCGCCACCGTCTTCAGATCGATATCGGGGGCTCGGAAATAGTGGTCGAGCCCAATCTCGGTCACGACGAGCCCACGCTCGGTAAGCTCGTCAGCCAGCAAAGTCAGTCCGTCGTTAGGGCCGAGCCGCCTCAGAATTTTATAGCGGCCGCGGGTCTCGTCGCGTACGTCACCGGACAGCGGCGCGCCGACATAATGCAGCATCAGCACGTTGCGCGGAAGCGCGAGCATATCGAAGGCCGGCCGGCGCCGGACGGTGCTGAGATCTTCGAGCATTTCAGCCGGCTGACCGCGGCGCCGCAGCATGCGCTCAGCAAACCAACGCTTGATTCCCGATAGATAGCGGTCGGCGTACGGGCTGCCGCGGAGCAGGCCGCCGACGCTAATCCACGCACTGATCCGATCGATCGCCGGCTCCGTGCGCAGAGCGCTCAGCGCCATGGCGGTTTCGGCGCCGCCTTTGCTGGCGCTTACGACGACGAGCTTGTCATGCTGCGTAGCCAGATCGCGCAGTGCGCCGGTGACAATCTCTGCATTGACGGCGACGGGACCGAGCTCTTCGGTCTCGACGAGAACCGACGAGAAACCGAGCTCCGCCAGCAGCGCGCGCTGGCGGCTGAAGTCCGCGCCATTTGCCGGGTTACTGCGATAGGCATAGCCCGGGATGAATACGATCTGATAACCGCCAAATGCGTCGAGGTCGGCAATGAGCTCCTGCCGAGGCAAGCTGGTGATCTCTTCGAAGAACCGGTGATAACTATCCTGCAGAAGCCGGTTGTCGGGTCGATCATAGAGCCTCGAGACGAAGTGCATCGTCGCAACGTCGGCAGAGAACTCGCGCGTGAGCGCCCGCAGACCTTCGCTGTCCTCCGGAGCGGGGCCGTTCGCCGCCAGTGCCGCATCGAGCCGCGCGGTAAGCGCGTCATCATCGTTGCGCCCCGGCAAATAGCTCTCTAGATAGTACGCCGCCGCACGCGAATCGACCCGTGTGCTGACCGATTGACCGGCAATGTTTCCCGTCGCTTCGAATCGCGCCAGCGGCGCGCAGGCGCCGAGGCCGAGCAGTAACAAAACAACCGCCAGCCGCCGCCACAACGCCGTGCCATCTGGCGTGAGCGAAATCTCCAAGCAAGCCGTGCGCATTACTGTTCTCATGACCCCGTAAGGACTCGTCGCCGGTTCACCAAGCCGCAAAGTCTAGCCTGCAAGCACCCAGCAACAAAAAAACCGTATTCGGCGACCGTCACGAGCCGCGTCGCGCCCAGCGGGCGCGAGTCACCGCCCGCCCCCTTGGTTGACGGGGTAGATCGACGGGGCGGCAAGCCAGGGCTGCAGCAGTAAGCGGTCGAAGCGCTGATCGCGAGGCTGTCGAAACTGCTCGACTCCGATGGTCATCGCAGTATGTCCCGCGGCCGGTTGCGCACGGTAAGTACCGAGCCACCGATCCCACCAGGGGAAGCTGAAGCCAAAATTACTGTTGGTTTCGTTGCGAACGATCGAGTGATGCACCCTATGCATCTCTGGAGTGACCACGATCAGCCGCAGCCAGCGATCAATCGACTTCGAGATCCTCACATTGCCATGATTGAACATCGCCGTCGCATTGAGCACGACTTCGAAGATCAGAACGGCGACGGCCGGCGCGCCCAATGCGGCAATTGCGGCACACTTGATGACCATCGACAGCAATATCTCGAGCGGATGGAACCGTAAGCCCGTGGTCACGTCGAAGCCGAGGTCAGTGTGATGCACGCGATGCAGCCGCCAGAGCGAAGGCACCGCATGAAACAGCACGTGCTGAAGATAGATCACAAGGTCGAGCCCAAGCACCGCGCCCGCAATCACAAGCCAGGCAGGTAGCGCGATCAGGTTCGACAAGCCCCAGCCGCGCGACTCGACGAGCACCGCAAACCCGACGGCCGCTGTCGGAAACACGAGACGCAGCAGCAGCGAGTC
>JAHEEM010000134.1 GCA_024640695.1 Rhodospirillaceae bacterium | reverse complement strand
GGCGTGGCTTCGATGATGGTCTCGACATCGTCGATGGCAAACTCTTCGAATTCGATACCGGTGGTATCCAGAGCATCGTCTTCAGGCGCTTCCGGTTCGGCAGTGCGCTCGATGGCTTCGGCTTCGGCTTCGGCTTCGGCTTCGGCTTCGACTTCGACTTCGACTTCGGCTTCGGCTTCGGCTTCGGCTTCAGGCTCCGCTTCAGTGCTCGGTGGCAGCACAGCATCGGCAGCACCCGATAATTTCGTGACGAGCGAGATCCGCTCCAGCAGCGCCGAAGGCTCGGCCGGCTCGCGGCCAGTACCTATCGAATCGCGCATATGATGGAGCTGGTCCAGGCTTTGCTGGATGACGTCTACTGCCTCAGTTGCTGGCGCCAGCCGGCCCGCTGCCATACCGACCAGCAAATCTTCGAGGGAGTGGCTCAGATTGCCCATGGCCGCGAGGCCAGCCATGCGCGCACCGCCCTTAAGGGTATGCAGCAAGCGCTGCAGCTCCGCAAGCTGCCCAGCCTGACTCGCGTCGCGGCGAAGTTCTTGCAGCGCGAGCTCCGCATTGTCGAGAATCTCACCGGCTTCTTCGGAGAAGATTGCAGCGATCTCGGGATCGAACTCGCGCGCCACGGCTGCGCCGGGCGCCTGTGCAGGTACCTCTTCCGCGACCAGATCAGCTTCGTCGGCTGCAGTCAGCTCCTTAAGGTCGACTACGAGCGCGGAGACATCCTCGGAGTACCTCTCGTTTTCTTCCAATGCCACAACCATGCGCTGCATCGCCAAGAGCGCACGCTGCATCGCGTTGAGCCCGGCCTCGCTGAGCCCCGCCTGGGCTGCATACTGCGTGCCGACGTAGGCGGCAAGCGGAGCAACGACGGTAACGAGCGGTTTGAACGCCGCCATGTTGGCACTGCCGAGCAGGGTATGGCAGGCGCGAAACAGGGCCTCGTCCACCGGGTACGGTGCGTCCGCAAGCTCGACGCCCGCAAGATACTCGCGGATGACCTCTAGGTGGCCGCGCGATTCCTTGGCAAATATCTCAGCAAGCACGGGGTCCATGCTGTCGCCGGCATGAGCGGGCCGCGCGCCCGTTATTAGATCGGGCCCTGCGAGGACCTGCATCTGCATCGTCTCGTTGGCGAGCACCGCCTCGGAGCCGGTCTCGGCGATCGCATCGGCGCGGCGCATGAGCTGCTTAACGTCCGCCTTAGGCCGGGTGCCGATCTCCAGCTGCTCGACGAGCTGTGGCACTGCTGCAACCGCCTCCTCTAGAAACTCGAGCATTGGATCCGTTACCGGTAAAGTCCGGTTGATGACGCGATTGAGGATCTTCTCCACGCTCCAGCAGAACTCACCGATCAACTGCGCACCAACCATACGGCCGCTGCCTTTGAGCGTGTGAAATGCACGGCGCAGAGAGATCAGCGGCTCGCGTTGCTCGAGGTCTTCTCGCCAGAGTCGCAAGTTGCGCCTGCTAGCAGCGAGCTCTTCTTTTGCCTCTTCTATAAACAGCTCGACGAGCTCAGGGTCGAGCCGATCCTCACCGATACGCATCACTGCCGGTGGCTCGGCTGCCTCGCGGGCAGGTGCCGCGGTCGCAACCAGTTGCTCAGAATCATCGGCCCTCGCCGGTTTCTCCTCAACCGTCGCCGCCGATACTCGCTCGCTCGTTCGCTCAATGACGCTCAGACATCGTTCGGCGTTATCTAGCATGTACCAAGGATCGCTGCGCCCAGCGGCCACGGTCTCCATGTAATACTCGATGCTTACGATCGCATCGGCGAGACGCTCCAGCTCGCTCGCGTCCAGCACCGCCTCGCCGGGAGCAAGTCGGGCGTTGATGACGCCGCCGATTCGCTCGACGATAGCGACCGCGCGCGTCTTGCCGAGCATCAGCAGACCGGCGGTAATTCCTTGCAGCTGCGGCTCGGCTTGATCGAGCGCGCGCACGTTGCCCGGTTCTTCGAGCAACTGAACGACAATCTCTTTGACATGGGAGAGATTGACGTTGCACTCACTGAGGACCGTCTGTGTTACGCGGCGGTAGTGCGCGTCACTTTCCGCGTCGGCGGTCTCGGTCTCGGCCGACTTGCTTGCAGGAGCGACCACTCTGACGAGCTGTTTGTCGAGCGTATCCTCGACCTCGAGCAGGGTTGCCGCGACCTTTTCAAGCGATGCTTCGTCCGGGACAGCGCCGTTCACGACGATCGACTTGAGTTCCTTGGCTTCTGCGCGAATCACATCCCGCAGATCGGGAAGACCAAGCACACCGAGCGTATCGGCGATCTTCTTCAACATCTCCAATTGCGGCGAAAGATCCGCGGTGTCGTCCATACCAGTGCGGACGAAAATATCTAACGCATCCTTGACGCTACCTAGATCCTCTTTAATGGCCTGGGCGACAGTGCCCATGAGCTTTGTGCTCGGCCCGGCGAGCTCTTTTCTCGCTTCAGCGAGCTGGTCGGCTCCCGGCACGAGTTCGTCGAGGTTATAGACGGCTCGAAGCTCTTCAAGGCGATCCTGCTCTCCGCTTGCGCGCCCTACGTAATACAGCAAGCCGTTAAGCAGATCAGTCGGCGGCGCGTGGATAAAGGAACTCTCGCCTTCATCGATCAAGCGTTTGAGTTGCCTATCCGCCTGACCGACGAGCCGTTTGAGCGCGATCGTCTCCTCGAGCCCTTCGTTGCTGAGGGCTTCGAGCACCGCCGTGAGCACGTACCAGATCTGCCGGCCCGACTCTGTCTTGACGGCTCGCTCGATTCGTTTGCTGACGTCGATGAGCTGCTCGACCTGGTGTGCCGGACGGTCACCCCGTATCCAGCCGAGCAAGGCCGCCTGGAACAAGTGCCGCAGCGATGCCAAGCCCTGGCGGTCGGCCTCCTGGTCACCCTCCGCATCCACCGCAACCGCCGCCCCCGTCACGAATCGCCCCTGCGCACCTGAGCTCAGCAGCACCAGCGTCCCCTCTGAGAGGATCTGTCGTTTCGTAAGCTCACGGAGATCATTTATGAGCGGCAACAGGATCAAGGCGATATCGCGACCGCCGCCAAGCAGCCTGTCGATATAGGCCGGTAGCTGCACCATCGCACGAGTCAGTGTTTCGATGCCGTTCTCGAGCACCGCCTCGTCCTGGGTCGAGCCGAGGAACTTACAGGCCTCCTGCATCTCCTCGGCGAGCAGCGCCGCGCCGTGAGCCTCGACGATCTTGAGCGCTCCCCCGGCAAGGTGGAGCATCTCGGCGCAGCGCATCAGCCCTTCAGCGCCAGCGTGCCCATCGACATAGGCTTCAAGCTGCGCGCGTGCCAATTCCAGGGTTGCGGTCAGCTCATGGCTGACAAGATCCAGTGACTGGGCGGCCAGATCATTCATCGCTCGTGTTCCGTGCGCCTAGCCGGAACGGCGCTGGCGGCTGGGGCCCTTCGGCGGCGCCGCTTCCGCCACCAGCAGCGTCTGAGCCTGCCTCTCGAGGGCCTGGGCCGCCTGTGCGTGACTGAGTATTCCCGTGCCTGTGGCGAAGTCCGGCAGCGTAAAGCCACTTACGGTCTTGCGAAGCTGGCTGGCAAGCTCCGATAGATTGCCAATTGCATTGGACGTCGAGGCACTCGATTCGGTCGTCTTGGAGCTGATCTGTCGCAATATTCGCATGTTCTCCGTGATGTTCGCAGCGACCTTGGTCTGTGCCTTCGTCGAGCTGGAGATGTTGTGCACGAGGCTCGCAATCTGGTGGGATACCTGTTCGATCTCAACGAGCGCCGCACCGGCGTTCTCGGCGAGTAGCGCCCCGCCGACGACATCTGTCGTGCTTCGCTCCATCGAGACTACGGCCTCGTTGGTATCCGATTGGATCGTGCTCACGATAACGTCAATCTGCCTAGCCGCATTGCTCGAGCGCTCCGCCAGCTTTTGAACCTCGTCGGCAACGACCGCAAATCCTCGGCTCGACTCACCGGCCCTAGAGGCCTCGATCGAAGCGTTCAAGGCAAGGATATTCGTCTGCTCGGCAATTTCCTCGATAAGCTCGACGATATCGCCGATTTCTTGCGAGCTCTCCCCGAGCCGCTTGATGCGTTTGGACGTATCCTGAATCTGCTCGCGGATCGTGTTCATGCCGTCGATCGTGCGCCGCACAGCCTCACCACCCTTATGAGCGACATCCACGGCGTGCCTGGCAACATCGGAGCAGCGCTCCGCATTGCCTGAAACCTCCTCGATCGATATTACAACCCGGCCTATCGATTCTGACGCGGCCGCCGCCTGTTTGACCTGCGTCTCGCTAGCGTGCAGGAGATTCTGCGAGGCGGCCTGTGTCTGTTTCGCCGCTGCGTCGACAAGCAGCGATGAGTCCTTGACCGTGGTGACGAGCTCGCGCAAGGCCTCGATAGCGTAGTTGATGGAGTCCGCGATCGCACCGGTAATATCCTCGGTCACAGTCGCCTGCACCGTAAGATCACCGTCCGCGAGGCTCGAGAGCTCGTCGAGCAATCGTAAAATCGCCTGCTGGTTACGCTCATTCTGCTGTGCGATCTCGCTACCGGCCTTGCGGTAGTCCCGCGCCCTCACGTACGCGAAAATCATGAATAGCACCAAGATGCCTGCGACCGCGGCCAAGGCGATCGCGATCCCATTATTGCCGCCACCCCCGGAGACCGGCGCAGTTGTCTCAATGCCTCGATAGCGCTCGAACAGCGACTCCGCGGCTGCATCGATTGCCGCAACCGCCGAGCGCGCCGCGAGCAGGGCTTCCGCGCTCATTACAATGACCCCGATGCGGCCTCTGACGTCATCAAAGACCGTCGCGGCGGCGGCCAGTGTCTGCTCGGCGGTTGCGCCGCTGACCGGGACGACCTCCAGCGTCGTGCTACCGCCGGAGAGCCCTCCGACTATATCGCCGAGATACTGTTCGCTATCGCGTAGGGCCTGCAAGAGCTCCGGCGTGGCGCCGCTAGCACCGAGCAGCTCGAGACTCTGTCGTATTCTTTGAACCGTGAGCTCGAAGCGGTCCAGATTGAGCTGATTCGCGGCCAGGCCATCGGCGGACAACGCGCTCGCGAGATTGCCCGTCGCCACGAGTAGCTCCGGCGCAAGGATTCGGAGCTGCTCGCGCTCACTCGCGACCGCTACCAGCGGCGCTCGCGACTGCATAATAATCTCGACATTCGAGTCAATGGCGCCGGCCTCGGTGCCTGCCGCGAGGGCGTGAAGCGCCGATCCCGCCGGCGCGGCCACCGCCAATGCACGCTCGAGTTGCGTGTACTCGGCCCAACTCTGCTCGAGCACCGAAAAACTCTGCTGATCACCTGCGATGGCCGCGCGGCTCTGAGCGCGGATGAGCTGTGCGGTAGCAACTAGCCGTCCGGCGTCCATGGGCACAGGAATTGCCCCGCCACGCCATGTCAAGAAAGCGAGAGCGAAAATAATGACGACCAGACCTGCCGCCAACCCCATAAGGACCTTCGACCAAACACTAGGATGCATAAGAAAAAAGTGCTCCCGGCAGCCGGCGCCCGCGGGCGAGCCCACACTTCACGCGCGAAACGGCAATCAGCAGGTAACCCGAATCGGCGCTCATCAACTCACCTTCGCCTCGGTCGTCTCGGCCGCATTCAAAAAAAAGTCATCTGCAAGCAGCTTCGGCAGACGGAAATACGGCCAGGCTTCTGCGCCGCGACGATAGCTGCCCTCTATATACGCCTCACATTCAATTGCCGGCGAGATCGCCTCTCTGCGGTAGTCGGAGGCGTTGAAGCGACGAAACCCGAGCACTTCATCTACGAGCAAGCCAGTTGGCACATCGCGACTCGAGACCACCAGGACCCGCGAGCGTCGGTCCGTCATCGAGATGCCGCCGCCGAGAAAGGCCTTGATATCGATGACGGTGATGAGTTGCCCCCTGACATTGGCGATACCCCGAAGCCAAGACTTCGCGCCTGGGACTCGCGTTATGGATTCTGGCAGCGACAACACTTCCTTCACGTCGGCACGATCCGCAACGAAACGGTCCGCACCCAACCTGAATGCAACCCCCACCCACTCGCCGCCGCCTTGCGAAGTCTTGCCTTCGCGGCGCGTCGCTGCGGCGCGAGCCCGATCCTCCATCGCAAGTAGCAGGTCGTAAGGCCGGTCGTGCAGATCGCTGAGGTTCATGTTTCGCTGTCACCGCCTCTAGAGAGGACTTCACGCGCCTTGGCCACCAAGGCGGCGGCGGAGACGGGCTTGACGAGAAAGTCGACGGCTCCCTGGCGCAGTCCCCAGATTTTGTCGGTCTGCTGACTCTTGGTCGAGATCATCACAACGGGTATGGCTTTGGTAGCCGGGTCTCGAGCCAGCGTGCGCGTCGCCTGAAACCCATTGACTCCCGGCATTACCACATCCATGAGAATCAGATCCGGGCGCATCTCCCGCGCAAGCTTGAGGCACTCAGAGCCGTCGGCGGCAGCGACGGTCTCGAAGCCCTGCTGCTCCAATGCCGTCCGCATGACGTGCACTTCCGTCGGCGAATCGTCCACGATCATCACGAGTGCCATTGCGCGATACCCGGCTCGCCCTATCTGCCCGTGTGACTCAAGATCGCCCCGAGCAATTCGTCCTTGGTGAACGGCTTGGTCAGGTACTGCTCGGAGCCGACCAGACGCCCTCGCGCACGATCGAACAGCCCGTCCTTGCTCGACAGCATGATAACCGGGGTCTGCTTAAAGACCTGATTGTGCTTGATCAGCGCGCAAGTCTGATAGCCGTCGAGTCGCGGCATCATGATATCGACGAAAATAATATCCGGGTGGTGGTCGGCGATTTTAGCCAAGGCATCGAAACCGTCGATGGCCGTAAAGACCTCGCAGCCCTCCTTGACCAACAACGTCTCTGCCGTTCTGCGGATGGTCTTACTGTCGTCGATGACGAGGATCTTCAGGCCCGCTAGACCCCGATTAGCAACCGCAGCACTGTCACCGGACACGAACCCCTCCTCTACTCGAGACTCAAAAACATTGCGTCGAACTGCCGCGCTCCCAAGACTTGGTTTCCAGGCATCTCCGGGGCACCGCAACACCGTCCCCAACGGCCCAGCTCCGGGAAGCGAACTGCAACCCGAGATTCTTAAGGCCCCACGCGCCTTTTAACATATTGGCCGGGTGCCTTCCATGGCGCCGCGGCGAGCTTCGCTTCGGCCCACGAGCGCTCCAGACCCTAACAACACAGGCGTCACACGGCGCCGCATCAACCCGGCTCACGGTATAGTACCGCCCTCCGCGACCGGGGTACTGCGAACCTTCACGCAAAAAGGACAGAGTAACGCCGCATGACAGACAACAGACGCCTCTTGGGCATGGTCATGGACCCTATCGAAACGATCACGCCGGCAAAGGACTCGACGCTTGCGATGCTGCTCGCCGCGCAAAAACGCGGCTGGGGTCTGATCTACTTTCGGCAACAAGATCTCTCGGTACGGGACGGCGTGTCCCTTGGCGATGGCCGGCAGATCCAAGTTTTCGATGATCCGGCGCGGTGGTTTGAGATCGGTGACCCCTGGCAGGGCCAGCTCGATCAGCTCGACACGCTCTTCATGCGGAAGGATCCGCCTTTCGATATGGAGTACATCTACACCACCTACATCCTGCAGCTGGCCGAAGACCGCGGCCTGCTGGTCGTCAACAAGCCATCCAGCCTGCGTGACATCAACGAGAAGGCCTATACGGCGTGGTTTTCGCACTGCACCCCACCCAGCCTGATCACTCGAAATTTCACTACGATCAAGGCCTTCCTCAAGGAGCAGGGCAAGATCGTCCTAAAGCCTCTCGATGGCATGGGCGGGAAATCAATATTCGTCGTTGCAGACGACGATCCGAACACGAACGTGATTCTCGAGACGCTCACGGACTACGGGCTCAAGTACACCCTGGCGCAGCGCTACGTGCCGGAGATCACCGCCGGCGACAAGCGAATCCTGCTCATCGACGGCAACCCGATCGATTATGCGCTCGCCCGCGTGCCGGGCCCGGGCGACCCGCGCGGCAATCTCGTCATGGGCGCAAAGGGCGAAGGGCGGGCCCTGACAGAGCGAGATCGGTGGCTGTGTGCGGAGGTCGGCCCGGTGCTGCGTGCGAAGGGCGTGCTGTTCGCCGGGCTCGACGTTATCGGCGACTACCTAACCGAAATCAACGTGACCAGCCCGACCGGGATCCGTGAACTCGATCGGCAGTTCAGCATCGACATCGCTGCTATGCTGCTCGACGCGGTGGAGAAACGACTGTCCGGCTAATTCCTATGCGCACGAGCCGATGCTTATTGGGCCTATGCTGTGTCCTCGCGTTCGGATGCGACGCGCAAGACCCGGCACAGACCGTCCAGGAACGCTTCTACGCGATGGGCACCTGGGTCGACGTGATGTTCGAGAGCCCCGATGCCGAAACGAGCGCCGCTGCGCTCGCGGGTGTCGAAGCGGCGCTCAGAGGACTCGAGCGCGACTACTATCCGTGGGCAGCCGGCGAGCTGGCGGATCTGAACGCCAGCCTTGCCTCCGGCCGCGGCAGCGACGTCAGCGACGGGCTCGCTCAGCTACTGCGCCGCGCTCAAGAGATTTCGGCAACGAGCGAGGGTCTATTTGAGCCAGGACTCGGCAGCCTCGTTGAGCTCTGGGGCTTTCACTCGACGGATTTCACCGATCGCGAGCCGCCTTCTGATACAGCCATTGGCGCCGCTCTCGAAGCGAGCGGGGTCATTGCGGCCCTCCAGATCCACGGCCACCACGTCGATAGCCCGCGTCCGGGGCTCAAGATCGATCTCGGCGGCATCGCCAAAGGCGCCGCAGTGGGCCGGACGATCGACCTGCTCGCGTCTCACAACATCGCGGCGGCGCTCGTCAACGCCGGCGGCGACCTCGCAGCGACCGGCCGTGCACCGGGCGGCCGGCCGTGGCGCATCGGCATCAGGCATCCGCGTCGCGACGGGCTCCTCGGCAGCCTCGAGCTCGCGGACGGCGAATCGGCCTTCACCTCCGGGGACTACGAGCGCTACTACGAGCGCAGCGGCCAGCGCATGCACCATCTGCTCGACCCGGGCACTGGCCGACCCGTAACCCACACGCAGGCTGTGACCGTTCTCGCCGATGACCCCGTATTGGCGGATGCGGCGGCAACCGCGCTGTTCGTAGCCGGCCCGGATCGCTGGCTGAGAATTGCGGATGTGCTTGGAATCGCTTCGGCGCTGCGTGTCGACGCCAGCGGCAGCGTCGAGATGACCGAAGCCATGTCTGCGCGGCTCCGGCCTTCCGACGCAG
>JAHEEM010000339.1 GCA_024640695.1 Rhodospirillaceae bacterium | reverse complement strand
GGCTCCGCATTCGAAAGCGGTCATTCCGCTGAGCGCCGAGCTTTAACGGTGAAAATGACCTCAACAGCGGACGCTCAGATGCTATATTCTGGGTTGGAGCGGGAAAACCGCTATCGACCCATAATGGACGTCGGATACGAGTAGCAGTAACTACCCGCCCCGAGATTAGCGCAGGGCGGGTAGTTCGATGGCGAGGGCTTTTGCGCCGCCTATCAGTCGTTCGTCGGATTACAAGCCGAACCAGGGTTAAAGCCTAACACCCGCACAAAAAATGCTACGGTGGCTGCCGGTAAATCCTTTACAATTGTTCCCCAGCTTTGTGTTGTACCTGGATCAACCGGGTGATCCTCAAGACCTGAGAAAGAGCAAGCAGATCTTCCGTTGACTCCTCCCGGGACCACGTCACCATTCCCGTTTACTTCGCCTGCCGAAGCGGCATTGGCACCGAGAAAACAGGCCGTACACACAACCAAACTAAGTCTGATCTTATTACTGATCATTGTGTTCCCCTTCTAACTAATGGTTTGCGAAAAGTCGTGCAACAAGCACGAATAGGAACGTACGCCGATAGGATTAGTGCGTCAATCGGTCTCTTCGTATGTACTTTTCTTGTTCGATGATCGCATCTGTCAATCAACTATTTACGTGGGTAACAGTATCTAGAATCGAAGAGCCATCGCGCAAACATGAGGGGCATGCGCGCAAGAGACTGGACACTGGGCAACTCAGTGAATTCGGATTGAGCGGCCGCTTCTGGCCGGGTTGGACTGTTCGATTTTGGGGCGTTCGCGCGCGAAGGACCGCCCCGGACCTTCCCGTTTTCTGCCGTTCGCGGATTTCGTGATTATTAGCATCGCGACCGGCACGCTTTTTCTCGATTGCTGCCGGTCAGTCGAGCCGTGATATGCTCTTGGTGTAAGATCCAAGACGACCCGAAGGCGCCATTAAACTTTTGGTGTTAAGGAATGGCGTAAGCTGCGATGGAGGGCCAGATTGTGGCGCAACTCACCCAGGCCGCCGCTCCGGGGACAATTGAAGTCTCAAGGAGCAGGTTCTATCCGATTATGGCCGGATTGATTCTTCTCATAGTGCTCGCCGGATTTTCGCGCACGCTTTACCTGCGTCCCCTCTTCGAGGTCAACGAAATTCCGCCTTACCTGTACGTCCATGGGATCCTGCTAACTACTTGGTTCGTCTTGTTCTTTGTGCAGACGTTACTAGTCGCTAGGGGCAGCAGGGCGCGCCATAAGGAACTTGGGGTGGCCGCTGTTGCTATCGGCACAGTTATTCCCCTGGCTGGTCTGATGGCGACTTTTGGCATTCCCGGTCGCGTAGTCAGCGCTGGTCTGGATTTCGAGTCATTAATTCCGAGATTCATGCCGGTCATTTTCGGAAATATTCAAAACGTAATCTTTTTCGCTGCAGCTTTGTTAGGCGCCTTCTTGTTACGACACAAGCGAGATTTTCATAGCAGGCTTATGTTGTGGGGCACGCTTTTTATAATCGGCCCTGCACTCGGTCGAGTATGGCGATGGCCGATCTTTGGGGATATCAGTGAGGGCAGTTTCATCAGCATCAGTACGTCTCTACTCATGGCCGCCATAGTCGGCCATGAGCTGTGGAGAGAGAAGAGAGTACATTCGGTAACTTTGATCGCGCTGAGTGCATGGATCAGCTGGATATTGGTAAGGCCGTTCATCTTCAGCAGTGAATGGGCTCAGGGTTTCGTCCGTTCACTTGCTTGATGTCGACTTGTGGCCGGTTTCACACGGTCGAAACTTAGGCGTTCGAGTAAAGCCGGCCGCCCCAGGCCTTCCCGAAACCCGACGCTCGTGAATTCGGCGGTGTTTGACATTGGTGAACGGCGAAATCCGTCCGGATAGCCGCCGGTCATTCGACCCGTGGTAGGATTCAGGCTAACGGGTCACATCGACCCTAACCCGACGTTGCCCGCCTCGATGGTCTCGTGTCTTAGAGGGAGTTGCGACGCAGGAAATCGGCGATCAAGTTAGCGGTCTCCTCGCTGTTTCTTGCTGGGAACCAGTGATCTGCATCATCGAGCAGGATGAACTCCGTGCCGGGCCGGCCAACGTCCAAAAACTCGGCTGCTCCGTTTGTGGCGTAGATCATCTGCATTGGCTGCCGGAGATCAATTATGTCTTGTGCGGCTTGCCGACTGTACATCTGCCTGACCGCATTTTCGTTCGCAAAGCTGGATGCGCGTTCAACGTGGACATCGTCTAACGCGTCTGCAGCAAATAGATCGTAGGCGCCAGGTATTAACGACTCCAAGGCTTCCCGGCCGCCAAACACCTCGTCGATTACGTCGTTTTCAAGAACTGCCCAAATGTCCTCGCGAGTTCTCTGCCGCTGGCGACGCGCTACCGCGGCCATTCTCTCGACTTCGGCGTCGATGTCGTCGGGCTCGACAAATCCAGGTCTGGCGCTAGAGGGCAAGGACGGGTCGAGAAGGACGAGCGAATGCACGGCATCCGGTGCAATCTGCGCCATTCGGATCGCGAACGCGCCACCCGAAGAGTGGCCCAAGACATGCGCTCGTTCGATATTCAACTCATCCATGAGAGATAGCACATCCCGCGGGTGCTGATCAGTAGCGATCGGGTATTCGAGCTCCGAGCTGCCTGCGTACCCGCGGCGGTGGATGCGTAGCAATCTGTAATCGCTC
>JAHEEM010000338.1 GCA_024640695.1 Rhodospirillaceae bacterium | reverse complement strand
TGAATGCGGGCGTGCCGCTCGCGTCCGCGCCTGCCAATACGCCTTGCGGATTGATGTGGATGCCGGTGACGGCAGCATCGTAGCCGCCTGCGTCCGGCACCGGCAGATAGTCGAACGGTGCGCCTCCGCCGGGCTGGCTCGAGTAGCGCACCGCCGTCGCGTAGTCGAACGTCAGTCCGCTCGATGGGGTGCCATCGGTAAACTCGATGGGGTCGCCCCCGGAAGCGTCGACGAACAGTGCAGCTTCCGGAGGCAGCGCATCGCGAATCCTGATGCTGTCGTTGTCGACAGTCGCGCTGCTCGAATTCGATACGCTGACCGTGTAGACCATGACGGCGCCTGGGATGGCTTTCGGGTTCACGCTGCCGTTCGCAGGATCCGACTCGACGACGACGGACTTCGTCAACGTCAATCGCAAAGCCGCGACTGCGAATGCGCCTGTGCGCTCGTGGGTCACGACGCCTTCCGTGCCTTCGACCGCCCTGACGCGATACGTCCAAGTGCCGTTCGCCGAAGCAGGCAGTGTGTAGACGTACTCGTAACGCTGTGCCGCACCGTTCAGCGACTGCACTAGGCTCATCGCTTGCCCCGTGATGACGACCGAGCTCGTGTCGTCGAGGACGTCGACGGTGACGCTTGCGATGTCGAAAGAGCCGAAAGGATCGCTGACGTCGGCGCGCAGCGAGACGTCGGACCCTGGCCCGAAACTCGTCTGCGTCGCGCCTGCCGGGAAAGCAGCGTCGTAGGTGCCCGCCGCATCCACATTGACGACCGTCAGCGCCGTGAAGTCGATGCGCGAATGTGCCGTTGCGAACGTCGGCCATACGAACAGGCTACGTTGTCCGCCGCCCGGCGTTACGTTCGTCACGGTCAGCACGATTTGTGTGCCCGGCGGAAGCGTCGTCGTCGCTGCGAGCGGAATATCGAACGTCAGTTCGAGCGGGCTGCTCATTGCAGGTGCCGCGAACGTCCGTGTGACGGCCGTACCGAGCGGCCCGGCAACCGCTCCAGTCGTGCCGAGCTCGACGCGCACGCTTCGCTGCAGCGTATTCGCGCCATTGTTTGCCTTGGACAGTAACAAGGTCACCGGAATGCTGCCCGCACCGATTGTCAGCGGAGCCTGCAGCGCAGGGCTCATGGTCCAGTTCTGCGCGGGCAGAGACTTGGGAATTTCCACTTCGCTTTGGACTCCGGCAGGCGGCGTCCGTGAAAGATAGGGCCGCGGGCCTACGTTGAAGCCGTTCGGATCATTCGTGGACTCATCGAAGAGATACAGCGTCTTGGTGCCGCTGACCGATATCGACGACTGGGCGATGATGACATCCGGTGCGACGGGCGAGGCGCCGATGCCGTTCGGGTTTGCGATTTCGGCCTCGTTAGAGATGACATCGCCGGGGCTCGCGCCGCCAGCGATGGTCACGTCGAACACGATCGCGGCGCTGCCATAGGCGGGCACGACAAGGTTTGCGAGCGCGAGCCGGCCAGTCGAGTTCGAGCCCGTGCCGTTGCCGGTCGACGTGTCCGTAATGCCCGGAGGAACGCTTACGATCGTGAACCCACTCGTATGGACAGGCATGTCGTCGAGGACACTGACCCCCGTCGCTTCGAGACCGCCCGATTCCTCGAGGGTGATCGTGTAACGCAGCACGTCGCCGGGATCCGCGTCGCCGCCATTGAGGTCGACGACTGTCTCGGTCGAGCCGCTCAAGTCACTCGCGAGAACGGTCGTCGGATCGCTGCTCGCATTGTTCGACGGTGCTGCGTCGATGCTGTTGCTCGACACGACTGCCGTATTCGTGATGGCGGGCGCTGCCGCGCTCGTCACCGCCACGGTCAGCGTGAGGTCCGGCAGGCTCGCACCGACGGCGAGCGGACCGGGGTGCGTGCAAGTCACATCTTGCGCGACTGCAGCGCAATTCCAGCCCGCTCCCGTGCTGCTCACGAAGCCGAGGCCGGCCGGCAGCGTAT
The DNA here is from genome assembly GCA_024640695.1 of Rhodospirillaceae bacterium. GTDB lineage: Bacteria > Pseudomonadota > Gammaproteobacteria > Steroidobacterales > Rariloculaceae > JAHEEM01. The sequence continues at coordinate 724 of JAHEEM010000338.1, read as the reverse complement.
CGGTCACGACGATCGGATTCACTTCATTTTCCGGACCGCCGTTCGCGACACGAACCGCATACTGGCCGTTGCTGCCCGAAGCGAAGCTGCCGGAATGCGACACGGTCGCCGACAGGTCGACGATGGGTTCTGTCGTGAAACTGATGACCTCTGCGCTCAACAGCACTAGGTCCGAGCCGGAGCTGTACGTTGTCGATGCGCTCGTGTCACCCGGGCTCAGGAATGCGCTGACGTCGTACGTATCGACGTCGACGCCATGGGCCGTGAGGTTGCCGAGCGTATTGATCGTGCCGTCGAACTGCTGGACAGTTGGTGAGCTGCCGGGCGGGACGAGTCCGTCATCGAGCAAGCTCCCGTTGAACGACAGGCTCTCGCTGAAGCCGCCGAGCGGTCCGGAATTCTGCGGATCGCCTTCCCAGCTGATTTGGGTCACTTTGCCGTTGACCGGCGCTGAAGGTATTCGAAACGTGTCGACGCTCAGTGACAGGGAGCTCGATCGAAATAGCTGAAAACCGTCGAAGATATTTACTGCGCGCAGGTCTTCCACGGCATGTTCGTAGACGACGACGAGGCTCCAGCCTGAAACCACCGCCTGCACTGCGCAATACGGTGCGCCGTTCGCAACGGTGAGTCCCGAAAACGTATACGTCCCGTTGCCGGCGACGCGTGAGGTGACATCGGAGAAACCGGCGAAGAACTCGTAGTTCGTACCGCTCAGCGAGTA
>JAHEEM010000337.1 GCA_024640695.1 Rhodospirillaceae bacterium | reverse complement strand
ACCTAAAGGATGGTCGGGTTGGGTGCGTCGCCGTACACGTCTTCGGGATCGAAGACCTTCTCGGTTTCAGTCCACTCGAGATCTACTTTTCCTTCGGCCTGTTTGGCCTCGAAGTCATCGCCAATCGGGACCTTGCGGTAGAAGCACGAGCGGTAGCCGACGTGGCAGCTCGCGCCGCCCGCGACATCGACGCGCAGCCACACGCAGTCCTGATCGTCATCGATGAGCAGCTCACGAACCTTCTGAACCAGGCCGCTCGTTGCGCCCTTATGCCAGAGCGCGCCGCGGCTGCGGCTGAAATAGTGCGCCTCACCGGTTTCGATCGTGCGCTGTAGCGCCTCGGCGTTCATGTAGCCCTGCATGAGCAGCTCGCCGCTGTCGAAATCGGTCGTTACGGCTGGGATGAGCCCATCGGAGTCGAATTTGGGCGCTAGCTCGGTGCCTTCCTCCACCTGCTCTACGGTTCGCCGCGGCGCGAAATCTATGCTCATTTTGGGATGTCCGGTCGGCAAAGACGCCATTATAAGGGAACCGGGCGTCCCGGCGGCCACCCGGGAGCCGGCCCGGGCTTGCTATCATAGCGAGCTTCGGAGCCGCACGAGCGGCATGGACGCACTGCGCCGATGACCCTATATCTGCATAACACGTTGACGCGCTCCCGGGAGCGGTTCGAGCCGTCCAATCCGGGCAAGGTCACTATGTATGTCTGCGGACCGACCGTCTATAACTTCGCACATATCGGCAACGCGCGTCCGCCGGTCGTGTTCGATGTTCTCGCACGCCTGCTGCGTCGAACCTACGATCTGACCTACGCCCGTAACGTCACGGACGTAGACGATAAGATCAATGCCGCGGCGAACGCCGAGGGTATCGATATTTCCGTGCTGACTGCCCGATACCTGGCGGCCTATCACGAGGATATGGTCGCGCTCGGTGTGCTGCCGCCGGACGTCGAGCCCAAGGTGACCGAGAATATGCAACCGATCATCCGGATGATCGAGACGCTCGTCGCCAAAGGCTGCGCCTATGAGGCGGATGGCCATGTCCTCTTCTCGGTCGACAGCTTTCCGGCATATGGCAGGCTCTCCGGTCGCGACCGCGAGGAGCTCATCGCAGGCGCTCGGGTCGAGGTTGCGCCGTACAAGAAGGATCCGGCCGACTTCGTGCTCTGGAAACCCTCGCCGGCCGAAATCGTCGGCTGGAAAAGTCCTTGGGGCCGCGGCCGCCCGGGATGGCATATCGAGTGCTCCGCCATGGCCGAGACTCATCTCGGTGCGACCATCGATATCCACGGTGGTGGCCAGGATCTCGTATTTCCGCACCACGAGAACGAGGTGGCGCAGAGCACCTGCGCACATGCCGGAGCGGCCTACTGCCGCTACTGGGTCCATAATGGGCTCATCCACGTCGACAGCGAGAAGATGTCGAAATCCATCGGCAATGTATTGCTTGTCAGGGATCTGCTCGCAGAAGCGCCGGGCGAGGCCGTTCGCCTCGGCTTGCTCACGGCGCATTACCGGCAGCCGCTGGACTGGAGTACCGATGTGCTGACCGATGCCCAGCAGAAGCTCGATCGCATGTACGGCGCGCTGCGCGCCGCCGGCGTGAGCGGGCCGAGGTCGGACAACGATCCGGCAGAGCCGCCCGCCAGCGTTATCGAGGCGCTGCACGACGATTTGAACTCGCCGCGTGCGCTCGCGGAGCTCTTCACCCTCACCCGTGAAGTCAACAGCACGCAGGATGCAGCCGAGCGCCTCGCCAAGGCCGAGCAGCTGCGTGCTGGCGCGGGTCTGCTCGGATTGCTCGGGGATGATCCCGACGCGTGGTTCGTCCGTGCGGCCGCAGCGGGCGGCTTGACCGAGTCTGAGATCGATGCCCTGGTTGCGCAGCGACAGTTGCTACGCGAGCAGCGCAGCTTCGCCGAAGCCGACGGGATTCGCGACCGTCTCGCGCGCGAGCACATCGTCATCGAAGATGGCGCGGCTGGGGCGCGCTGGCGGCGGATCCGATAAGGTGCGGATCCTCCGCGCGATCGTGACTAGTTGCCTGCTCGGCCTGATCCGGGCCTACCAGCTCGCGCTCTCGCCGTGGCTCGGTCGCGTCTGCCGGTTCGAGCCGACCTGCTCCGAATATGCTGCACAGGCTATTCGGATCCACGGGCCGGTTCGGGGAGCCTGGCTCAGCGCACGCCGCATCGGTCGCTGTCATCCGTGGGGCGGTTCGGGCTACGATCCAGTACCCGCGGCCCCGCCGCGAGGAGAACGTCTTGAGCCTCGATAAGCGACTTCTCGACATCGTCTGCTGCCCGGTGACGCACTCGCCGCTGGCGCCGATGCAGCAATCCAAGCTCGATGAGCTCAACGCGCTGATTGCGCAGGCCAGGATCAAGAATCTTGGCGAAGAGACCTTGACCGAGCCGCTATCCGAGGCGCTGATTACGCGTGACGGTAAACTTGCCTACCCGGTTCGCGACGGAATACCGTTGCTGCTCGAGGAATGCGGCATCACCATGACGCAGCTCGAGCTCTGAGAACGCGGGTGAAGCTCAATGCTCGGCAGCTCGGAAGCCATTTGTCGCGGGGACTCGAGTCGATATATCTGGTCAGCGGCGACGAGCCATTGCTTGCCGCCGAGGCTGCCGAGCAGATTCGTGTAGCTGCTCGGCGTGAGGGGTTCGATCAACGTGAGCTTCACGTTGC
>JAHEEM010000336.1 GCA_024640695.1 Rhodospirillaceae bacterium | reverse complement strand
GAATGTCCTTCTTCTTCCACCACCGATGTGCAGAGCGAAACGGTTCCGGCATTGCTCGCTCCGTCGCAACAGAAGTCATCGCCTCGTTGGCCGATTGCAGCGCTTCGAAATAGGCGTCGATCTCTGCGGAGTTCTTTGGAAACCGTTCTTTTAGCTCCGCCTTGTACGCGTCGACGGGGCGCCCGACGGAAATATCGAACCCATCGGGGAAGTGAAGGATGTCGTAAACAGTACCGATAGAGCAGAACTCGATCGCCCCACCGCTGAGCCAGTTCAATACGCGCCCCGCAATTTGATCCGGACCAAACAAGCCGCAGTAGTGGAGACCCACATCCCAGGTGAACCCCTCTCGAGAGAAAGCGTGAGTCAGTCCGCCGATCGATTGCGCCTGCTCCAGCATTAAGACCTTATGACCCAACCGGGAAAGGGCCGTGGCCGTCGTCATGCCGCCCATACCGGACCCGATGACAATCACATCAAACTCGCTCGCTGAATTCATGCTTACCTCGCGAAGCTATTTGTCTCGATAAGTCTCATCGCAATCCAGTGCCCCAGCGCAAACGCCGCGGGCAACGTGCCAGATCGCTCGAAGGGAATCGCAATGTCACAGGGTCTCGCTAGGCTGGCTGTCGGTAACGAGCCCAAAGCTCGCTCGTCGCGGCTCCTAGGCCGAAAAGCGTCAGCAGAATCAAGACTAGACCGCCGAGTACCGGAATCTGCAAGACCAGCAGGACGATGACGGTTGCAACTACGAGTGCGAGTATCGTCCTGGGCAGTTGCGGCTCGCGGCCCTTGCTCAGTAGCTTCAAGCCCAGATGGCCCACTGCAATGATTCCAAGAAGCGTAGCGAGCAGCAGGGCCAGCAGATAGATGCCGAGCAGTCCAAGGCCGACGATAAGCCCAATGCCCGTCATGAAGACCAACACGCTCAGCACGGGAATCCCTATCGCAGCTAACAGCCCCGCACCGACTGCTCGTAAGGGCATGCTGGAAAGTCGATCGGATGTGGCATGAGAGAACTGCGGGAACAATAGACCGAGCACTAAGACCGCAGTAAGTAATGTAACGGTGAAATACACGAATCCGGCTGCCCCCCTGAGCCAGCGAATAGGCCCGAATCCACCCTCATCTTCGGGCAGATCTTCACGGATGATCTCTCCCAGGATGGTCGCTCCGTCGGTTACGACGGGCTCAGTCTGGCTTTGCACAATGAGATCGCCGCCGATGAATGCTGCCGGGCCGAGCTCGATTCGTTGCCCCATGAGATTGGCGTCGCCCTCGACACGCCCGGTTACGGAAACGCTCTCAGCTGCCGCCCGAAGCTCCTGACCAACGCTGCCGGCAACCGAGACCGTTCGACCCGCGAGCCACGCCCAATGAGCAACGGAAGATCCTTGATCGAGAGTGACTGTCTCGCCGGCAGCGACAATATGGCCCGCGACCGGCGCGGCCAGGATGACCGTTTGCCCCGCGGCGCGGACGTCGTCCGCAACCGCGTTGCGCACGTCCACGGTTTCACCCGCGGCGATGAGGTCTCCACCGATATCGGCACCGATAATGAGTCGTTGTCCGGCAACGACGAGATCACCGTCGATCGGCGCGTTGACGCGAACGATACGTCCGGCAACATACTGGTCTGACTGCGCCGACTCGTCGATCGTGACCGTGGCGCCGAAACGCTGCGCGACCGCTGGCGTAACGAACATGACCAAGAGCACCAAAAAGCTGGCGAGATAGATAGTTTTCATGACTATTCCCCCCTGCGGTCGTGGTTCAGCGCCGAGTACTGTGCGACCTCATCCAGGATCGAAGTTAGCAAAATTCTCCCCGACTATCGCCCCGAGCTTAGACTCAGTACGTTGCGGCGGCTTGCAGGGAGGACGGTCCTCCGCTGGACTAGCCAAAGGCGTGCCAGCAGAAGGCGTGTATCTGACTCCATCGACTACATTGCCCATGGCGTCAGCGTGATGCATCACTTTGGCAGCGCTTCACGATTACGATCTGCCAAACGGAGAGGATCAGAGTTCTAAAAAGCAACGCCAGGGACATCGGAGAGCGAAACTGGGGTGTGCCGGCAGCCAGGAAGCTACCGTACGCCGCTATTTCAGCCATATATCAACGAGGGTTCTCTGTCCGATACCGGCTATGTATTTTTCATTTTGTCGCTCGTCGGCGCAGTCCTTTTCGCGTTGTTCTACGGATTAGCGATTCTCAACGGCGGACACCCGCTATTCACGGCGGATTCATGATGTGCACTACGCTGCCGATTCTCGCGGCGGTGTTTGATCGGATCATTGCGCTCGATTTTTTTGAGCTAGGGAGCCGACTACCGTCGGTAGCGGAGACCCCGTATTTCCCGCTCGTTACGTGGGTGGTTGCCGACTCAGTTCTCATCTCGTTGGCCGTTTGGAATTGGATGTCGCACCGCCGACTGAAGACGTTTCCCGTTGCGCTATTGTTGCTGCTCTCATATCAGCTATTCACGGCAAACGCTTATCGGGCGCCATTCTGGAGGGCGTTCTGTGACTGGTTCATCGGGCCAATTGCTTGATCTAGCTACAAGAGCCGGCGGCCTTTAGCGAAATAGAGGATCTCGAGCCCTGTCACAGCAAGACAGGTGCCGGTGCCGCGTTGCTTGGGCACGTTCGGTGAGTCAGTGGGGATTCTGCGGAAGCTCAGGAAGGCTAGAGCTGAGCACGTGCTGCCTCCCGAATCCGGTG
>JAHEEM010000133.1 GCA_024640695.1 Rhodospirillaceae bacterium | reverse complement strand
ATTCCTGGGCTAAGCTCGAGCAACAGGCGCTTGCAGAGGGCAGCGCGGCCACCTAGGTGCACGGAGTCCGCGGACGTCGATGCCGCAGGCCGTCAGGCACGTGGCGGCGGTCTGCTAAACTTCGCGCCGCAGAACGCCAACAATAACCAGGGTTCAGGGCAGGCACATGGCATCGCAGCGATATCGGCGTCAAGTCGAGAGCATGCTTGCCGCGGCAGATATCCGCGTCAACGGTGATCGGCCGTGGGACGTCCAGGTGATCAACGAGGATATCTTCGCGCGCGTCGTTGCAGAGGGCATGCTTGCTGTCGGCGAGGGCTACATGGACGGCTGGTGGACCTGTGAGCAACTCGACGAGATGATCTGCAAGGCATTTCGCGCCGACTTTCACCGCGATATCCGCCCCGTCAAATATCTGTTGTTCTCCTTGCAGGCGCGGCTCATGAATCTGCAGCGTCAGGCCCGTGCGTATCAGGTCGGCCGGGAACATTACGATCTCGGCCGAGATCTCTATCGAGCGATGCTCGACCGGCGGATGATCTATAGCTGCGGTTATTGGCGTCGCGCGACAACGCTCGATGAGGCCCAGGAGCATAAGCTCGACCTGATTGCGCATAAGCTCGGCTTCGAGCCGGGGATGCGCGTGCTCGATATCGGCTGCGGATGGGGCGGTGCCTTGAACTATTTTGCCGAGCGCTACGGCGTATCCGGCGTCGGCGTCACGATTTCTGAAGATCAGCAGGCCGCGGCGGTGGAGCTCAACGCTGGTCTGCCTGTCGAGGTCAGGCTGCAGGATTACCGCCAGCTCGACGAGCCCTTCGATCGAATCTATTCGATCGGGATGTTCGAGCACGTCGGCTACAAGAATTATGCGACTTATATGGATGTCGTGCGGCGCTGTTTGAAACCGGATGGCCTGTTTCTACTGCACACGATCGGCGGGCGGATCTCGCAGGCCCGGACAGATCCGTGGATAACACGCTATATATTCCCGAACGGCATGCTGCCGTCGGCGCGGCAGATCGCGACGGCTGCGGAGGCGCGTCTGAGCCTCGAGGACTGGCACAACTTTCCGCAGGATTACGACCGCACGCTCATGTGCTGGTATGAGAATTTCGAGCGTGCCTGGCCCACGCTCGAGCCGCGCTACGGTGAACGATTCTTCCGCATGTGGCGTTATTACCTTCTCGCGAGTGCGGGCGGATTTCGCGCCTGCGGCAACCAGCTCTGGCAGATCGTCTACTCCAGGGACGGCGTGCCGGGGGGCTATACACCTAGAAAAATCAGGTAATTCCGAGTGTCTCGCCTGACTGTAACGGATCTTTTTGGTGATCGGTTAGACTAATCGCCTATGGAGGGCAAGGTAAGGCAGTGGCAGACATCGGGCGAGGTCAAGGATGCCCATGGCCGCGTGCTGCGTGATCTCAGGATTTCGGTCATCGACCGCTGCAACTACCGTTGCCCGTACTGCATGCCGGCAGAGATCTACGGCGAAAGCTTTGAATGGCTGCCGCGGCAGCATTGGCTGACGCCGGGTGAGATCAAACGTGTCGCGGGGCTGTTCACCCAGCTCGGGGTTAATAAGCTGCGGATCACGGGCGGTGAGCCGCTGCTGCGGCGGGACATTGTCGAGATCGTAGCCGGCCTGAGCGCGATCCCCGGGATCGACGACGTCGCGCTGACGACCAACGGAACATTGTTAGCCGAGCGCGCCGCGCAGCTCAAAGAGGCTGGACTCAAGCGCATCACGGTGAGCCTCGACAGCATGGACGAGACTGTCTTTAGTGCGATGAGCGGTGACCGCGGCGAGCTCGGTAGCGTGTTACGCGGAATCGAGGCTGCTAAGGCAGCCGGGCTAACGCCGATCAAGATCAACGTCGTCGTGCAGCGCGGTAAGAACGATCACACCGTATTGGATCTGCTCGAGCACTTTCGAGGTACTGGTGTGATCGTCCGTTTCATCGAGTATATGGACGTCGGTACCCTGAACGGTTGGAGTCTCGATGAGGTTGTCTCGTCCAAGCAGCTCGTCGAGTTGATCTCTTCGCGTTGGGCGCTAGAACCTCTGGAGCGCAACTATCGCGGTGAGGTCGCACAGCGCTATGGGTTCGTGGACGGACAGGGCGAAGTCGGATTCATCTCCTCGGTCAGCGAGCCGTTCTGCGGCGACTGCCATCGCGGCCGCCTCTCAGCGGATGGCACCATCTATACGTGTTTGTTTGCGACGCAAGGTACGCCCTTGCGTGAGCTCTTGCGCAGCGGCGCGAGCGACGCCGACATCGTTGGCTTGCTGCAGAACGTCTGGCGGAACCGTACAGACCGGTACAGTGAGTTGCGCGGTAGGGCGACGAAGCGCGAGACGATTTCCAAGGTCGAAATGTACCGGATGGGCGGCTGATGCTGACACATGTCGGTCCCGGCAACCGACCCACGATGGTTGACGTCGGCGACAAAGCGGTAACTGTTCGAACGGCGCAGGCGCGTGCGACTGTTGTTTTTCCGCCCGACGTGCTTGCCGACCAGCAGGCGGGCGCGGAGCTGAGAACCAAGAAGGGTCCCGTGTTTGACACCGCGATTATCGCTGGTGTCATGGCTGCGAAGCGCACGCATGAGCTGATCCCGTTTTGTCATCCGATACCACTCGAAGATTGCAAGATCGAGGTGCAGTGGGGTGCGCCCGGCGAGATCGTGATCGACTGCGCCGTGCGTGCCACGCATAAGACCGGTGTCGAGATGGAGGCGTTGACCGGCGCCATGGCCGCCGCGCTGACGATATATGACATGTGCAAGGCGCTGTCGCACGGTATCCGCATTACCGAAGTGAGACTCGTGGCGAAGTCGGGTGGAAAGCGTGACTTCGCCGCTGCGGAGCCCGCATGATCGCGGTTACTGCGCAATATTTTGCTGCCTTTCGTGACCAGGCCGGCCAGGCAGCTGAGGATCTGAGGACTCGCGCGACCACGGCCGGCGAGCTCTACGCAGAGATTGCCGCCACGCATGGCTTTGCGGATTCGATGGCCCGCTGCAAAGTCGCGATCAACGACGAGTTTGCGAGCTGGGACTCGCGGCTCGCCGACGGCGACACGATACTGTTCTTTCCGCCCGTGGCTGGCGGATGAGCTTCAGGATTTCCAACGAGGCTCTGAATCCCGAGCAACTCAAGCACCGGCTCGGCGCGGCCGCCGCGGGCGCTTGCGTGTGTTTTGAAGGCTGGGTTCGAGATCACAACGAAGGTGAGGCCGTCCGCGCGCTCGAGTATGAGGCGCATGCAGGCCTGGCCGTCAAGGAAGGGTTGAAGATCCTCGCCGAGGCCAAGTCGAAGTTCAAGCTGCACGCTGCGGCGGCGGAGCATCGAGTCGGTTACCTCGAGATTGGTGACTGCGCGGTCTGGGTCGGTGTCAGCAGCTCGCATCGCGGCGAAGCGTTCGAAGCTTGCCGCTACGTAATCGATGAGCTTAAGCAGCGCTTGCCCATCTGGAAGAAAGAGCACTATCGCGGTGGCCAATCCGGCTGGATCAACTGCGTCACCGGGCAAGCCGAGAAGCACGCCGAAACGGATTGACGCGGGTTCTCACCATGCTCGAGAGCCGATCTAGATCTTCGTGAGTGTCGATATCGATCGCCGCTTCGGGCATTTGGATCGCCGTTACCATTAATCCGGGCTGTCGCAGAAGCTCCCGTGCACCGGTGTCGCCGTGCGCCCGCGCGGCGCGCACCCAGGCTCGGCGCGGCAGTATGGCTGGAATACCGACGCGCCCGGCATAGGCGGACGCGGCCGGCTGCGATGGACGCTGCGACCAGGCCGCAATGAGCCTGCGCAACTCGAGCGCCGTGATCAGCGGTTGATCGACAGCGAGAATCAGCGCCGCGGCAGCCGATCGCGGCAGGGCGCGCAGGCCGCGACGCAACGAGCCTGACATGCCGTCGCGCCAATGCGGGTTATCGACGACGCGGATCCGGCGCTTCGCGCGGTACAGCGCGCTGCGCAGCCGAAACGGCGCCGCGCCGACCACGACCACGACGCGGCCGGGGGTCACGGCACGGGCGAGATCGGCTGCGCGGCGGATCAGCACCTGGCCGCGCAGGCGCAGCAGCTGCTTCGGGCTGCCGAAGCGCGTCGAACCGCCGGCCGCCAACAAGACGGTCCAAAGACCGGTAACCGGAGTGGCCATGGCTTCACTATACTTGAGGGTATGAACTGCCGTCTTGGGCTCGCACGCAAGGCCGATGTACCGAAGCTCGCCAGCATGGCCCGGTCCTTGGTCGAGGCGGGGCTGCCGCACTCCTGGGACGAAGGCCGAATTCGTGGCTGCCTCAATAATCAGGACTGCGTTGTGCTCGTCGCCCGGGACGGCAAGCGAGTCGTCGGGTTTGCCATGATGGAGTTTCTCGAGGCGCGCGCGCATCTGGTCTTGCTCGCTGTCGAGCCCGGATACCAAGGGCGCGGCATTGGCTGGGCTTTGCTCGAATGGCTCGAGACGACGGCGCGCACGGCCGGCACCTTCCTGATCCACCTCGAAGTGCGCGCCGGCAACCTTGCTGCGCGGCGGTTCTACGCCAAAGCGGGGTTTGCCGAGGCCGGAACGCGCAGAGGCTACTACAACGGAAGTGAGGACGCGGTAAAAATGGCTCGTAACCTTGCAGTGACTTAGAAGATCGCCACACTGGCGTCAGCCGGTGCGGTCAGTCTTCGAGTTTGCCGCTCCACCACAGGCGCCGGCGTTTCGGAGCCGCACGCGCCAGGAAATGCTCGACGCGTGGCGGCTGATCGCCGCGGTGAAAAGCGCGCGCGACGCGGTTGAAATCGGCTTCCTCGACCGTCACGCGCTCGCGCCTCCGCAGATGTTCGAGCCAGGTCAAGTCGATGAAGTACTCGATATAGCGGCCCGGCGCATGCACGTCCTGAAACAGGCCCCAGGCGATCGCACCGTTGCGCAGCCGCATGCGGCGCACATCGCGCATAGCGGCCTCGAAGTTACGCGCCTGCTCCGGATCAATCGTGTATTCAATGTTGACCATGACTGGGCCTTCGTGCGGCTGCGGCTCGCCGATTGCGACCGACTCGGGTGTGATCTCGGCCAGCGAGTGGTCGGTGCGCGCGTGCGCTGCGATCCGCCAGCGCGATGCCAATAGGCCAGCGACCGCGCCGAAGGCGACGGCGATCTCGAGCGCGGTCGATGTGCTCGTTGCCGATGCCACTCGGCCCCAGGTCGCGCTGCCGATCGCCATGCTGCCCATGAACGTCGCGATGTAAAGCGCCATGCCCCGGGCACGAACCCAGGCTGGCAAAGATAGCTGCGCGGCGACTTGCAGGCTCGACACGACACTGATCCAGGCGCCACCCCCGACGAACATCACGCCGGCCAGCGGCAGCACGCTGCGGAAATTTGCAAGCCCGAGCAGCGTCAGGGCACCCACGACCGTGCCCGCCGCGACGATTGTGTCGCTCGAGAACCGGCCGCGCAGACGCGGCAGCGAGAATCCCGTGATCACGGCGCCCGCACCCATGCAAGTCACCAGCAGTCCATAGACCTGAGGTCCGGCTTGAACCTCCTGCCGAACGATCAGCGGCACGAACGCAAATAGCCCGCTCATCATGAAGAAGAACGCGAGCGCTCTGACGATCACGGATTGCAGCGCTGGCGACTGGCGCAAGAAGGCGAGCCCGACACGCAGCGCACCGAAGAAGCGCTCCGACGGCAGCGTGCTTCTGGGCTGCATGCTGCGGAAGCGCAGGATCACGAAGAAGATTCCCGCGAAGCTCAGAGCATTGAGCAGAAATACCGGCGCTGGGCCGGCGAGTGCGATGAGTCCGCCTGCAATTGCCGGGCCCACGGCCCGAGTAATGTTCTGTGAGATGCCGTTGAGTGTTACGGCCCCGATGAGCTCGCGCTGGGGCACGAGGTCGGGTATCAGTGACGTAAACGCCGGCATCATCATCGCTGAGCCCAGGCCGAGTCCCAGCGTGAACGCGATCAGCGACCATGGCGTGATCGCGCCAGTGAAGGTCATGAGCGTGAGGCCGCTGGCCATGAGCGTCATCCACGTGATCGCTGTGAGGATGAACAGCCGCCGGTCGACGATGTCGGCCAGCACGCCGGCGGGCAGCGTCAGAAAGAAGCCAGGCAGCACGACCGACACCTGGACGAGCGACACCATGAATGGGTCCGGCGCGAGCGTCGTCATGAGCCAGCCTGCGCCAACGTCCTGCATCCAGGTGCCGGCGTTCGAGACCAGGTTGGCAATCCAGATAGTGCGAAAGACCCGAATCTTCAGCGGGCTGAACGCCGAGTTCGACGACTGCCCGGCACCGGGCGCATCGACCGATTCCGATCCGCTGTCGAGGGTCACGTTTATCTTGAAGACTGCCGGGAGGAGAATGCGAAAACGCCGCTATGATCGCACAGAGGTCCGCTGACGGCCACGCGCTTGCGGAGTCTCGGAATTCCTGCGATCGTAAGCCCGCCATGAACGACGAGACACCGCGAGAGCTCATTCCCTTACAGGTCGCGATCCTGACCGTGTCCGATTCGCGCACCGAGGCCACCGATACGTCCGGCGCGCTGCTCGCCGAACGTGTCTCCAAGGCTGGCCATCGCGTGCACGAGCGCTTGCTAGTCAAGGATGATATTTACGCGATCCGCGCGTCCGTCTCGGACTGGATTGCCCGTACGGCGGTCGAGGTCGTTATCTGCACCGGCGGCACGGGCATCACCGGCCGGGACGGGACGCCGGAAGCCGTGGCGGTGCTGCTCGATAAAGAGATCGAGGGTTTCGGCGAGCTGTTTCGGGCGATCTCTTACGCCGATATAGGCACGTCCAGCTTGCAGTCTCGCTGCCTTGCCGGCGTCGCTAACGGCACGTATGTCTTCTGTCTGCCGGGCTCGACCAATGCCTGCGCGACTGCCTGGGATCGGCTCATCTCACAGCAGCTCGACTATCGGACGCGGCCCTGCAACCTTGCCGAGCTCATGCCGCGTCTGAAGGAATGAGTGCAGCCCGCACCGATGACGGGACCTATGACTGCGCCGATGACCGCACCGAGGCGGTGCCAAATGCGCGCTACCTGCATTTGATGCTAGGCTAACGCTATCTGATGACGTTACCGAGGGGTGGTCCGCGAGGACCTGAGAGGCCGGCATGGAACCAGCCAACCCTTTGAACCTGATCCGGTTAGTACCGGCGAAGGGACGGGAAGGACAGTAATCCCCCATCGCTAGACAGACCGGATCTCGCTCTCACGAGGAGATCCGCAATGAGACACCTGCTTCTATTGGCCACCTTGGCAGTTTCGCTGCCGGCGGCGGCACAAGAACCGGTGCTCGAAGAGATCGTCGTGACTGCTGACTTTCGCGAGCAGCGCGCGGCCGAGCTCGCAGCCAACGTGTCGGTGCTCGATGCGCGCACGCTCGAAGATGCGGGCGTGCAGCATTTCGAGGACGTTTTGCTGCTCGTGCCGAATCTGAACTGGTCTGGTGAGACCTCGCGTCCACGCTTTCTGCAGATCCGCGGCATCGGTGAGCGTGAGCAGTATCAGGGTGCGCCGAATCCTTCCGTTGGCTTCATCGTCGATGACATCGATTTCAGCGGTATCGGTATGGTCGCGACGCTGTTCGACGTCGAGCAGATTGAGGTCCTGCGCGGCCCGCAGGGCACGCGCTACGGCGCAAACGCGCTGGCCGGCCTGGTCAACGTGCACACCCGGGATCCGAGCGACCAGTTCTCGATGAACGCGAAGCTAGAGCTCGGCTCGGATCGCCTAAGCAGCGCCGGGCTCGCCTTCGGTGGACCGCTCGCGAGCGGCGCGGCGAGCTATCGCGTGGCGGTGCAGAACGCTGCAAGCGACGGCTTTCGCGACAATATTTTCTCAAACCGCAGCGACACGAACGGTCGCGATGAGCTTACGGCGCGAGCGAAGCTCAGCTGGACACCCAACTCGGCGTGGCAGGTCGATCTAACCACGATGCACGTTGATGTCGACAACGGCTACGACGTCTGGGCGAACGACAATGGATTCGTGACTCGCAGTGATGCTCCGGGCAGGGACGCTCAGCGCTCCGGCGCGGTTGCGTTGCGAGCGCGCTGGTCGGCCAACCCGAGCTTCGATGTCATCAGCATCACGACGCTCGCGGATTCTAGCGTGACGGTCAGCTTCGATGGCGATTGGGGTAACGATGCTTATTGGGGTGTTCCCTACGACTTTACCTCGGCAACGGCTCGCACGCGGCGTACCTGGACACAGGAGCTCAGGTGGTTATCGCAACCCGGCGCTGAGCTGTTCTCCGGCACCACGAGCTGGGTCGCGGGAGTCTACTGGCTCGGGCTGGATGAGCGTAACGACGTGCTCGAGCTCTTCAATGGTGAAATTTTTCGCGATCTCGGCTCGGACTTCGAGGCTGATAATCTTGCTGTCTTCGGTCAGATTGATGTCGAGCTCGGCGAGCGCACGGTGCTGTCCGTTGGATTGCGTGGTGAGCGGCGCGAAGCGAGTTACCTCGACTCCGACACGATCGAATTTGCCCCGGCCGAGACAATGTCCGGCGGACATGTATCCCTGACACATCAACTCAACGACGAGCTGCGCTGGTACGGCTCGCTGGTTCGCGGCTACAAGGCCGGCGGGTTCAACATTGGTCCGAGCATCCCAGCCGAGCGGCGGGAGTTCGGCGCGGAAGCCGTCTGGAGCATCGAGACCGGCGTGAAGGGTGCCTGGCTCGACGGCCGTGTGAGCGGCAGCGCCGGCTTCTTCTATTCGTCACGGCAAGATCAGCAGGTCAGCACATCTTTGCAGGTCGATCCGGCAGATCCGCTGAGCTTCGTGTTTTTTACCGATAACGCTGCGTCGGGCTACAACTATGGCATCGAGGCGGAGGCGGCGTGGCAGCTGAGCCGGAGCTGGCGGCTCGACGCCAGCCTGGCGCTGCTGCGCACCCAGTACGAGCGCTTTGATTCGCCGACAGTCGCGCTCGCAGGCCGAGAGCAGGCCCATGCGCCGAATTATCAGTTTGCGCTCGCGGCAACCTATCGTTCACCGAGCGGGTATTTTGCGCGGATCGATTATCAGGGCCGTGATGCGTTTTATTTCGACGATAGCCATGATCAGCGTTCGCGACCCTACGAGCTTGCTCATCTGCGCGCCGGCTACGAGTGGGAGCGCTGGTCGGCATCGCTATGGATCAGAAACGTGTTCGATGAGACTTATGCTGTTCGAGGGTTTTATTTTTCGAACGACCCGAACGATCCGCTGTTTTTACCGCAGCTCTTCACCCGTCTTGGCGATCCGCGACAGTACGGATTGACTACGACCTATCGCTTCTGAGGACCGCCATGCGCGTAACAGCCGAGCTCAGCCTCTACCCACTGCACGATGATCCAATTCCGGTGATCCTGGCGTTCATTGACGGCATTGACGAAGATGGCCGGCTCGAGATCGTGG
>JAHEEM010000001.1 GCA_024640695.1 Rhodospirillaceae bacterium | reverse complement strand
GCACGCCATAGAAGACGACGACACCCATCACGAGGGTGTAGTCGCGATTCAGCGCACCCTGAACAAAGAAGCGTCCGAGACCCGGCACACCGAAAATCTGCTCGATCACGACCGACCCCGTGATGACCGCGGCCAACGCGGGTCCTAAGTAGGAGACCACCGGCAACAACGCGGGCTTTAGCGCATGACGAAGCAGGATCTTCTGCATCGGCAGTCCCTGAGCCTTGGCCGTGCGTATGAACGGGCTGCGCAGCACCTCAATCATGCTGCCGCGGGTTAGGCGCGCAATGTAAGCGATCTGCGGCAAGGCCAGCGATATCACGGGCAGCACCATGTTGCGCACCGAACCTTCGCCCAGACCCCCGGCCGGCAGCCAGCCCAGATAGACCGCGAAGATCAGAATCAGTATCGGCGCCATAACGAAATTCGGTATCGAAATGCCGGTCATCGACGCGGACATGACTGCGTAGTCCACGCGCGTGTTCTGCCTCAGCGCCGCGATGCTGCCGGCCGCAATGCCGAAGAGCAGCGCAACGACCATCGCGCTGGCGCCGAGACGCAGCGACACCGGGAATCCCGTCATGATCAACTCAGTAACCGTGTAGTCACGGTATTGGAACGACGGTCCAAAGTCGGCGCGGACAAGGTTGCCGAGATAACGAGCGAACTGCATGTGCAGCGGCTCGTCGAGATGGTAGGCCGCGCGCAGATTCGCTTCGATTTCCGGCAGCAGCGCTTTCTCGGAATCGAACGGGCCGCCCGGCGCCAGCCGTATCATGAAAAACGCTATCGCGACCAAGATGAACAGCGTCGGAATCGCGCCGACGAAGCGCCGCAGACTATAGCGTAACAAGGCCTATCCTAGTGCTTGAGAATGTAGAAGTTCTTGCTGCGATGATGGTCCATGATGTTGGACTCGTAACCGCCGACCCAGGGCTTCTTTAGTTTTGTCGTGACGTAGAAGTAGATCGGCAGAACCGGCAGTTCCTCCAACAACAGCCTCTCCGCTTGCTGAAGCATCTGAGCCCGGGTTTCCAGATTAGCTTCACGCGACGCCTGCCGCACCAAGGCATCGTACTCAGGGCTCACATAGCCGCTGTCGTTGAGTCCGCTCGTCGAGAGCATGAGCTCGGAGAAGGTATAAGCGTCGTTGTAATCGCCGATCCAGCCGCCGCGGAAAACTTGTGTATCGATTTTCTGGCGGCGGGTGTCGAGATACACCTTCCATTCCTGGTTCAGTATGCCGACCTCGGCACCGAGCACCTGCTTCCACATCGCCGCGATCGCAAGCGCAATACGCTTGTGATCTTCCTGAGTGTTGTACAGGATCTCCGTGCGCAGCGGGTTATCGGCGGTATAGCCGGCCTCAGCGTAGAGCCTCCGCGCCTCATCCTCGCGCTCGGCCTGGGTCCACTCGGCCTCCGGCATCTGCTGGCCCTCGTAGCCGTTGACCGGCGGGACCCAGCCGAACGACGCCAGCTGCCCGGCTCCAGTCACCTGCTGCGTGATGATGGTTCTGTCGATCGCGAGCGCGAGCGCGCGGCGTAGCCCGGACTGATCCTTGAATGGCGGCTGCGTGACATTGAAGCCGTAATAATAGCTGCCTAGATAAGGCGCGATGACAAGCTCGTCTGGCACATTCTCCCGCGCCCAACCGAGCTGGCGGTTAGGAACGGTCGAGGTGATATCGAGCTCCGCGGCGCGGTAGCGCCGCAACTCCGCCGACTGGTCCTCGGTCGCGTAATACCAGACTTCATTGAGAACCGTATTGGAATCGTCCCAATACTGCGGATTGCGCACGAGCTTGACGTGCGACTGCACGACCCAGTCGCCGAGCATGAACGCGCCGTTGGACACCAGGTTGCCCGGCCGCGTGTGCTGGTCGCCGTGCTGCTCGATGCTCGGCCGGTGCACGGCATAGCTCGAAGAATGCGTCAGCAGGCCCAGAAAATAGGGTGTCGGTCCTTCTAACTGGATCTCAAGCGTGTAGTCGTCGATCTTGCGAACGCCAAGATCATCCAAGGGCATCTGCCCGGCCGCGATTGCCTCGGCATTGCGGATCGGATTCAAGATGAACGTGTAACGCGACATCGTCATCGGGTCTAGACTGCGTCGCAGACTATAGACCCAGTCGTCGGCCGTTACGGGATCGCCGTTCGACCAGCGCGCTTCGCGACGAAGATTGAATGTATAGATCAGTCCATCGTCACTGACTTCCCAGAACTCAGCCGCGCCCGGCTCGAGGTCGCCATTCGGAGCCTCGTTGACGAGGCCCTCGAACAGGTCGCGTTGGATGTTGGACCCTGGCACACCCTCGCTGCGATGCGGGTCGAGGCTTTGCGGCTCGGCGCCGTTGCCCTGATGCAGCACCTGAACCTCGGCGAGCTCCGTGCCGGTCGCGCCGCCAATTGACACGCCGCTCGCTGGCGGCACCGAGCCGCTGAGCTCTTCGCCGCCTCCGCATGCGCTCAGCGCGCAGAGGGTGGCAAAAACTCCAAGGGCGCGGCGGACGTTTGCTCGCATCATCGTGCTCTCCGTTTCAAATCTACGCGCTCTTCCTGAGATCTCGCTTCTTCAGTTGAATCAGTAGCAGCGAGATCGCCGCGGGCGTCATGCCGGGTATCCTCGATGCCTGCCCGATGGTTTCGGGCCGGACTCGGGCGAGCTTCTCACGCACCTCGTTCGACAGGCCGCGCAGCGCTACGTAGTCGAAGTCGGGCGGTATACGCGTCGTCGCCTGTGCGCGCTGCTTTGCGATGTCCCGCGTCTGCCGCTCGATGTAGCCACGATAGCGTGAGCCGATCTCCAGCTGCGCCGCTGCGTACTCGGCGAGCTCACCCTCGAGCGCGTCGAATGCTGCCGCCCTGCCGACGCGCGGCAGCGCAACGACGTCCGAGTAGCTCACCCCCGGTCGCTTGAGCAGATCGTATGCTTTGACATCGCGATTGAGCTCGCCGATGGCCGCGCTGCCTTCTGCATCCCGCGGCCGCACGATCGTTGCATCCAGCCGGATGGTCTCTTCGGCGACGAACGCGCGCTTGAGCTCGAACATGCGCCAGCGGGCATCATCGACGAGCCCGAGCTCACGGCCGACCGGCGTCAGGCGCATGTCGGCGTTATCCTCGCGTAATGACAGACGATACTCCGCGCGGGATGTGAACATCCGGTACGGCTCCGTCGTGCCACGTGTGACGAGGTCGTCGATGAGCACGCCGATATACGCCTGATCGCGCGTCGGATACCAAGGCTCGCGGCCCTGTGCAAGCCGGGCCGCATTCACGCCGGCGACGAGACCCTGCGCGGCGGCCTCCTCGTAGCCGGTGGTCCCGTTGATCTGCCCGGCAAAAAACAGTCCGCGGATAGCTTTGGTTTGCAGACTCGGCTCGAGATCGCGCGGATCGAAGTAGTCGTACTCGATCGCGTAGCCCGGACGCGTGATGTCGGCGCGCTCGAAGCCCTTGATCGAGCGGACGAATGCACACTGAACATCGAACGGCAGGCTCGTCGAGATGCCGTTCGGATAGATCTCGTTCGTGTCCAGCCCCTCCGGCTCGATGAAGATCTGATGAGCGTCCCGATCCGCAAAGCGAACCACCTTGTCCTCTATCGACGGGCAGTAGCGCGGCCCGATGCCTTCGATCGCGCCGCTGAACATCGGCGAGCGATCCAGGCTCCCGCGAATGATGTCATGCGTCGCGGCTGTCGTGTAGGTGATATGACAAGCAACCTGGCGTGGATGCTCAGAGCGCTTGCCCAGAAACGAGAACACAGGTCTAGGCTCGTCGCCCGGCTGCGGCTCAAGATCGGTGTAGTCGATGCTGCGCCCGTCGATACGCGGCGGTGTTCCGGTCTTAAGACGGCCTACGGCTAGCCCTAAGTCGCGCAGCTTCGCTGCCAGGCCGATCGCGGCCGGATCGCCCATGCGCCCGCCCGCGTGATTCGCCTCCCCGACATGGATGCGACCAGCCAGGAACGTGCCCACAGTAAGCACCACGCTTGGCGCCGTGAACGTGAGCCCCATCTGCGTCACGACACCGGTGAGGCGCTGCCCGCTCAAAATCAGGTCCTCGACGCCCTGCTGCATCAGATGCAGATTCGGTTGGGCCTCGAGCATGCCGCGGATCGCTCGCCTGTACAGCACCCGATCGGCCTGTGCACGGGTTGCGCGAACCGCCGGCCCTTTGCGCGCATTGAGTGTGCGAAAGTGAATTCCAGCGCGATCGATCGCCCGTGCCATTGCCCCGCCGAGCGCGTCGATTTCCTTGGCGAGGTGACCCTTGCCGATCCCGCCGATGGCCGGGTTGCAACTCATCTGGCCCACCGTTTCGAGGTTCTGCGTGAGCAGCAGCGTTCGCGCGCCCGTTCGCGCGGCGGCCAGGGCCGCCTCGGTGCCGGCGTGGCCGCCGCCGACGACGATACAATCGAAGGCTTTCGAGTAAGTCATGCTTGAATTCTAGGCGTAGCCGCAGTTGGCCGCCAGAAAAGCGCTGGCAAAAGAGGTCTCAGCGAGCCAACATGTCGGCCCCATGAACCTGGCTCGCGGCATTTTTCTCGCTGGCGTCCTTGCGGCGGCGGCACCCGGCGCCGGCGCACAGCTCGCGACGGAGGCCTGCCGGCTAACGGCCCCTTGGCTCCCAAGCGTTGCGGCAGAGTGCGCAAGCTTCAGCGTGCCTGAGAACCGCGCCGAGCCGGGCAGCGACTCGATCAAGCTTTTCGTCGCGCGCGTGCCGTCGTTGAACGCCGAGCCGCGCGAGGATCCGCTCGTAATCATTGCCGGCGGACCAGGACAGGCGGCAACCGACTTCTACCTGAACACCCAGGCAGCCTTCGAGCAAATCAGACGCGATCGGGACATCGTGCTGCTCGATCAGCGGGGTACCGGCAGGTCGGCCCCGCTTACATGCCCGCAGGCCAACGCGGCGAACTTGGAGAATACCGATGTGGCGGCGCTTCCGGCGCTCATGCAAGAATGCCTGGCAGATCTCGGCGCCGACCCGCGCTTCTACACGACCTCGGTCGCCGTAGCCGACCTTGACGCTTTGCGGGCGGCGCTCGGCATCGCGGACTGGAACCTCTATGGCGTCTCGTACGGCACGCGCGTGGCACAGCATTATCTGCGCCGCTTTCCGCAGCACACGCGCGCGCTGATTCTCGACGGCGTTGCGCCCAGCGACGCGCCGCTGGGCCCGGACGTCGCCATTCAGGCGCAGCTTGTGCTCGACCAGATCCTGAAGCGTTGCGCGGCCGACGCCGCTTGCGCCGCGAGCTTTCCTAATCTGAGAGCGCAGCTCACTGCGCTACTGACCTCGCTCGAAGACGAGGCCATTGCCGTGTCGCTACCCGACCCGCTGACCGCGGCACCCGGAACTCGACTGTTGACGCTCGAACAGTTCACGTCGGTAATTCGCCTGCTGACCTATTCACCTCAAACGGCAGCGCTGCTGCCGCTGCTCATCGACGCGGCGCACGCGGGTAACTTCATCCCCGTCGCAGCGCAGAGCGAGATGATTGCCGGTGAGCTCGAATCCGCCCTGAGCCTGCCGATGCACAACGCCGTCGTATGCACCGAGGACGTACCGTTCTTTCCAGAATCACTCCCAGCGCAACTCGAGTCGACGTATCTCGGCACGAGCCTGGTCGAAGCCCTCAGCGCCGCATGCTCCGTATGGCCTGCCGGTATGATCGATGCTGACCTGCGTGCGCCACTGAAATCTGAGCATCCCGTGCTGCTGCTATCCGGCGAGGCCGATCCGATCACGCCGCCCGAGTACGGCGACCGCGTGATCGCCGGCCTCACTCATGCGCGCCACCTGATCGGCCCGGGGCAGGGACACGGCCTCGCCGTCGTTGGCTGCGTGCCACGACTCATGCGGGAATTTCTCGAGGGGCTCGAACCGGAAACGCTCGAGGCAGCGTGCCTCGAGCGTGAGCAGGCGAGTCCGTTCTTTCTAGACTTCACCGGCCCTTCCCCGTGATAGAGGTCGACGGGATCAGCAAGCATTTTGGCAAGCTTGTCGCGCTCGACAACGTCAGCTTCACCGCGGGTGACGGGCGCATCACCGGACTTCTTGGACCCAACGGCGCGGGCAAATCGACCTGCCTGCGCGTGCTCTACACGGTGCTGAAGCCCGAGAGCGGCACCGCCCGAGTCAAGGGTATCGACGTGGTCGAGCATCCATTGTGGGTGCGCCGGGAGCTTGGGGTGCTGCCGCACGGAGCGGGGCTATATCCGCAGCTCACCACGCGCGAGAACATCGCTTATTTCGGCCGCTTGCACGGTCTCAAGGGACCGGCGCTGCGCGCACGCGTCGATCGGCTGATTCGTCGCCTTGAGCTCGAGGAAATTGCTGATAGACGCGCCAAGGGTTTCTCACAAGGCGAGCGGACCAAGGTTGCTCTCGCGCGCGCGCTCGTCCACCGACCGCGACATCTTTTGCTCGACGAGCCGACGAGCGGCCTGGATGTCATGGCAACGCTGTCACTCCGGCGCTGGCTCAAAGAACTCAAGGCACGCGGCCAGTGCATCGTGCTGTCGAGTCACATCATGCAAGAGGTGGCTGCGCTCTGCGACGATATAGTCATCATGGCGCACGGACGAATCGTCGCGCAGGGCACCACCGAAGATCTCCAAGCGCGGTTCGGCAACAAGTCTCTGGAGGAGATCTTCGTTGAAAGCGTGGCTGGCCGATGAACACGCCGATCCTGGTCGTCTGCCGCAAGGAGGTGCTCGAGAACGCCCGCGATCGCCGCACGGTGTTCTCGACATTGTTCTTCGGGCCGCTGTTCGCGCCTGCATTGTTCGCGGTGCTGATCAACGTCATGCTCTCGCAGGCTCTGTCGAGCATGGACGAAGTCATCGAGCTTCCGATCATCGGTGCGGAGCACGCGCCGGGCCTGGTCGGGTTCTTGCGGCGTTACGGACTCGAGCCTGCTGCGGACGGCCCAACAACGATCGAGGAAGCGCGCGACGCGGTTCTGCAGGGACGCATCGACGTTGCCCTCGCGGTGGATCCGGGTTTCTCCGAGGCGTTCCGTGCAGCCGCAGACGCGCGCGTCACGCTGGTCGTCGACAGGTCCCAAACGCGGGCAACCGCGGCGAGCCAGCGAGTTCGCGCCGTGCTCGACGCCTACGTGCAACAGCTTGGCATGCTACGCCTGCAGGCGCGCGGTCTCAGCCCGATGGTGGTGCGCCCGGTTACGATCGACGAGCTCGACGTTTCGACTGCAGCGGCGCGATCGGTCCTGCTGCTCGGCATGCTGACTTACTTTTTGTTGTTGGCAACGCTTGCGGGTGGCTTCTATCTGGCGATTGACGCAACCGCTGGCGAGCGTGAGCGGGGTTCGCTCGAACCCCTGCTAACGGTGCCGGTCGGGCGATCCAGCCTGCTCCTCGGCAAGATGGCCGCGACGATATGCTACATGCTGCTGTCGCTGGCGCTGACCTTGGTTGGTTTCGCAATCGCGCTGCAGTTCGTGCCGCTCGAGAGCCTGGGGATGCGCGCGAACTTCGGCGGCCTCGTTGCGTTGAAAATTTTCCTGCTGCTCGCACCGTTCACGCCTTTAGGTGCAGCACTCATGACGCTCGTCGCTTCGTTCACGCGCAGCTATAAGGAAGCGCAGACCTATCTGACGCTCGTGCTGCTCGTGCCGACACTACCGCTGCTCCTTGCGACGCTGTTGAACGTGCAGCCCGACTTAAAGCTCATGTGGATACCTAGTCTGAGCCAACATCTGCTCGTCACCGCGCTGCTGAAAGCCGCCCCGTTGAGCTGGGCATATGCGGCTGTGTCCGCGGTTGCGAGCATCGGGCTGGGTGCTCTGCTCGTACTGATCGCGATCCGCCTCTACGACCGCGAAGCCCTGCTCGGCTGAGCAGAAAACTCTTATGTCAAAGTAACAAGCCTAAAAACGCGAGCGGCATCACTGACCGCAACCGGCGCGCGCTGGCAGGATGGGTCCTTCAACAGTCAGCGGCCATTCCCCGTGACAGAGTCTTCTGGACGGACGCTCGAGCAGCGTCCCACCGATTGCGAGCGTGACGAACTGACCGCGACCTTGTCGCGGCAAGCTTTCGTCGTAAGGCTCACCGCGCGTGCCGAACGGGCGCTTCGGGACGGTTGTGGCTTCGGGCTATGCGTTGTTGACCTAGACCACTTCAAGAACATCAATCTATCGCACGGGCCGACTTGCGGTGATGACGCCTTGCGCGACATTGCGCAGCGGCTCGTGCGAACCACCTCCGCGGTTCCCCACAGCGGCGCCGAGGCGATTATCGGGCGCTACGACGGCAACGCGTTCGCGGTGCTCGTCGAAACGGAATCGCCGCAAGAGCTCGCCGCCGGCGCCGAGGCGCTGCGGCAGGCAGTCGGGGGCATGCGTTCGCCAACGGCGGGTGGCCTGAGCGCATCCGTGGGTGCCGTGCTCGCGCGAATCGGCGAGCCGGTCGACGCCCTGCTCGTTCGAGCCGAGCAGGCATTGTATCTCGCCAAGCAATTCGGCCGGAATCGCGTCGAGATCGGCAGAAGCCCGACGCCGATGCGCGCCGACAGGAACGTTCTTGCGCTGCGACGCAGCGCCTGAGCCTGAGCAGGCCTGGCCCGCGCGGACTCCGACGAGCCCGCCGCGGACCGAGCAGAACGCCTAGTGCGCGAGCGGATCCGGCCGCGTCTGAAAGTGCACGACCAGCGGCCGCGTACCCTTACCACCTTCCTTGAGCCACGGCGTGCGATCACCGCTCGGGACCCAGAGCCCGCGACCTTTCCAGCCGGCAGCCGGATCGTCGATGCGGCCTTCGAAGCCCTTCGCGTAGAAGCCCAGCGGATAGGGAATTCGCAGCGTCACCCAGTCACCATCGACGAGCGCGTGCACGCCGTCGAATAGATTGGCCGTCGACATCGGGACGTCTGTGCCGAGACCCGAAACATTGTGCTGATCGACCCAGCTGTAATAGCTCGACTCGGCGCTGCCGTCAGAGCCTGGCTGGTTGACGAAGCCCGGTCCAGGGTAGGAGTGGAAAGTCCAACCCTCGGCGCAGTGGTCGCCCATCGCAGCCTCGGGGCCATTCAACGGCGCTGTGCACTTGCGGCGATCGAACTCGCCCAGATGTCCGCTGCCGAGCGAGACCCAGACGACACCATTGCGATCGATGTCACCGCCACGCGGCCCGTAGCCGGGCAGCGGGACGTTGTAAACCTCTGACAACGCCGTCTGCGGTGGGTTGCTGCCGGGATCTAAACGCACGATCGCGCCGGGGAAGTCACGCAGCGTGCCCCAGACTGAGCCATCGACTGGGCTGGGCATGGCCGCATAGAAACCGCTGCCTGGGATATGCCGGTCCTTAGCCGGATCAAGCGGCTCGTCGGCTTCCACCCAAGGGTCGAGTTTACCGTTGCCGTTCGCGTCGGCGATCAGCGGTGCCCACCCCTGCGAACGTGCGGCGTCACCGGTTGCGTCGAACATCTTGGTGTCGAGCCAGCCGACGACGTCGCCACCGCCACTCGTCCAGAGCGTGTCGTTCTCGTCCTCGGCGAAATGCAGATGATGCGTGGAGAAGCACGTATCGATCGGCGTGAACTTGCCGGAATCGGGCTCATACACCGCCAGATTCCGACCCGTACGGTCCACCGGGTACAGCTTTGCAGAGGGGTGATCCGAACCTTCGCGGCAGAAAGCTGGGGTTTCGTCCCCGCGGATGCGCGCCGTGTACCAGACGCGACCGTCCGCACCGATCATTGGATTATGCGAGTTCATCTGGCTGTCCCAGATTCGCTCGTCGCCCCAGTAGGCCGAGGGCTGCACGACAGGCGCTTCGTTGGTAGTCGGCGTATCGGCATCGCGCGGCCTGGCCCTGAAGGTTGTGTCGGTATTGGCTATCGGGTCGAGAATCGGAAAATTGTCGGTGCTCAGCTCGGGCGAGCCATAAATTTTTCCGTAGGCATTAACCGTCGGATTGCGCCGATCGGTCGTCGTCAAGTCGTGCAGATAGCTCTTCTCGGAGGCCCAGTCACGCACCGTCGCAACGATGTTGCGCTCGAGCCCCTGCGGACGCGGCGGTGTTTGGCTAGGCACCTCACCGGCGGCAACGCGATCGGTCCAGTCGGCAAGGTACTTGAACGGTACGCCGGCAAGCTGCTGCGCGAGTGGGCGAATCATCTGCTGGCCCGCCTGGCCAGACTGAACGCGCCGGATCCAGGCCTGCTCGGACGTCGGCATCGACATAAACGCGTCGGGAATCGTGCGGGTCGCCTTCTGGCCAAGCTGGTGGCAGCCGACGCAGCCGTTGTTGCGCATGATGTTCGCATAGTAATGCCGACCGCCCTCGATGTTCGCAAGCTCAGCTTCCGCTGGCATGTGCATCATCGAGTACCAGTAGATCGCCGGATAAACCTCGGCGGCAGCCGCCGCGCTCGGCGCGACGATGGCATCGAGATTGTGCATTTCGCCCGGGCTAGCAGCGATCTTAGCCGAATCGGCAAGGCCATAACCGCGAACCCAGAGCTCGTAGTCGGCATTGGGCAGATCGGGCACGACGTAGCGGCCCTGATCGTCGGTCACGACGATCTTCGCGTAGCGTGTCTCGAAGGCGTCAGTCTCGGCGATCACCCAGACGCCGGCCTCAGGTCCGTTCGCGCTGCTGACCACACCGCCAATGTCGTCGGCGTCGATCTGCAGGCCCATGCCACCGCTGCTCTGGGCGCCCGCAGCAGCGGCTGCAAGCCAGCCGGCGCCCGCGAGAATAGCGATTACGACGCGTTTACCCCTATGACTTCTCATTGCTGAACTCCTTCTGGCAGGGTTCTAGTGTGCGAGCCATGTCCCGAGCGGCCCGAGACCCGACGATTTATTCTTACGGTAGAGCCTATCTACCCCTCCCAGCGATCAAATTGCAAGCGCCGGCGCGCGGCTTGTCAGACCGTAACACACGGCCCGCGGCCTGCCGCCAGGCGGGCAGCGACCTCGCAGTCCTAGTCGGGTGCGGCGAAGACATCGAACGCGATACTGATACGCTCGGTCTGCCCTGAAAACGGTATCGTCCGATGGAAGGTGTAGGAGGGAAAGGTCACCATCAAGCCGGGTTTAGGCTCGAGACGCCGCGTCGGCGGCGGCACCTTCGCAAACAATTGCTCCGTCGGGCTACCGAACTCGATCCAGCCGTCCTCGCCGTGCCCGGAGCCCATGCCGTCTTCCGGCGTCGCCACGTAGTAGACGCCGCTCATCCAGGCCTCGGGGTGAATGTGCGAAACCTGATACCCCTGGTCGCCCAGCAGGACAGCCCAGGCGTTGACGAACCAGTGGCTCGGCGCGTGGCGAACCCAAGGGTGATCTGCGTGCGCAGACGCGCGCAGCGCTTGCTTCACGGCGCGGATTCGAGCGTCTATGAGACGCTCGAAGCTACGCATCTCCGGTGACGGATCAACCATAAGGCTGCCGGTCTGTATACCGTGTCTGGTCGCGCGATTAGTGTGCACATGCGCGAGCGACGGATGGCTGCGGATCATGCGCTCCAGCGCTTTGTTATATGCGGCGACGTCGTCGTAACGGGCGGGCGGGTCGATCTGTCGAGCCATCACCAAAGAATCTTGTCCAAGCAATTCGTCTGCCTGGTCGGCGCGGCCCGCATCGCGCAAGGCGAGCGATTTGACGAGTATCAACGCGGCCGCAATTGGATGGCGATCCAGATAAGCGTCGCAGGCTGCGATGGCGGCTTCGCTGTGCCCAGCGGCATTGTGTGCGTTTGCAAGTTGGCTGTGCACGGTCGCCAGATCAGGGGCCTGCTCGGCAGCAGTCGCGAAGGCCTCGATAGCACCGGGGCTATCGCCGCGGGCAAGCCGTGCTCTGCCGAGATGTATCCACGCGTTGACGTCGCGTGCATCGAGCAAGGTGGCCTGCATCAGCACCTCCTCAGCATCGCGGTAGCGCTCCAGCTGGTAGAGTGCGACGCCCTTGACGACGAGGGTCGGTGGATCCTCGGGCCGCAGCGCCAGCGCTGATTCGGCTGCCGCGATGGCCTTTTCGAACTCGCTGCTCTCGAGCAGCGCATGCGCCAGCGCGTAGGCGCTCTGCGGCTCGTTCGGGTCTATGTGCCGCGCGCGCTGCAGCACCTCGACCGCCTCGGAGCCACGCCCGCAGGTAATCAATGTCGAGCCCAGCCGCGTGAGGGCAATGACGCTGGCCGGGTTGATGGCGACGGCACGCCGCAACAGGCTCTCGGCTTTCTCCTGTCCGCCCGTTTGCAGGTATAGCAGGCTCAGGTCCTCTAACGCGCCGGTCTCATCGGCGGGCGCGTGGCGCACTGCCGCGCTCAATAGCCGAATCGCTTCGTCGAGATCGCCGGTCTCCTGCGCGAGTGCGCCTGAGAGTCGCAGCGCTTTGAAGTTTCCGGGCTGCGCCTTCAGGACCTTGCGATAGAGGCGCTTGGCGGTTACCGCATCACCTTTCCGGTGCGCGATCGCAGCGTCCGCCAGTGTGTTGGTGACTTTTTCGGCGCGCGATGACGAAGATCTGCTGTCCATGGCTCCAAGCTCGCTCCAGGCTGGCTGGATTAGAAGAATCCGCCCAGCGCCCTATTTTGCATTACACGACTGCCGCGCTTGTAGCGCGACACATCCAACGACGGCCGCCTCGACGGCGCCGGATAGCATATCGCTATTTACAACGGGTTTTACACGGGGGGCCTGAATCCGCGGGCAGGCCCGCATGATCTCATCAGGCTCGTACCGGCACGCCGCCGACCGAGGAGGTCAGTTGCGCGAAGAAATCATTGCCCTTGTCGTCAACGATTATGAAGGCCGGAAAGTCCACGACGTCGATGCGCCACACGGCCTCCATGCCGAGCTCCGGATACTCCAGGACCTCGACTTTCTTGATACAGTCCTTCGCCAGCCGCGCGGCTGGCCCTCCAATCGAGCCCAGATAGAAGCCGCCGTGCTTGCGGCATGCGTCCGTCACCTGCCTGGAACGGTTGCCCTTGGCAAGCATGACGTAGCTGCCGCCGTGCGCCTGCAG
The DNA here is from genome assembly GCA_024640695.1 of Rhodospirillaceae bacterium. Lineage (GTDB taxonomy): Bacteria > Pseudomonadota > Gammaproteobacteria > Steroidobacterales > Rariloculaceae > JAHEEM01. Next base: position 79,528 of record JAHEEM010000001.1, on the reverse strand, counting down.
AAAATCGACATAGGCATCCATGCGCCCTGCCGTCGTTGGGCCGAAGGAACCCGACGCGTAGCCCTCGGGCTGCTTCGCCGGGCCGGCGTAATAAACGATATGGTCCTTCAAATAATCAGGCATTCCGTCACCGCGTTCGATGCGTTCCTTGATTTTTGCGTGCGCGATATCACGCGCGACGACTAGTGGCCCATTCAAGGACAGCCGGGTTTTGACGGGGTATCTAGCGAGCTCCTGGCGGATCTCGGCCATCGGTCGATTGAGATCAAGCTGCACGACCTCGCTCTCGAGCTCGTCGTGACTAATCTCCGGCAGATACTTCGCCGGATCCGTCTCGAGCTGCTCGAGAAAGATCCCGTCGGCGGATATCTTGCCCAGCGCCTGACGATCGGCGGAACAAGACACTGCGATCGCAACCGGGCAGGAGGCGCCGTGGCGCGGTAACCGAATAACCCTCACGTCATGGCAAAAGTACTTGCCGCCGAACTGCGCCCCGATACCGGAGCTCTGCGTGAGCTCGTGCACCTGGCGTTCGAGATCGAGGTCCCGAAATCCATGTCCCAGCTCGCTGCCAGCCGTCGGTAAGCCGTCGAGATAGCGCGCCGAAGCAAGCTTCGCGGTCTTGAGTGCAAACTCCGCCGACGTTCCGCCAATGACGACGGCCAGGTGGTACGGCGGACAGGCGGCTGTTCCGAGCACGCGCACCTTGTCTGCAAGAAACTTCAGCAGCGAGTCAGGGTTCAGCAGTGCCTTAGTCTCCTGATAGAGGAAACTCTTGTTCGCTGATCCGCCGCCTTTTGCCATGAACAGGAACCGATACTCCTCGCCATCTACTGCGTAAATTTCGATCTGTGCCGGCAGATTGGTTTTTGTGTTCACCTCGCGATACATATCGAGCGGTGCAAGCTGGGAGTAACGCAGGTTCTGCCCCTGATAGGTCTCGAACACGCCGCGTTCGAGTGCTGCTGCGTCCGCTCCGGCCGTGAGGACCTGCTGGCCTTTCTTACCGAGGATGATCGCGGTGCCGGTGTCCTGACACATCGGCAAAACGCCCGAGGCCGCAACGTTGGCGTTCTTGAGCAAGTCGAGCGCAACGAAGTGATCGTTCGGCGAGGCCAGCGGATCGTCGAGTATGGAACGCAGCTGCGCTAGATGCCCGGGCCGCAGATAGAACGCGATGTCGCGCATGGCCTCGCGCGCGAGCAGCGTCAGACCCTCGCTAGAGACTTCTAAAAAACGCCTGCCTACAGCTTGCGTCGCTGCAACGTGATCCGTGCTCAGAAGACGATAGTCCAGATCCTGCTGCGCGGTGGGAAGTATGTCCTGGTATTGGTGCTCGGGCATGGCAATTCCTCGATCGTCCGGCCATGGTCAAGCCGCAGCGAGCCTTCCCCGCGCGGCAGGCGGGAGTATGGACGGGATATTCCATGCGATCCAGGTGTCGCGTTTTTCTTCGACCCCTGGCAACTTGACGCCGTGCCGCGTCGAGCTTATAGGTGACGCTGCCCGTGAGGGGATCGTTTTCGGCATCGTGAGGGAAAAAGATAATGAGTGACTTCCATTCCAGGCTGCTGCGGCTTGCCATTGTGTTGCTTTGCGGTCTGTCCGCAGTCGGACCGGCCGCACCGGCTTATGCGCAAGCGCTCGTCATCGAGGGCGGCACGCTGATCGACGGCAACGGCGGTGCGCCCATCCCTGATGCCGTCGTCGTCATCGAGGGCAATCAGATTTCGCGGGTCGGTCGAGTCGGGCAGGGCCGCTACCCCCGCAATGCCGTGGTCATCGATGCCCGCGGGAAGTTCGTGCTGCCGGGTCTCTGGGACGCAATGGTCAGTTACCAGTGGTTCTACGGCGAGATCATGCTCAACCACGGCATCACTTCGACGATCGACGTCGGCCTCGCCGGCGAAGTCGGCGCGGCGTTCCGCTCCGGCGTGCTCATGGGCAAGATCCGCGCGCCGCGACCTTTCACAGGTATCTCGCGGCTGACGACCGAGCCGGCCGGCGGCACCGGGCTGGAGACTATCTTGACGCCTGGTCGCACGCCGACCTCTGAGGAGAATACGCGTGAGCTCGTGCGCGCGTTTGTCGCGGGCGGCGCCGACATCATCATGTTTCAGGACGGCACCCTGCCGATCGAGTACTACCGCGCCGGATTCGATGAGGCACGCAGACTCGACATGCCCGTTTCCACACGCGCGTATGGCCCGGTGTTCGGGCCGCGCGAAGCCGCGGACTTCGGCAGCAACATGCTGCCGCACTCCGCGGGCATCGGCCGTCTGATCACGAGGAATCCCCCCGGCGCCAACGAGCGCGCCAACGAGGCGGATCTGTTCGCCGACATGGATGACGCCAAGGCAAGAGAGCTCATCGACTATCTCGTAAGCCACCGCGTTGCTCTCGACCCGACGTATCGAAACTCGTGGCTGCGTATGCCCAGAGACTGGGAGCGTTTTGGCGAGGACGCGCGCAACTTCTTCGACTCTGCCGACCCGAATCTAATGGCTTACTTTCCACGCGAGCGGATGGAAGCAGCGCTCGAGCAATTTCGGGCGCCGCGGCCGACGGGACAGGGCTGGGAGCGTCGCATGCGTGGCTTCAGGAATTCGCTGCGTTTCCACAAAATGTTCGTCGATGCCGGCGGGCATCTGATTCCAGGCTCCGACAGCAATCCCGTAAAGACGCCGGGAATTAACCTGTTCCACGAGATGATGGTCTTCGTCGAAGCCGGCGTCACGCCGATGCAGATCATTCAGGGTGCGACGAAGTGGTCTGCGGAACTACTCGACAAGGGCGACGAGCTCGGCACGGTCGAAGCCGGCAAAACTGCCGATATCATCATCGTGAACCGCGATCCACTGCAGAACATCGAAAACCTACGTGATCTCGACGCCGTAATCTTCGACGGGCGCCAGGTCGAGCTCGGCTATACGGCTGGCTACAACCCCGTATTCAAGGTGGAATCCGAGCTCAATCCGCCGGTGTCGAGACTGCTGTGGGTTAACGCATTCAGGCCCGTGGCCTTCGGCGGCAGTGGCGGCCGTTTCAACGGCAGACCACCCGTCGGTCCCGGCGAAGCGCTACCCAACCCGGTCGAGTCGCCGCAGCCGGCCCTCGAGACGATAAGCCCGGTGCAGGTCGTGGCTGGCAGCCCGACGGCCACCGTGACGCTGACCGGCTTCAACTTCGTGCGCCGCTCGCAGGTGCTGTTCAAGGGCATCCCTGTACCTCACGAAGCTGTCAGTGGCGCGGAACTGCGCGTCACGATCGATTCAAGTCTGTTGCAGGAAGCCGGGCTGCACGAGCTCGTTGTGCGAAATCCCTGGCCGCTGCATCCGGAGATCGGCAAGGAATGGGGCGACGGGACCTCCAATCCCGCCTACCTGATCGTGAGCTTCGCACCCGAGTGAGCCGCAACGACCCGAGTCGGGCGGCAATGCATTGCAGCAGAAAGTGACGCGGTTCCAGACGCATCGCCCGGGTTGTCGTTAGGGTGATGCGAGGCAAACTATCTCGGTATCGTCCGGGACGGGAGATCCGATCATGAACGCGCTCATCCGAACTGTGCTGGTCACTGCGGCGCTCGGGACGATGTCGGCTTGCGGACCCGGGGCGGTCGAGGAGCGCCCCACCGAAGCCGAGCAGCAACAGGCGCTGCGCGATTCCGCGTTTGGCGGGCTCGTCGAGCCAATGGACCGGGCTGCTGAGGTTCAGCAGCTTCAACTCGACCGCAAACGCGAGATCGACGCGGCACTGGACCCATAGCCGAAAGCGCCCCCCGCTGCCGCACTGGGACTGCAGCCAATGGACGCCTCGGTTCGCGGCGAAGCTCAGCCACCAACCGGGCGCTAACTCTTGCCAATTTAGGTACTAAGCGTTAGGTTATGTGACATAACAATAACTAATAACTGCATTTCCTTGATCGGCAACACTGAATCAGGCGGAAACTTCCCGGAGACTCCTGTCCCCTACGGCAACCATCCATCGGCAGGCCAGGCAGTGGGAAGAAACCAACGCTCTCCGTCACTTTATCGCACGCTGCCGGCGAACGGCCGGCTCGCCCGTGGCCTAGCCCGGTTATTAGAACTCGTTGCGCTCTGCCTCATGACGGCAACCGCCCTCCCGCAGGAAGCGGCCCTCCCCGCGGCGGCGCAGGACCTGCTGGCTCTGCCGCGCCTTCCCGCCGTATCCGCGGACCCCCGTGGGAACTACCTGCTCATGGTGCACGAGCGTGGCCTCCTCGCCTTGGAAGAACTCAGGCAGCCATCCGTGAGCGTTGCCGGGTATCGACTCAATGCCGCTACCGGTGCGCCGCACGCGCCGATCGCCTATTTCGGACTGACTGTGTTCGACCACGAGACCGGTCGAGTCCAAGCGGTTGCATTGCCCGAAGGCGTGACCATTGGCTATCCCCTTTGGGCCCCTGATGGATCTCGATTTGCTTTTACGGTGACGACGCCTACGCGGGTCGAGCTCTGGACCGGGAACCCGGCGAATGCGTCAGCACAGCGGCTTACCGATGCCGCAGTGAATGCTGTTCACGGCGCGCCCTGCGACTGGACACCCGATAGCCGCTACCTGCTGTGCCAGATGATTCCCGAGCAGCGTGCGCAGCTCGCCGCCAGGGTCATCGCCGAAGCCACATCACCAGCGAGGCTAGCCGACGCCCCGTCTGCCTTAGACCGCGACCTGATCGAGTTCTATCTTCGCTCACAGGCAGAGCTTATCCACGTCGTGTCGGGGGAGCGGCAGAAACTTGGGCCCCAGGCCATTCTGGAATCCATAACCCCGGCCCCGAACGGCCAATACTTTCTCGCGCGTCGCGCGGCACCAGCTTACACAGCGCTGGGCGCGACGGAAGCATGGGACCGCGTAGTCGAGATCTGGGACCGACGCGGAGAGCTTGCTTGGACGCTGTCGAGGACCGCGGAAGGGGACCCCGCAGCTCCCAGAGCCGCTTCCTGGCGTGCTACTGCGCCCGCCACCATCGTCTGGGTAGACCGGCGCGCCGGTCAGGAACGTATTCTGGCAATGGCTGCGCCCTTCGATGCGACCGCGACGGAAATCTATCGTACCCAGCACCGCTACGCCGGGCTCGCATGGTTGGAAGACTCGAGTCTGGCCCTCGTCAGTGAGTTCGATCCTGGACACCGCATTACGCGCGCCTGGCTCGTGGACGCGGACAATCCTCAGGAACCCGTTCGCCGGCTCGGAAGCCGAAGCGTCGACGCGGCATTTCCGGCGCTAGGCCGGCTCATGACGCGGGCCGATGACGGCGGGAAAACGGTGGCCCGTGTGCAAGACGGCGCGATTTTCATCGTCGCCAGATCGGGCGAGAGCTCATACATCGAGCGCATCGAGCTCGACTCGATGCAGTCGGAGATCATTTGGGAATCCAACGGTACTACCTACGAGCGCGTGGTAGATGTCGTGGACCCCGATGGCGACTTGCTGCTCACGCGATTCGAAAGCGCCAACGAGCCGCCGAACTACCGCATGCATGATCTTCGAACCGGATCGAAATGGTCGTTGACAAGTCGCAGGCATCCGGCGCCGGAACTAACCAACGCGCGGCGCATCGATTTACGCTATCAACGAACGGACGGCGTAGAGCTCTCTGCAAATCTGTACCTTCCCGCAGGCGTCACAGCGGGGACGCCGCTGCCCCTAATCATCTGGGCCTACCCGCGGCAGTACGGCCTGGGGAGCGATGCCGTTCTTGGGGGCGGCCCGGAACGGTTTCCCGACCTCGAACGGGCGTTCAAACTGTCGTTCGTGCTCAGCGGCTACGCGGTTCTCGACGAGGTCAGCATGCCCATCGTCGGCAATACAGAGTCAGCTAATGACAGCTTCCTCGAGCAGATCGTCGCAAATGCACAGGCGGCAATCAGTGCCGCAGCAAGCACAGGCTACGTCGATGCAGCCCGCGTCGGCGTCGCGGGTCATAGCTACGGCGGCTTCATGGTTGCCAATTTGTTGGCTCATACCCGTCTATTCGCGGCGGGTGTCGCAATGAGCGGCTCTTATAATCGGACGCTCACGCCGTTCGGATTCCAGACGGAGCGGCGCACGCTTTGGGAGGCGCGGGACACCTATCTGGCGATGTCGCCAATTCTTTATTCGGATCAGATCCGCTCACCGCTTCTGCTCGTGCATGGCGTGCTCGACGACAACAACGGGACACCGCCAATCCAGTCACAATATCTATACGAGGCGATTCGCCACAACGGTGGCGAAGCTCAGCTGCTGTTGTTGCCGTTCGAAGGTCACACATACAGAGCGCGCGATTCGCTATTCCTGACCGCGAATACGATGCTCGACTGGTTCGCAAAGCATCTGCAGCGGTCCGAGATTACAGCGGAAGCAATGGCCGCTGTCGCCGGGCGTGCGCCAATTGAATTTTGAGACGCTCGGAGTGGAAGCACGTCCCTGTGCTCCAACCTGCCGGTCTCTGACGGAGACCGGCAGGTAACTCCGATAACTTGAGTTCTTACTAGCCCTGAATGGCTGCGTACTCTTCCTGGTCTAGCGCACCGTCTTGATTGGCATCGGCCGTCGCAAAATCCAATCCTTCGATCGCAGCAGATTCTTCCATGCTGATCTGACCGTCAGAGTTTGCGTCGACTTCCTCGAAAGACGGCAGCGTGGTCTGCGCCATCGCGGCAGCAGAAAAACCCAGAGCGGAAAGAACGAGCCAAAACTTATTCATAACTGAAACCTCTCGATTAAAAACTAAACTCAATTCATGACGACCGACCGTAGCTATGCGAGAAAAAGGGGATCCCACACACAACTGCAGCCGACGTCACAACCAACTAGCGATAACAAACAACAGTGTCGCTGTGAGGTATCTTTGGGCGGCGGCAATTTATGTCAAACTGTCTGCAAATGCAGACGGTCGGAGTCGAGCGTTAGATTTTTATGCGATTAGTTCACCATACCGCTGAAATCTTTCAGCTATTCTTGAGAAAGACCAGCGTCGGCCAGACCCTAGACATGACTAAGCAAGGGACAGCCCCTGGCTGCCGAGCCGCTGAATCGCGCACGTTTCCGCAGTCGGGCTGAGAACCAAATAGCTCGGACAAACGACCTCGTGGAGTTTTTCTAACCGCGAGCGTTAACTGACTCACTCGATCGACAGTTACGTTCAAAGGATGCCAACCACACAGTGGAGCGGCCGCAAGGACTCTCCACTGGCCCATGGGGGCGGCTCGAAAACGACCCGTCGCTAGAAGCTACTTGCCGATGCAAAAGCTCCCGAAGATCTCTCCGAGCAGGTCATCGCTCGTGAGTTCCCCGGTGATCTCGCTGAGCGCGACCTGTGCACCGCGCAGCTCTTCTGCGGCGAGCTCGAGCGCCCGGGAATCCACGAGCTGGGTGCGGGCGCGCTGTAGGCTGTCTCGCGCGCGCTTGAGCCCATCAATATGACGCGTTCGGGCGCTGACTGTGCCGCCACCCGTATCGGTAAAACCCGCCAGTCGCTTCAAGTGTGCGATCAGCAGTGGCAGCCCCTCGCCGGTCAACGCGGAGAGGCTTATGACCGGCATCCCGGCAATCTCCTGCTCCCTCGGCACTTCGTCAACGAGATCAAGCTTGTTTTGAATGATCGTCGCCTCTGGGCCATCGGTGAACTCTCGGTTGATTTCCGCAGCCACAACCGCAAGCTTCGCTTCGATGTCGACGACCCATAGCAACCGATCGGCGCGACGTACGGCTGCGAAGCTGCGCCGAATGCCCTCGGACTCGACGAGATCGCTCGACTCGCGAAGTCCCGCCGTGTCGACGAGATTTATCGGCAGCCCGTCGAGCGAAATATGCTCTTTGAGCGGATCCCGTGTCGTCCCCGGAATATGCGTGACGATAGCGGCATCATAGCCCGCAAGCTGGTTCATCAGACTCGACTTACCCGCGTTCGGCGGCCCCGCGATCACGACGCTCAGACCGGAGCGCAGCACAGCACCCTGGCGAGCGCTTGCCAGCAAGGAATCGAGTTGGCTGCGGGTCGAGTCGAAACGCGACGTTAGTTGGACGATGTCGTCGAGGTCGAGCTCTTCGTCCGGAAAATCGAGCCAAGCCTCGATCTGCACGCGCAGCTGCGTTAGCGATGCCTGCAGCGCATGCACTTGGTCAGAGAAGCGCCCTTCCAAAGAGCGCAGCGCTGCACGCGCGGCGAGCTGCGAGCCGCTGTCGATGAGATCGGCTATCGCCTCGGCCTGCGCGAGGTCCAGCTTGTTGTTGAGAAACGCGCGCAGAGCAAACTCGCCGGGCTCGGCCAGTCTCGCGCCGCGCTCGAGCACTGCAGCTAACAGGCTGTCGCTGACGACGGTGCCACCATGGCCGTGCAACTCGACGACGTCTTCACCGGTGAAAGAACGCGGCCCTGGAAAGAACAACATGAGCCCTTGATCTATATCGCCACCGTCAGCTCCTATAAATCGGCAGAGCCTGGCCTGTCGTTCACGCGGCGCGACGCTAGTCATAGCGCGGGATATCGCCTCGGCCTCCGGACCGGAGATGCGCACGATCGCGACCGCACCTTTTCCTGGGGGTGTCGCTATGGCTGTGATGGTATCGGCTGATTGGTTCATGCATCACTCGCAGCGCGGCCGCCGGCAAATGGCGGTGGCGCTGTCTGCGAACTGCGCGGCGACATGGTCTGCCTAGGTCGCGGCGATGACCTTGTTAATACGCCACTGCTGCAGAATCGACAGTCCCGTGTTCGTAAGCCAGTACAGCACGAGACCGGCGGGAAAGAAGGCAAACATAGCCGTGAACGCAATCGGCATGATCTGCATGACCCGCGCCTGAATCGGATCCGGAGGCGCCGGATTCAGGCGTGTCTGGAGCAACATGGCAGCGCCCATGAGCAACGGCAAGACGAAAAACGGATCGCGCACGGACAGATCGTTGATCCAGAGCATGAATGGCGCCTGCCGAATCTCTACGCTCTCTATCAGCACCCAATAGAAGGCGAAAAAGAACGGCATCTGAATAAGGATCGGCAAACAGCCGGCCGCCGGGTTGATCTTTTCTTCTTTATATAACTTCATCATCGCCTGGCTCAGTGCCTGGCGATCGTCCTTGTGCCGTTCCTGTAACGTCTTTAGCCGCGGCTGCACCTTGCGCATTTTGGCCATCGACCGACCGCTGGCTTGGGTCAGCTTATAGAACGCGAGCTTGATCATCAGCGTTACCAGCACGATGGACCAACCCCAATTGCCGACGAAGTCGTGGACCTTGCTGAGCAGCCAGAAAAGCGGCTGCGCAAGCACCGTCAGCACACCGTAGTCGACGGTGAGCTCGAGCTCATTAGCCGTGGCGGTCAATTGGCCCTGAAGTTTCGGGCCCACGAATAGCTCAACCGGATACTCGAAGCGCTGGCCGGGTGCGAGCTGATGCGGTTCGCTCAAAGCCGTCAGCACGTAGTCCATACCGCGCATCGAGGCCTGATATGTCACGGGATCGACGGTCGGCGGTATCGCCGCGACGAGGAAGTGATGCTCGATTCCAGCCAGCCAACCGCCGGTCACGACTTGGTTGATCGGCTCAGCGCCGAGGTCATCTACATCGAGTTTTTCGTAACGATCGCCATCGTATAACACCGGGCCGCGAAACGAATACGAGTCTACCGAAGTGTAAGAACGCTGCACGGGCACGTGGCGGCGGACCAGCTGCACGTATGGCACACCACTCCACGGCGCATTCGACTGATTCTCGATGGCGAGCGTGAGCGAAACCGCATAGCTGCCGCGACGAAAGCGGTAAACCTTGCTTGCTCGCAACGGTCCGGTGTCTGCCCATTGCAGCTCGACGACGAGCTCGTCCTGATCACCGGCTAGCGTGTAGGCGCTAGCCGGGCTCGTAAACGTGGCGAGGTGGTTGGGCTCTTCGCCTCCCTGAGTGCTGCGGTAGCCGCTTTGATAAACCCAGCGAGTCTCTGGCGCGTAGTCGAGCAGCCTCACGGGCACGTCTGGGTTATTCTTATCGACCGGATAACTTGGAATGTCCGCGCGCACGAGGTCACCGCCATGCGGATCAATCGTCAAATCGAGCACGTCGGTACGCACACGTATCGGCTGCGCGGGCGCCGCTGCGGTGTCTCTGGCCGGCAGCTGGGGCACATCTGTCGGCGAGACGGGTCCAAGCTCGGGTAATGCTTGCTGGCTTGCGTTAGGCACCGGCGGCAGAGTTGGCAGCGATTCCTGGGTCTGGGCTGTGGATGCGGGCGTTGTGGCGGGCACGGGTGGATAGTCGGTTAGCCACTGGCGGTAAGTCAGCCAGATCATGACCAGACAGGTCATCCAAACGAACAGCCGGATATTATCCATGGCTCATAGACCCCGAACGTCGCGCTAGCCGATCAAAGTGTTTTTCGAGACTAGAACGTAGCTCACTGAGCTGTGCGTGCTTAGCTTCCGGCCGCGCCAACACGACGAAGTCCATCGCCGGCAGGTCGACCTGGAGTCTGAAGACCTCGCGGGCGACACGCTTGAGTCGATTTCTTTGAACGGCGAGCTTCGCTGCTCGCTTAGAGATGGCGAGGCCGAGTCGCGGGCTAGAGCAATCATTCTTTCTGGCCAGTACGGTGAATAGCCGATCGGAGGAGCGCTGCGAGTCGCCGAAAACTCGGCCGTACTCGCCGGGTCGTGTAAGTCGTTGGAGACGTGAAAAGCCGCGCGGCGCCACCGCGCCATCGTCCAGCTCGCTGCGCTCTATTAGGGTGTCAACCGCGCTCGGCCCTTGGCGCGGCGTCGAGCGATTACTTGTCGACCCCTCTTGGTTGCCATACGGGCTCGAAAGCCATGGGTCCGGCTGCGCTTGATATTGCTTGGTTGGTAGGTGCGTTTCATAGCAGGCTCGACCCGAGTTGTGGTCCATCAAAAAGTTCTAGGCAAAACAAAGAGATGTGCGGATGCGCGCGAGCAGCGAACTGTACGCGCGGTGGCAGGGAGTGTCAATAGTAGCCGTCATCCATGAAGTTGTGGATAACTGGGCCGCTGGCGGTATAGACTCACGAGACGATTCGAGGGGTCCCCTCGGCTCGCAAAACCATTAGTAATCGACCAGCCTATCCAACAAGTACGACTGTGACAGTCAACTCAGCCGCGCATGCATCTATCTGGGACCAGTGTCTTCGGGCACTGCGTAACGAGTTGTCCGAGCAGCAGTTCAACACCTGGGTACGGCCCTTGCAGGCGATTGAAGAAGATCGCGCCTTGCGGCTGCTTGCCCCGAACCGCTTCGTGATCGACTGGGTTCAGGAGAACTGCCTGCCCCTCATCATTGCCGCCGCGGCACCACTGCCCGTGTTTCTGGAGGTCGGTAGCCGTCGACCACCACTGGTCGCCCCAGCGCCCGTCACTCCGGGTAGTCAGCCGCAGCCCCGCCTGCTTCCCGGTGGAAGGCTCAATGCGGCTTTTACATTCGAAAATTTCGTCGAGGGAAAAAGCAATCAGCTCGCTCGTGCAGCGGCGGTGCAGGTAAGCGCCAACCCCGGCCTGGCCTATAACCCTCTGTTCATCTATGGTGGAGTCGGTCTCGGGAAGACGCATCTCATGCATGCCGTGGGCAACGAGATTTTGAGCCGGGACCCGAGCATGCGCGTCGCCTATATTCACTCCGAACGCTTCGTCGGGGATATGGTGCGTGGCTTGCAGCACAACACAATCGCGGAGTTCAAACGCAGCTACCGCACACTGGACGCCCTGCTGATCGACGATATACAGTTCTTTGCCGGTAAAGATCGGTCTCAAGAAGAATTCTTTCATACTTTCAATGCTTTACTAGAAGGTCAGCGGCAAATCATCCTGACCTGTGACCGCTACCCCAAAGAAGTCTCTGGGCTCGAGGAACGTCTTAAATCACGGTTCGGGTGGGGCCTGACCGTGGCCATCGAACCACCGGAGCTGGAGACCAGTGTCGCGATCCTGATGAGCAAAGCGTCCGCCGAAGGGCACTTTCTGCCGGACGAGGTCGCATTCTTCATCGCCAAACGTATTCGATCGAACGTGCGGGAGCTTGAAGGGGCGCTTCGGCGAGTTATCGCCAATTCACGCTTCACGGGCCAGCCGATTACCCTCGAATTTACCAAGGACGCTCTGCGCGATCTGTTAGCCGCCCAGGACAAGCTGGTCACGATCAGCAACATTCAGAAAACCGTTGCCGAATACTTCAAGATCAGGGTTGCCGACCTGCTCTCCAAGCGTCGTAACCGATCGATTACCCGGCCACGGCAAATAGCGATGGCGCTGGCGAAAGAGCTCACGACGCACAGCCTGCCAGAAATTGGCGACGCCTTCGGCGGCCGGGATCATACGACCGTCCTCCATGCTTGCCGCCGCGTAAAGCTGCTGCGGGAGACCGAAACGCGGGTGCTCGAGGACTACAAGAACCTGTTCAGAACCTTGACGGGGTGATGGGGATAAGCTGTGGATGATAATGCAGGCCGAAATGACACACATGTTATCCCCAGCTTGGCGGCGTGGTTGAACGCCGTCTTATGAATTCTTTAAGTCACTGATTTATATATATATTATTGGCTTTTCCCCAGATGAGGCCTAGTCTAATAATAATAGTAGATTCTCTTTAATACATATATCTAATATATCCAATAGGTACAGAGCGACATGAAGTTCAGCGCTACACGGGAAACAATCCTCAAGCCGCTCAGTGCGGTCATCGGTGTTGTCGAACGGCGCCAGACGATGCCGATCCTAGGACACGTGCTGTTGGCTGCACAAAACGGCAAGGTAATGCTGACAGCCACGGATCTGGAGGTGGAGCTCAGGGCCGAGGCGGAGGTTGACGTAGCGGTGCCGGGGGAGATCACGGTGCCGGGTCGCAAGCTCTACGATATCTGCCGCGCCCTACCAGAGGGGGCGCTTGTCGAGCTGTCGTTGAGCGGCGGCAAGGCGACATTGAAGGCTGGACGTAGTCGGTTCACGCTCACTACCCTTCGAGCGGCTGATTTTCCAACGGTTGACGAGGTTGCTGTGCAGCAGAGCCTGACAATCGACCGACAGGGGCTCAAACGCTTGCTCGAGAAGACCCAATTCTCCATGGCGCAGCAGGATGTTCGTTACTACTTGAACGGGCTCATGTTGGAGACCGATGGAAATACGTTGCGCGCGGTGGCTACGGATGGGCATCGTCTGGCGCTGTCTGAAATAACCCTGCAGGAGTCGGCAGGCCGCGGCACGCAGGTGATCGTGCCGCGCAAGGGCGTCTTGGAGTTGCTTCGACTGATCGATGGGGAAGGTCCCGTGACCGTGACCATCGGCGCGAACCATCTGCGAGTTGAAACGGATCAGATACGGTTCACATCGAAGCTTATCGATGGCCGCTTCCCGGACTACGAGCGGGTCGTACCAAAAGACCCGGGGAACGTCGTGCAGGCTGACCGAACGTCGCTGCGAGCCGGATTACAGAGGGCGGCTATCCTGTCGAATGAGAAGTACCGGGGTGTGAGACTCGCGCTCGACGAGAACAAGATTACGATGCAGGCGAATAACCCCGAGCAGGAGGAGGCAGAGGAGGAGCTGGAAGTTGTGTATGGCGGCGAGGTCATGGAAATTGGTTTCAACGTCAATTACTTACTCGACGCCCTCAGCGCCGTGGACTCGGACGAAGTCGAGCTTGCGCTCAGCGATCCGAATGCCAGCTGTCTAATAAAAGCGCCAGGGGAGCAGGAAAGCCGCTTTGTCGTGATGCCAATGCGGTTATAGGCCCCTCAGAGGGTCGATCAACCAACGTGCCGCTTGAGCTGGTACGCATCGAGAACTTTCGCTGCATAGAGCAGGCAGAGCTCGGTCTAAGCAAACACCGCAACTACGTTTTCGGCCAGAATGGTGCCGGTAAGACGAGCCTGCTCGAGGCCATATACCTTCTTGGTCGCGGTAGATCTTTCCGGACCCGCCAGAACAAGCGCCTCATCCGACATGGCCAGGAGGGCTTAACCGTCTACGGTGAATCCACGGTCACGGCGCACCGGCATCGGCTCGGCGTCAAGCTCAGTGCCGCGGGTCTTGAGACGCGACTCGATGGCAGCAGCGCCGTTGGTATCGCTGAGCTCGCGCGGACATTGCCTGTGCATGTCATCGAGCCGACAAGCCACCAATTGATCGAGGGGGGGCCGAGCAAACGGCGCCGATTTCTGGATTGGGGTGTGTTCCACGTGGAACAGGGGTTTTTGGAGGCTTGGCGTCGGTACCGACGCGTCCTGGGGCAACGCAACGCAGCACTGAAGCAGGGACAGGGAACGGCGGCCTGGGATACGGCCTTCGTCGAGGCCGGGGCGGCAGTCGATGGTGCTCGTTCCCGGTATTTTGACCACCTCGGGCCCGTCGTAGCGGAGATTGGAGCAACGCTCACTGGACGGCGATTGGTGCTCAGCTACCGGCGAGGCTGGTCAGCTGGCCTTAGTCTGGCGGAAGCGCTTCGGGCATCTCAGCAGCGCGATCGAGGTCTGGGTGCAACGCAGGTCGGCCCGCATCGTGCCGATCTCGGTATCGTGATGGACGATCACGGCGTTCGAGAGGAAGCGTCACGCGGTCAGCAGAAGCTCGTAGCGGCGGCCCTAATTCTGAGCCAGGTGCGTGTTTTTGCGGGCGAGCACGGGGATGGCGGTGTGTTGCTAGTCGACGATCCTGCCGCGGAGCTCGATAGTGAGGCCTTTAGCAGCCTCATGCGAGTATTGGAGAGCTTGCCAGCACAGCTTATTTTGACGGGCCTATCAACGGCCGCGCTGCCGCCAGACGCCGGATTCCCGGTGTTCCACGTGGAACGAGGCCAGGTCAGGTCGGTGTTATAATTAACCGGTTTTGCTAAAGGCAGCCTTAATTATGGCTCAAGACGACTATACTTCTAGTAATATCAAGGTCTTAAAAGGCCTAGACGCTGTCCGCAAGCGTCCCGGGATGTATATCGGTGATACCGATGACGGCTCGGGACTACACCACATGGTTTTCGAAGTCGTCGACAACTCGATCGACGAAGCGCTAGCGGGTCACTGCAACACGATCTCCGTTACGATCCATGCCGATGAGTCTGTGACAGTCAGCGACAACGGTCGCGGCATACCCGTCGACATTCACCCTGAAGAAGGGCGATCTGCGGCGGAGGTCATCATGACGGTGCTGCACGCCGGCGGTAAGTTCGACGACAACTCTTACAAGGTTTCCGGCGGTCTGCATGGCGTGGGCGTGTCCGTTGTCAACGCGCTGTCCGAGACGCTGGAGCTCATGATACAGCGTGATGGCCAGCGCTACCGGCAGGACTATAGGCTCGGCGAACCCGTGGAGCCTCTCGGGGCCATTGCACAGACCGACGCGACCGGTACGACGATCCGCTTTAAGCCGAGCTCGGAGGTCTTCTCGAACATCGAGTTCGACTATGACATCCTCGCAAAGCGGCTGCGGGAGCTGTCCTTCCTGAACTCGGGCGTCCGTATAAGCCTGTTGGATGAGCGCGATGATCGTCACGACGAGTTCGAGTTCGAGGGCGGCATTCGCGCCTTCGTCGAGCACCTCAATCGCAATAAAACGCCGATTCACCCGTCCATCGTCTATTTCCAGGAAACGCGCGGCGACGTGCAGATTGAGCTGGCGATGCAGTGGAACGATGGCTATCAGGAAGGCGCCTTTTGCTACACCAATAACATTCCGCAGCGCGATGGCGGCACCCATCTCGCCGGATTTCGCGCCGCGCTGACACGCACACTGAATAGCTATATCGAACGCGAGGGTATCGGGCGCAAGGAACGTGTAACTACCTCCGGCGACGACGCTCGTGAAGGCCTGACGGCTGTGCTGTCCGTGAAGCTCCCCGATCCGAAGTTCTCCTCGCAGACCAAAGACAAACTTGTCTCATCCGAGGTCAAAGGCGTGGTCGAATCTGCGGTCGCGGCACGCCTGGAGGAGTTCCTGCTCGAGCACCCGCCGGAGGCCAAGGCGATTGTCGGTAAGACCATCGAAGCCGCGCGGGCGCGCGAGGCTGCGCGGAAGGCGCGTGAGATGACCCGCCGCAAGGGAGCACTCGACGTGGCGGGTCTCCCCGGTAAGCTGGCGGATTGTCAGGAAAAAGACCCGGCGTTGTCGGAGCTGTTCCTCGTCGAGGGTGACTCGGCCGGAGGCTCGGCCAAGCAAGGCCGCGATCGGCGGACGCAGGCGATCCTGCCGCTCAAGGGCAAGATCCTCAACGTCGAGAAGGCGCGGTTCGACAAGATGCTGCAATCGGCAGAGGTCGGAACGCTGATTACCGCATTGGGCTGCGGAATCGGACGCGCTGATTTCGAGCCCGACAAACTGCGCTACCATCGCATCATCATCATGACCGATGCCGATGTCGATGGCTCGCATATTCGCACATTGCTCCTGACGTTCTTTTATCGGCAGATGGTCGAGCTCATCGAACGCGGCCACATCTACATCGCGCAGCCGCCGCTGTACAAGCTCAAACGGGGCAAGCAGGAATATTATGTTAAAGACGATGCCGAGCTTAATAGCCTCCTGCTGACGAGCGCGATAGACAATGCCGCGTTGCACGTAAACGCGGCGGCCCCGCCCATCAGTGGTTCTGCGTTGGAGCAACTGGCGCTGAAGTACACCGAAGCAAAGGCGATCATCCATCGTTGGGGCCAGCGTTACGATGAGCGCGTGCTGCGGGCCATGATGACGATGCCTTCGCTGTCAGCCGCAAGCTTTGCAGACCGGACCGCGCTCGCCGAGTGGTGCGAGAACCTAGACCGCACGCTCCTGCACCTCAACGGCTCCGCGTCGCGCTATCACGTCACGCTCGTGACATCCTTGGAAGGCGATTTGCAGATTCAGATCGAGCGCGAGCACCACGGGAGCGCAGTAAAAAAGACGCTGCCGCAGGGCTTCTTCCGATCCCCGGAGTATCAGCGCATCGCCCAGATAGGCGCAGAGCTGAAAGATCTGCTCGAGACCGGGGCGTACGTCACGCGCGGTAGCGAGCGCCGCGACGTAGCTTCCTTTACCGACGCGATGGACTGGCTCATGGAGCAAGCCAAGCAGGGACAGTCGATCCAGCGCTATAAAGGTCTCGGAGAGATGAACCCCGAGCAGCTCTGGGAGACGACCGTCAATCCGCAAACCCGCCGGCTCATGCAGGTCCGAATCGAGGACGCGATTGCGGCGGACGAGATCTTTACAACGCTCATGGGCGACCACGTCGAGCCGCGCCGGGAGTTCATCGAGCGCAACGCGCTAACGGCGGCCAACATCGATGTCTGATTAGTCACGCATCGCGTCGATCTGGCCGAGTTTGGCGTCGATCCAGGCTTCGACCTCTGCGTTGATAGCGCGTGCTTGCTTACCCGCCGTTGGAATGCGCGGCCCGATCGCTATGCGTATCGTCCCGGCGCGCTTACGCAGCCCACGCCGCGGCCAGTACCAGCCGGCATTATGAGCTACGGGTATGACGTCGCGTGCTGTCGTCGTGGCAAGCAGCGCGCCGCTGATGCCATAGCGGCGCTTCTCACCTACGGCCACGCGCGTGCCTTCTGGAAAAATCATGACCCAGTAGCCCTCGCCAAGACGAGCTTGCCCCTGTCGCAGCACCTGCTCGACAGCGTTGCGGCCGCCCTTGCGATTGATAGCGATGGGCTTCAACAACAACAGTACCCAGCCGAGGATCGGCATCCACAGCAGCTCCCGCTTCATTACCCAGGTCTGCCGAGGAAAGATCACGAACTGCGCAATGGTTTCCCAGGCGGATGAATGCTTGAGCAAGACCACACAATTCTCGCCACGCAGATGTTCGAGTCCATCGACCTGGTAGTCGAGCCTACACAGCAACTTCAGCATGACCAGAACGGAAGCCGCCCAGACTCTAGCAACAGCATATGCCGTGACGATCGGTAACAAGGGTGCCACGAAGACCCCGCAAGCAAAGACAGGAACGGACAAAAACAGATAGGCCGTGAATAGCATCGACCCGACCCATTCGCGGAAGGTGCTCACGAGCGGCTCTGCGCCAACAGCGCCTCCACCGCCGCCGCGAGGTCTTTATAGATTTCTGCGTCCGCCTTTTCGCCCAGCGCAGCTGCGGCGCAAGCACCTTTGCCTGTTAGTACCAGGATGCCGCGCGCGCCGACGGCGCGCGCGAGCTCCAGGTCACTGACCTTGTCACCGATGACCGGCACGCCCTCGAAGGACGACAGTGCAAGGTCGGCGCCGAGCGCTCGCAGCATTCCGGTCTTGGGTTTGCGACACTCGCATCGATCGTCTGGTGTATGCGGGCAGTAATAGATTCCGGCAAGCTGCCCGCCGGCTGCCTCGATGTTCGCTATCATCTTCGCATGGATGCACTTGAGCGCCGATATTTCAAAGAGCCCGCGCCCGATACCGGATTGATTGGATATGACGGCGACTCGATAACCGGCCGCGCACAAACGCGCAATCGCGTCGATGCTCCCAGGCAACGGACGCCACTCGTCAGCGGATTTGATGTAGTCGTCGGAGTCGTAGTTGATGACGCCGTCGCGGTCGAGAACGATGAACTTGCGGGTTGCGGACATCCTCGAGAGCGACGCTGTGCGAGCGCGGTAGCCTAGCTCATCCGTGCGGCGAGGAAAGCGGCAATAGCGTCTATTGGCAGTCGCTGCTGCTCGCAGCTATCGCGTTCGCGCAGCGTGACTGTCCCGTCGTCGGCCGTTTGGCCGTCGACCGTGACGCAGTAAGGCGTGCCGGCCTCGTCCTGGCGTCGATAGCGTCGCCCGATGGCTCCTTTCTCGTCATAGAATGCGTTGAACTGGGTTCGCAGTGCGCGATACAGGCTCAGCGCTCGTTCAGGCATACCGTCCTTCTTAACGAGCGGGAAGACAGCTACCTTGATCGGCGCGAGCCGCGGATGCAGCTTGAGCACTGTCCGAGTCTCTCCGCCGATCTCATCCTCGCAATAGGCCTCGCAGAGAAACGCCAGTGCCGCGCGATCCGCCCCGGCGGAAGGTTCGATCACGTAGGGCAGATACCGACGCTTGTCGGCATCGGGCTCCTGGTCGTCGAAGTAACGCAGATCCTTGCCGCTAGCCTCCATGTGCTGGCGAAGATCGAAGTCCGTGCGGTTGGCGATCCCTTCGAGCTCGCTGAGGCCGAATGGAAACGCGTACTCGACATCCGCGCAGTCGGACGCGTAATGCGCAAGCTCGTCGCGATCGTGTTCGCGCAAATGCAAGCGCTCGGTCGAGAGCCCGAGACCGATGTACCATTGAAAACGCCGGTCGCGCCAGTAACGGTACCAGTCGTCAGCTTCCTCGGGGCGGCAGAAGAACTCGATTTCCATCTGCTCGAATTCCCGGCTGCGAAACGTAAAGTTTCGCGGGTTGATCTCGTTTCTGAAGGCTTTGCCGATTTGCCCGATCCCGAACGGGACCCTCACCCGGGTCGTGTCGCAGACGCTCTTGAAGTTAACGAAGATGCCCTGCGCTGTCTCTGGGCGCAGGTATGCAATGCTGGAGTTATTCTCCATCGCCCCGACATTCGTCTTGAACATCAGGTTGAAGGCGCGCGGTGCCGTGAGCGAGCCCGGTTCCTTTGCGCCGGGCGCGAGCACGCGCGCGCGCAGCGAGGCGTCCGAGAGGGCATCCAGGACCGGCTCGAGGCGCAGCTCCCCGAGTTTCTTGCGCAGGCTCTCCACATGCTTACGATGCGGCTGGATCAGATCGGCTTCGGCTGTCTTGCCGACCTCGCCCGGGGCGGCGTACAGCAGCTCCTCGTCCGCGAGCGTCGCCGGGACTGAATCCGCGGCGAGCAGCCGGTAGACGACGAGCTGGTCGGCCCGGTACCGGCTCTTCGTCTCGCGGCAGTCGACCATCGGATCATTGAAGCCGCCGACGTGACCGCTGGCCTGCCATACGGTCGGATTCATGAGAATTGAGCAATCCAGACCGACCATGCCGAAGCTACCAGGCGCCGAACCCGGGGCTGCGGTTTCGTCGTGGTGGCTGATCATGTCTTGCCACCAGGCATTCTTGATGTTGCGTTTGAGCTCGACGCCGAGTGGGCCATAGTCCCAGCAGCCGTTGAGCCCCCCATAAATCTCGCTGGACGGAAATATGTAGCCGCGCCGCTTACAGAGCGAGACGAGCTTCTCCATCAAATCCATGTCGTTGTTCCTGGCGGCGGCCACGCGGAGCGCGCAAGTATAACGACGAACGCAGCAAAAAGGGGCGCGCCGCGGAGCGCCCTACAAAGCATCGCTAAGCACTATAATCGTGCGTCTCGAGACGGCACTTGCGTTATTGTTGTGCATAGAGCACTATAACGAGGCGAGTCATGCCAGTTAAAACAATGTCTTGAAGGCGCGCCGCGGCTGGCACAGTTTTCGCATTTAGAAATGCACTGAATACCCCGACAACCGGAGCCAGCCTAGAGTATTCAGAACAAGTTTGCCCGGGGCTTGGGTCCGGCCAAGGTCTGCTCGATAAGGATGGCCGGCTTCGCAACGTGAAGCCGACCTCGATAACAGATAGCCAGCTAATGGAGGAACTCTCATGTCGCCTGCGGACATTTTGAAATTTATGAAAGAGAAAGACGTCAAGTTCGTCGATCTCCGCTTTACAGACACACGCGGCAAGGAGCAGCACGTCACTGTCCCGAGCCACCAGATCGATGACGGTTTCTTCGAGGACGGCAAGATGTTCGACGGCTCATCCATCTCCGGATGGAAGGGCATCAATGAGTCGGACATGATTCTGATGCCGGACTGCCCGACGGCGGTCATCGATATCTTCTCCGAAGAGACCACGATGAATCTGCGCTGCGACGTCATCGAGCCAGACACGATGCAAGGGTACACTCGCGATCCCCGGTCCACCGCAAAGCGTGCGGAAGCCTACATGCGTTCGACCGGCATTGCCGATACCGCATTCTTCGGTCCGGAAAACGAGTTTTTCATCTTCGACGACGTTCGCTGGGCCTCTAGTATCCAAGGCTCACATTACGCGATCGAGTCTTCCGAGGCGCATTGGCACTCCGGTAAGGAGTACGAGACCGGCAACATCGGCCACAGGCCGGGTCCCAAGGGCGGCTACTTTCCGGTTCCGCCGGTGGATTCCCAGCACGATATCCGCTCGGCAATGTGCATGGCGCTCGAGGAGATGGGGCTCGTCACCGAGGTGCACCACCACGAGGTCGCAACCGCCGGACAGGCCGAGATTGGCGTGAAGTTCGGCACCCTCGTCAACAAGGGCGATGAGGTACAGATTCTAAAATACGTCGTGATGAACGTCGCGCACTCTTACGGCAAGACTGCGACTTTCATGCCCAAGCCGCTCGTCGGCGACAATGGCAACGGCATGCACGTGCACCAGTCTCTTGCCAAGGACGGGAAGAACCTGTTCAGCGGCGACAGCTATGGTGGCTTGTCCGAGATGGCCTTGTACTACATCGGCGGAATTATCAAGCACGCTAAGGCGATTAATGCGTTTACCAACGCCGCGACGAATAGCTACAAGCGTTTAGTCCCGGGCTTCGAGGCGCCGGTTATCCTCGCCTATTCGGCGCGCAACCGGTCGGCCTCGATCCGAATCCCTTGGGTGTCTAGTCCAAAAGCCCGCCGTATCGAGGTCCGTTTCCCCGACTCTACTGCTAACCCCTACTTCGCCTTCGCCGCGATGCTCATGGCCGGTCTCGACGGGATCCAGAACAAGATCCATCCGGGCGACGCGATGGACAAAGACCTTTATGACCTGGAGCCTGAGGAAGAGGCGGGCCTGCCGCAGGTCTGCTTCTCGCTCGAGCAGGCGCTCAATGCGCTCAGCGACGACCGCGCGTTCCTCAAGGCTGGCGACGTGTTCTCTGACGATCTCATCGATGCGTACATCGGGCTGAAGATGGCCGACGTTACGCGGGTGCGGATGACTACGCACCCGGTCGAGTTCGAGCTCTACTACAGCCTATAGACCTTGCTGCTGCGTGGGTTTTGTTAACTAGCCAGGATTGGGGCGGGGTTCTCAAAAAACCGCTCCAGTCCTTGGCACTGATCGAATCTTGACGCTAAGCTAGGAGAATGCGACGTTGGTTGTTACTCGGAAGTTTGCTCTGTGCTCACGCGTTTGGACAGCAGGCCTACCGCTGGACCGACGCGAACGGGCAGGTGCACTATTCCGACCGACCCACCCCGGGGGCGACGGAGGTTCGCCTCAGGGGGGCGCAGGGTTATTCTGCGCCGACCCAGAGCGCTGCCGACGCGGCCAGCCAGACCGAAGAGCTGCCGGGCGAGGAGCCAGTCCAGGCCTATACGCGTTTCAACGTGCTCCGGCCCTCTCAGCAAGAGACCCTGTGGAATACCGGCTCGGTGCTCGATGTGGAGGTCGACCTGCAGCCCGAGCTGCAACCGGGACATCATCTGGGCGCGTATCTCGACGAGAACCTCATCGATGTCCGCGCGATCTCGAACGAGTTTCAATTGACCGACGTGTTCCGTGGATCCCACACTCTGCAGGCTGTGGTGCTCGATGCGGCCGGCCGCGAGATACTGCGATCGTTGCCCGTCTTGTTCATGATTCAGCAGACGACCATCCTCAATCCCAACAATCCGAATGCCAATCCGCGCGCGCGTCCGTAACAGCATCGAACGGCCACACTGCTAGCTCCAGCCGCCTGCTGGCCAGCACCGCTTCAGCGGGCGCTGGCTCTGACCAATCTCCGCCAGCGCTATCTCGCCTGTCGAAAAAAATCGCCGGACCTAGCGATGACCAGATTCTGCAGGGGTTGACGACGGCCGTCGTCGTCCTCGGCCGCGATCTGCGCGTCGTCTTTCTCAACGGCGCAGCCGAGACTCTGCTCGGCGCTAGCTACCGACAGGCGCTAGGGCGGCCCCTCGGCGACCTCGTGCTGCCGCCCGAGGAACTCGTCGGTCTGTGCTCGAAGGCGCTCGACAGCGGCATGACCTACGGCTGCCGGGAACTCGCCGCCCGAGTGGGCGACCGCGAGATCTTGCTCGACTGCCGCGTCGGATTACTCGATTGCCAACCCGAACACTTGTTGCTCGAGCTGTTCGATACGCAGGTAGACCGGCAGCTGCGGCGTGAGGAGGACCTAATTGCGCAGCAGCGACTCAGCCGCCGGATCATCCGCCAGCTCGCGCACGAGGTTAAGAATCCACTCGGCGGCCTGCGCGGCGCGGCCCAGCTGCTAGAGCGGCAGCTACCGAGTGCTGATCTGAAGGCCTACACCAAGGTAATCATAGAAGAAGCAGACCGGCTCGCGGCGCTCGTCGATGGGATCCTAAGGGCCGGTGGCAAGCCACGACCCGCTTCGACCAATTTGCATGAAGTCACGGAGCATGTCAGTAAGCTCATCGAAGCCGAGAAGCCGGCGACGGTCAAGGTCATTCGCGACTATGATCCGAGCCTGCCGCCGACAGTGGTCGACCGAGATCAGTTGATCCAGGCACTGCTGAACGTCGCGCGCAATGCGCTGCAGGCAATCGGGGGCGCCGATGGACAGCTGATATTTCGCACGCGAGCGCTTTCTAACTATACGCTTGCCGGCAAGCGTTACCGGCTGGTTCTATCGATCGAGCTCGAAGATGACGGCCCGGGTATTCCCGATGAGCTCAAGGACACGGTGTTCTATCCGCTCGTCACCGGTAAGACCACCGGCACGGGGCTGGGTTTGACGATCGCTCAGGATCTCGTCAGCCGCAATGGCGGCCTGATCGAGTTCACGAGCCGTCCTGGCGCGACGACGTTTTATATTCGATTGCCGGTCAAGTCCGCGCAATCCCAAGCCAGGTCGTCGTGATCACAACGGGTATAACAGTCTGGATCGTTGACGACGATGAGTCGGTGCGCTGGGTGCTGGAGCAGGCACTCAAGCAGGCGCACATGCTCCCGCGCTCCTTCGACTCTGCGGCGAAGTTTCTCGCGGCCCTGGATAAGGCCCGCCCGGACGTGCTCGTGACTGACATTCGCATGCCTGAGATCAGCGGCCTGGAGCTGCTGGAGACGCTCGCGGATCGAGAGCCGGACCTGCCGGTCATCGTGATGACCGCCCATTCGGACCTCGACAGCGCTGTGGCGGCCTACAAAGGCGGCGCGTTCGAGTATCTGCCCAAGCCGTTCGATATCGACGAAGCCGTGGAGCTCGTATCGCGAGCATCGCAGGCGCGTGTTCCGAGTGCTATCGGGCTAACGCCGAATAAGCCGAAGTCCATCATTGGTCAGGCGCCGGCAATGCAGGAGGTATTTCGCGCGATCGGCCGCCTGTCGAAGACCAGCATGACCGTGTTGATCACTGGCGAGTCGGGCACGGGTAAGGAGCTTGTCGCGCGTGCCCTGCATGAGAATTCACCGCGGGCTGCGAACGCTTTCGTCGCCCTGAACACATCGGCGATCGCCGCAGAGCTGTTGGAATCGGAGCTGTTCGGTCATGAGAAAGGTGCCTTCACCGGTGCCGATCAGCGACGTATCGGGCGTTTCGAGCAGGCTGACGGCGGCACGCTGTTTCTTGACGAGATCGGCGACATGTCGCCGGCACTGCAGACTCGGTTGTTGCGCGTGCTCGCAGAGAACGAGTTTTTTCGCGTCGGCGGTCAACAGACAATCAAAGTCGACGTCAGGGTCATCGCAGCAACACATCAAGAACTCGCGCGTGCCGTCGAAGCCGGCCGATTTCGCGAGGATCTCTTTCACCGCCTAAACGTGATGCGTATCGAGGTGCCGCCGCTGCGCGCGAGACGCGAGGATATCTTGGAGCTGACGCGCTTCTATTTGAGCCAAGCTGCCGAGGAGCTATCCCTCGTTCCAAAGGCGTTGACGACCGAAGCCGCGCAGATCTTCGTCAACTATGACTGGCCTGGCAACGTGCGCGAGCTCGTGAACCTGTGCCGGCGTCTCACGGTCACTGCCGCAGGGCGGGAGATCACCGCCTATGATCTGCCGCCGGAACTCGGTGGCACGGCGAGCGGCTCCTCCGGCAGTTCGGAGTGGACGTCCGGGCTGGCGCGATGGGCCGCAGGAAAGCTCGCTACTGACCAGCGCAAGCCGCTGCTTGAGGAGGCGCGGCCGGCATTCGAGCGAACCCTGATCGAGGCTGCCATGCGCCGGTCGCATGGCAAGCGCCTGCAGGCCGCGAAGCTGCTCGGTTGGGGCCGCAATACGCTGACGCGCAAGCTCAAAGAGCTCGGCTTCGACGACCGCTACGAGGGTGAGGGACTCTGATTAGCGCTGGACGGGTTCTGGCCCGTTTGGAACGACGCTCCGCCGGGAGCTGCTCGTTCAGCTGGAAAACTCGCGGCGCTTGATCTCGGCAAGAATACTTTCGGCGAGCCTCAAGGCGGCGACTCCGTCGCGGCCACCAACGACACAGGGCTCATCGTCGCGAATCGACTTCACGAAGGCCTTTACCTCCGCAAGCAAGGCGTCGCCCTTCTCCAGATTCCAGCGCTGCTCCTTCAAGCTGCTGGAATCAGCCAGCGATCCCGCTGCATGAGTTACGAGCTGTACTTCCCCGTTGCCGAAGTCGATCGACAGATACTGATTACGCTGAAACACGCGAAACTTGCGTTGCGCGCTCATGGAAACTCTCGATGCGGTCACATTGGCGATCGCTCCGGTATCGAACTCGATGCGTGCATTGGCGATATCGACATTATCAGTCAACACGCATATTCCTACGGCAGAGACGGTAGTCGGCTGGCCGTCGATCAGGGACAGGATGACGTCGAGGTCATGGATCATGAGATCCAGAACGACGTCGACATCAGCGCCGCGCGCCTTGAACGGTGCGAGCCGATGGCATTCGATGAATCGGACGGCGCCGAGCTTATCTCGAGCCGACAGCAGTGCCGGGTTAAATCGCTCGACATGGCCAACCTGCAGCTTCAAGCCCGTGCGCTCAGCATACGCCGTCAGCTCCTGCGCCTCTGCGCTCGTCGTCGTCAGCGGTTTTTCGACGAAAACGTGAACGTCATGCTGGAGAAATAATTTCGCGATCTCGTAGTGAGCCGGCGTGCTCGTCGCAATCGTGACGGCGTCGATTCGCCCCAGCAGCGCGCGTGGGTCTTCGAAAAACTCCACGCCGCATGAGGCGGCAATCTCGCGACCCGTATCGACACGATTGTCGCTGACACCCACCAGCGTGACCTCTGGAATTTCGAGATACTTCTGCGCGTGGATGCGGCCTAGATAACCTACGCCAATCACCGCGACGCGCAGCGCACAAGCCGATGCAGGAGCTTTCACGGTCGTGCCAGGCCTCGCTTGGAAGCCGCGACGAACTCGACGAGATGCGCGACCGCTGCACTGGTGCTGCCGAGCGCGCGAATACGACCGATGGCCTCGTCAATGGTGAGGGAGCGATCGATCATGATGCGCACCGCACGGTCGATCTCGCGGATCTCGGCTGTGCTGTGGCCGGCGCGGCGCAGTCCGACCTTGTTCGTCGCCTTGGGCACTGCCCAGTGGCCTTCGGCAATGGTGTAAGGCAGGATGTCCTTATTAACCATTGCGCCGATCGCGAGAAAACTCAATGCGCCCAGCCGCACGAATTGAGTGACCCCGGCCATGCCGCCGACTACAGCGCCTTCTTCGACGATGACATGGCCGCCGACGTGCGCGAGATTGATTAACACCGCACGGTCGCGAACCTGGCAGTCGTGGGCGACATGGCTGTAGCCCATCAGGAATGTGTGATTGCCGATGCGCGTGACGCCCTCGTCCTTGGTCGTGCCCAAATGGACCGTCACGTTCTCGCCGATGCGGTTATGGTTACCGATCTCCAGCCGCGTGTTGGCGTCCTCGTCATAGGACCAGTCCTGCGGTGGCCCGCCAAGCGCTGCACCGCCTTGGATAAAGTTGTCCTCACCGATGATCACTTCGCCGAACTTGCTGCCGATCCGCGTATGCGCCTCGACGAACGTGCCGGCGCCGATGGTCACCTTGCCGGTGATAACGCAATACGGGCCTACCGAGGCTTTGGGCGAGATCTGGGCCTGATCGGAGATGATTGCTGTCGGATGAATATTCAATGGGGCGAGGTCCGCTCACGATTTCTGCAGCCCTGATACACGAGTCCCCGAGGGCGGGCAAGTCGGTGCCAGTTACGCTCAGGCATAATACTTCAACAGACAGCTATGCCAGCGAATCTCAGCCCGGAATACAAAAAAGCAGAGCTCGCGTTCCGCGCGGCGCGCGACGACGTCGAGCGACTCGCGTGCTTGAAGGAAATGCTCCGCACGATTCCGAAGCACAAAGGCACGGAGCATCTGCAGGCCGACATTAAGAGCCGTATTAAGCAACTGACGGACGAGCTTTCGGGCCCGAAGAAAGGGGCGATACGTGTGGGTCCGGTTCACTCGGTGCGGCCGGAAGGCGCAGCCCAGATCGCGTTGATTGGCTCGCCGAACTCTGGCAAGTCGAGCCTGCACGCGGAATTGACGGGCTCGAGAGCGGATATCGGCCCGTACCCGCATACGACGCATGAGCCGCTGCCGGGAATGCTGCCGTTCGAGGACATTCATTTTCAGCTCGTCGATCTGCCGCCGGTGAGTGAGGACTATCTGGAGGCCTGGTACATTAATGCGCTGCAGCCTGCTGATGCGGCATTGTTCGTCGTGGACATTTCCGACCCGGCTTGCACGGAGCAGCTGCCTGCCATTATTGCCCGCCTCGACGAGAAGAAAATCACGCTGACGAGGCGCTGGCCCGGCCTGGACGACCCGGGGGCCGAGCGCGAGGGCTCGGACGAGCTCGATCCCTTCAGGATTCATCTGCCGACTCTATTAGTCGCGAACAAATCCGATCTCGATCCCGATCCGGAAGCAATCGCAGTGCTCAAAGAGCTCGCTGGAGTCAGTTTCCCCGCAATCGCGGTATCCGTTTTAACGGGCAAGGGGCTCGCGGATATTGGGGCATTTCTGTTTAGGGGCCTCCAGCTCGTGCGCGTGTACACGAAGGCACCCGGCAAGCCCGCGGCGATGGATCGACCATTCACGCTTCGCGCCGGCCAGACCGTGCTCGATGTCGCCCGGCTCGTGCACAAGGACATCGCGGGCTCATTGCGCTACGCGCGTGCCTGGGGAAGTGGTGTGTTCGACGGTCAGCAGGTCGGCCCGGAGCACGTGCTGCGCGACGGCGACGTCATAGAGCTACACATGCGTTGAGCGTCCTGCCCAGCTCGGCTAGTGTCGGCGTCAGCCGGCCTTGAGCCGGCCGACGAGCTCGGAGACCGTGCTGAGTCCCCGTTGATGCAGGTGCTCGGCTATTCCGGCACTGACTTTCTGTGCGGCGAGCGGGTCGTAGAACAAGGCCGTCCCAATTCCGACGACTGTGGCGCCGGCCAGTATGAACTGGATCGCGTCGTGGGCGGACTGGATACCGCCCTGGCCGATAATCGGGATTCCGCGCGGGCCGGCCTCTTGATAAACCTGATGCACTTTGAGCAACGCGATCGGGCGGATCGCCGGACCGGAAAGCCCGCCACTGCGATTGCCGAGTATCGGCTCCTGCGAGTCGACGTCGATTGCCATGCCCATTACCGTGTTGATCACCGACAGGGCGTCGGCACCCGCATCCATGCAGGCGCGGGCGTTGGCGCGAATGTCGGTCTGGTTCGGCGACAGCTTGGCAATGATCGGCTTGGCCGTTGCCGCGCGACAGGCAGCCACGACGCGTGCCGACATCTCCGCGTTGTTGCCGAACTCGACACCGCCGTGACGCACGTTCGGGCAAGAAATGTTGATCTCCATAGCATCGATCGGCGAGTCGTCGTAACGTCGTGTGACCTCCGCGTATTCGTCGACCGTCGAGCCGCAGACGTTGGCAAAGAATCGCGTCTCGCTAAAGTCCAGTCGCGGCAGGATCTCACGGATAACGGTGTCGGCCCCCGGATTCTGCAAGCCGATCGCGTTGAGCATGCCTGCCGGCGTTTCCCAGATCCGATGCG
The DNA here is from genome assembly GCA_024640695.1 of Rhodospirillaceae bacterium. Classification (GTDB taxonomy): domain Bacteria; phylum Pseudomonadota; class Gammaproteobacteria; order Steroidobacterales; family Rariloculaceae; genus JAHEEM01. Next base: position 50,618 of record JAHEEM010000001.1, on the reverse strand, counting down.
GTGGGTTGCCGAGCCGCGGCTCCAGGTACGTACCCTTGAGCACGATCGCGCCGGCATCGCGGTTGGAGAAACCCTCCACGCGCGTGTACTCCTCGCCGAAGCCGACACAGCCGGAGAGCAACACGATCGGTGAGGACAGGTGCAGACCGCAGAATGTGGTTGCGAGGGCATCGTTCATGGCGGTCGGCTCTGCATCGGGCGCCGATCATTATGTCGGACGGAGCCAACGAGGGCCATAGTCAGCCCGGTGTGCGGTGGTGCTAGGATGATCGCGACAGTGACTGGGAGACGAGCGGGCCGTGTTATCGTTGATACTCTTCGAGCCGGAGATTCCGCCGAACACTGGCAACATCATTCGTCTATGTGCCAATGTGGGCGCTAGCCTGCATCTGGTCCATCCTCTAGGCTTCCAGCTCGATGAGCCGCGTGTTAAGCGCGCCGGCCTCGACTACCGCGAGCTCGCCTGCGTCAACGAGCATGAGAATCTCCAGAGCTGCCTCGCGGCAATAAAGGCGAAGCGTGTGTTCGCATTGAGTACCAAAGGCCAACGATCGCTATACGACGAGCGCTTTGCGGCGGGCGACGCGTTCCTTTTCGGGCCAGAGACGCGCGGCTTGCCGGACGCCGTCCTAGCGTCGCTCGGGAGTGCCGCCGTGCTGCGAATACCGATGCGTGCGGGTAATCGCAGCTTGAATCTTTCCAACGCGGCCGCCGTCGTGCTCTATGAGGCCTGGCGTCAGATCGGCTGGAGTGGGGGCTTCTGAGCCCAGCCGAGCATAATCACTCGGGCGAAATCGGCCGGCGCATCAGCGCAATGACGGCTTCCTGTGGACTCGCGGACGCGTAGACGACCCTGTAGATCTCCTCGACGATCGGCATGGGGACCTGCAAGCGCTTGGCGACGCGGTGCACCGCAATGGCAGCGTAGTAGCCCTCGACGACTTGCCCGATTGTCCCGCGTGCTTGCTCGACGTTCGCGCCTCTACCGAGAGCGAGTCCGAAGCGCCGGTTCCTAGACTGGTCATCGGTGCAAGTCAGCACGAGATCGCCCATGCCGGACAGGCCCATGAACGTGTCCTTTTTCGCGCCGAGCGCGACGCCGAGTCGGGTCATCTCCACTAGGCCTCGGGTTATCAGCGCAATGCGCGTGTTGGCGCCGAAGCCGAGACCGTCGGATATGCCGGCACCGATGGCAAGCACGTTCTTCGTTGCGCCGCCGACTTCGACCCCGGTAATGTCAGTCGAGGTGTAGGCGCGAAAGTTGTCGGTTGTGATTGCCTCGGCGAGGCGCAACGCAAAGGCTGCGTCGGCAGATGCGATTACCATTGCGCTCGGTAGGCCGATACCAACCTCTGCGGCGAATGTCGGACCCGACAGAACGGCCGTCGGGATGGACTCGCCGAGCACTTGCTCGGCGACCTGATGAGGTAGCAAGCCCGTTTCGGTTTCAAAGCCCTTCGTAGCCCATGCTAGATGCTGAATCTGCTTCGCGGCGCCGGCGAGCCGCTGCAGGGTTTCTCGGAACGCGTGGCTTGGCACGACGACGAGCACGTCTTCGGCGCCGGCTAGTGCGGCATCTAGGTCTGTGGTGACCTCGAGGCGGTCGGGAAACGGGGCGCTCGGCAGATAGGTCTTGTTGCAACGGGCCTTAGCCATCGAGGCGATCTCGTCCGTCTCGATGCCCCACATGATCGTGTCCCGACCGGCGCGCGCAAACTGTATGGCCAGCGCCGTGCCCCATGATCCAGAGCCAAGCACGGCCATGCGACGGCTCATATCAGCCGGACTCGGAATCTGATTGTCGCTCCGATCGGGAAGGGTCGGTCAATGCGCTTCCTCAGGCTGAGCCGTCGGCTCGCCGCCGTTTCCGCCCTGAGCCCGGTCACGCATCGCCTGTCCGTATAGCGCGTCGAAGTTGATCGGTTGCAGAAGTAGCTGCGGGAAACCGCCGCGTGTGACGATATCGGCTATCGCCTCACGTGCGAATGGATACAGCGATCCAGGGCAGTAGCTGCCGGTGAGCATGTGCCGCTCCTCGTCCGTATAGCCTTTGACAAGGAAAATACCGGCCTGCACGAGTTCGATCAGAAACAGCGTGTTCTCCTGGTCCTTGGCTTCGATCGTCAGGGTCAACGTGACTTCCTGGGTATCCTGGCCGAGATCACGCGCGTTAGAGCGAATATTCAGTTGGGTCTGAGGCGTCGCGTCCTTGGAGAACACATCGGGTGCCCGTGGCGACTCGAAGGAGAGATCCTTGATGTAGATTTTTTGCAGCAGCAGCTGCTTGCTCGGTGTGGTCTGTGTTTCTTCTGCCATAACGGTCCTAGCGATGTTTTCCAAAACGAGCCGGTGGGGCTCGTCGCCGTGCGGGAGGCCTGCGTTCCGCCCAAGAGCGGCGCGGGTCCACCGCTTAATTCATGATAGCGGTCTAGCCTTCACCATGCGATCCCAAGCTCGGCCGCGAAACGTGCTCCGCGGGGTATCCGCTTGAATTCACTTGGCCAGCGGGAGATTCTCTGTTCGCCACGCGCCAATACCGCCGCGTAAACTGAAGGTGTTCTCATAGCCCGCCTTGCGGAGCAGGTTTGCGGCTTTGCCGGCCTGCATGCCGCTATCGCACACAACGAGCACAATCTTGCCCTTATTTTTCTTGATCGCGTCCGGGTCCTTCTCGAGGTCTGCCACGGTGAGGTTACGGGCGTTCACGATGTGGCCGCTGCCGTAGGCTTCGGGCGATCGTACATCGATAACGAGCGCGGACTTGTTGATGAGCTTGACCGCGTCGCCTGGCGAAACCTGCGTGACCCCGTGCGCTCGCTGACGCAGCTCGTAAGCGGCCGCGAGGCCAAATGAGCCGATCAGCCCTGCCACGAGAAGGACATGATTGCCGGCGAACTCCGCCAGTTGTTCCATAACTTGCTCCCGGCACCGGCCGCGTTGGCTGGCGATTATAGCAGGGGCCTGCGCTTGCGCTGAGGCGACGTCGGGATAGACTGGCGCTCCAGTGAATATAGCCTCCAGTCATTGCTCGATCGGCGGCGCCACGGCGCTGCTCGGCGCCTTGCTGATCGCCACTACCCTTGCCTTTGCTCAGATTCAGGAGGAGCGGGCCCTGGGCGCTGTTCGCGAGCAAATCGAGACTCTGCAGCGGCGGCTCGAGAAAAACCACGCTGCCTTGGAAAGCCGGTACGCGGATCTAAAGCAGGCGGAGACAGCCAGCGCCGCAGCAGCCGAATCGCTGCGCGGTGTGCGCGGCAGGCTCGACGACCAGCGGCGGCATGGTCGCGAGCTTGCCGATCAGACGCGGCAGGCGAATGAGCGCCTGGCCACGGAGCGCGAGGCGCTCGCCAGCCAGGTGCGGATCAGCTTCCTGACCGGCCATCAGGAGGCGCTAAAGCTGATGCTCAACCAGGAGGAGCCCGCGCGCCTGGGCCGCATGATGGCCTACTACGACTACCTCAATCGAGCCCGCAGCGTACGCATCGATAACGTGTCTCGCGAGCTTGGCGTGCTCGCGGAACTCGCCGCGGCAACAGAGAGCGCCGCGCGTGAGCTTGCGTCTCTTGAGCGGGAGCAGCAGCGCGAGCTTGATGCGCTGGAAGATCTGCGCACGCAGCGCGAGCAAGCTGTAAGCGAGCTCGATGCGACGATCGGCACCGAGGAGGAGGAGATCCAACGCTTGCGCAGCGAGGAGCAGCGTCTGACCGAGCTGGTGCAAGAGCTTAAGGTAGCGCTTGCGGAATTCCCGGTCGATTCCCAGGAGCCGTTCTCGAAAGCGCGCGGTAGCTTGCCGTGGCCCGTCACCGGTCATCTCCTCAGTCGCTACGGCGAAGTTCGCGCCGGCTCGCAGCTTCGCTGGCAGGGCGTGCAGGTCGGTGCGCCGGCGGGGGCACCGGTGCGGTCGATCTATCACGGGCGAGTTGTGTACTCGGATTGGTTTGTGGGCCTCGGTTTGCTTGTGATCGTCGATCACGGCGAGGACTTCATGAGCCTTTACGGTCATAACGAAGCGCTGCTCAAAGAGGTGGGCGACTGGGTGGCGCCGGGTGAGGTGATCGCGCAGGTCGGAGATTCGGGCGGAGAGGCGCAGACGGCGCTGTACTTCGAGATTCGAAAGGACGGTGAGCCAGTAGACCCGCGTGCCTGGATGAGGCGGGCCGAGCCCCAGCCGCCTTAGCTGCCGGCGGCGCCTCGCCGCTGTGCATCCTGGGGCGCGGGCCTGATGCTTTCGGCGCGGGGGCTGTGCTAAGGTGACAGGCCGTCTCGAAAGGGGCCCTCGCTTACCTATGTCTCTGAAACATAGATGCATTCTGGTCGTCGTCGTCGGCGCGGTACTAGGTTTTACCGTGTCCATCGGTGGCGGCGTGCTTGCCAGCCACAACGCCGCTGCTGCCGCCGCGAACAGAACTCGTCAGGTGTCCGATCTCGGACTTCTTGCTGAGGTCATCGACCACGTGCGACGCGAGTATGTCGATGAAATCGACGAGGAGCAGCTCGTTGCGAGCGCGATCCAAGGCATCCTCGGTGAGCTCGACAAGCATTCGCGCTACCTGAATTCTGCCGAGTACGCAGAGATCCAGATCAGCGCAGCAGGCAGCTACGCAGGCGTCGGTCTCGATGTTACGGTCGACGATGGCAGGGTAACGGTTATTGCGCCAATAGACGGGACCCCCGCCGAACAAGCCGGGATCCTGCCGGGCGATGTCGTGATATCGGTCGATGATGTGCGGATTGCAGACGGCAACATTAATGACGCGGTCAGCCGCATGCGGGGCACCCCCGGCACTGAGGTTACGGTCGACGTGTTCCGCGACGGTGAGCAGGAATCGCGTCGCTTCGCGTTGACCCGGTCGACCATCCAGGTTCAAACAGTCAGGGGCAGGTATCTGGGCGACGGCGTCGGCTACCTCAAGATCACGGGCTTTTCGGATACGACCGGCGTTGACCTGTCGCGTGCCATGGATTCACTCAGGCGCGAGGCTGGTGAGGACGTCGCCGGTGTTGTTCTCGACCTGCGCAACAATCCGGGTGGTGTGCTCGACGCGGCGGTTACGGTCGCAGACGCTTTTCTGGCGCGTGGCTTGATCGTTCGCGGCAGTGGCCGAGCGGGGGACGCGCGATTCGAGCGATACGCTCATGCTGGTGACGACCTCGAGGACGTCGAAGTCGTCGTGCTGGTCAATGCGGGTTCTGCATCGGCCTCGGAGATTGTAGCCGGCGCCCTCAAGGCCAACCAGCGCGCTCTGTTAGTCGGCGAGCGCACCTATGGCAAGGCGTCGGTGCAGACTGTCATGCCACTGGCCGATGGGCGCGCCATCAAGCTGACGACGTCGCGTTACTTCACCGCGTCGGGGCAATCGATTAACGGTCGTGGGCTCGAGCCGGACGTCATCGCGCGTGCGAAGGATCCGAAATACCTTTTCGGCAACCCTGGCTTGGACATCTCCCCAGAGGAGGATAGTCAGCTTCAGGCCGCTCTGCAGGCCCTCGGGCCTCGGCCGCTGGCCCTGAGCCGCGCTCGTTGAATAAGTACGTTTCCGAGCTTGCACACGGCGCGGAAAGTTCCTTCGAGCGGCGGCCCTTTCCGCAAAAGCAACACCTAGACTCCTGTAGCGGAAGTGCTGGAGCTCGTTTTTAGTCGGCCCAACTGCAGCGTCGCATGACCGAAGATCTTCGGGAACGCAAACTAGATGTAGATCGAGCGCAGCTGCGCGCGAAACCCGAGGGCAAGCTGTTGTTTCAGAAACGTTAGGCGGCAATCCTGTGCTGACCATTCGCGAATGGACTTGAGGTAGAGATGGACATCGACGTAGAGCAAGCCAGCTTAGCGCAGGCGCCCGTCGTGGCCGACATTCTTCGGGAGGTGGCGGCTTGGGCGGAGCGACACCACGGGCAATTGTGGATCGAATCGGAGCTCGATGCTGCGCACGTTCGCGCCGAGATTGAGCGAGGCGAATTCTTCCTAGTGCGCTGCACCGGGGTGTACGCCGCTACGCTCAGATACCAGCACGTTGACGAGCAGTTCTGGCCCGACGAGCGTGGTCCGGACTCTGCCTATGTTCACAGGTTGGCGGTGCGGCGGCGATATGCCGGCCGCGGACTAGCCGCCACGATGCTGCAATGGGCAGCCCGCCGCGCACGCACAGAGGGGCGGCTATTTCTCCGGCTCGACACGGACATCACGAGGCCAAAGCTACGCTGCCTCTATGAAGGCTGTGGCTTTCGGCCGCACAGCGAGCGCCAGGTCGGCCCTTACCACGTGATGCGCTACGAGCTGCGTTTGGATGGCATCCAGCGATGATGCTGCGCCCAAGCCTGGCCGCTGCGGTCATGAACATTACAGCGTGCGCCGCAACTCCCGGTTTGCCGCCAGGGGGAGCGACTGCAGCGGAGGCGCCGGATCAGAGCTGGTTCGAATGCGGCGGAAGATTCGACTGCGTTGTCGTTTTCGACGCGAACAGATGTACGAACCGAGCCATCAACTCGCGTTTCGCGGTTGAGTTCGAGACCTGGACTCAGGAGTTCCTCGCCCGGGTGGCGGAGTCGCGCGGTTGCGACCCCGATCCCGACGCGGAGCCTCGGGCGATCTGCCGAAATCGTCAATGCGAGATCGCAGATTCCAATCTCGAAGCTCTGATAGAGTATGTGCGATAACACGCGGCTCTCCAGCCCCGCGCGCGGCATCGAGAGTCTTCCGACGCGAATGAAAGATTCACTAGGAGTGATCGTATGAAGCAACCGTTCGATGGCAGCTGTCACTGCGGCAAGGTGCGATTCGAAGTCCAGCTCGATTTAGCCGACGCCGTTGTCTGCGACTGCTCGATATGCACGAAAAAGGGCGTGATCATCGGACGTGTTAGCGAGGATCAGTTTCGCTTGCTGACACCGCTCGATGAGCTGGCCGTCTACCAGTTCAACAAGCGCATCGCTAAGCATTACTTCTGCTCCGTATGCGGCATTCATACCTTCAACCGGCCTCGCAGCGCGCCGGAGCTCTGGGCGGTCAATATCCGCTGCCTGACTGGCGTTGATCTCGCGGCGCTGCAGCCGAAGCAGGTTCAAGGGAGCCGGCTCGACTGAGCCCGGCCATGAGATAAGCTGCTCAGCGGCACGATACATGTAGCCATGGTGAAGGAAACGGGCGCGCTAACCGACCGGCAGCAGCGGCATAGCGCGCCGGCCGAGCGCAACAGCCGGCCAATTCTGGAGGTGCTCGAGCGGGTGCTGCCAGACCGCGGCAAGGTTCTGGAGATCGCCAGCGGCACGGGGCAACACGTAGTCGCATTCGCACAGGCGCTACCGGGGCTCGTCTGGCAGCCTTCCGAGATCGATCCTCAGCTGCGGTCCTCGGTAGAATTGCGCCTCGCAGAGGCGAATCTCTCCAACGTGGAGTCCCCGATCGATCTCGACGTAACCCGTATGCCCTGGCCGATCGGAGCGGTCGATGCGGTGGTTTGTATCAACATGATTCATATAGCACCATGGCGAGCGACGGACGCTCTGTTCCGCGGTGCGCGCGATATTCAGCAAGACGGCGGAGTACTCGTGACGTACGGGCCTTACCTGCGAAACGGACGGCATACGGCGCCGAGCAATGAAGTATTCGATGCTTCGCTACGCGCACGCAACGCCGATTGGGGGCTGCGCGATATCGATGCGGTGACTGCCATTGCCCGGCAGCACGGGTTCGACTTCGAGGAGCTCGTCGCAATGCCCGCGAACAACTTCACTCTAGTCTTTAGGGCCAAGGTTCGGGGGGGCGCCACCTTCACGGTATAGTGGCGACCCTAGGGGCCCGGCCGTCTTGTAAGGCGGGGTATTTGATCTACGGCAGCCGGAGGAAGATGACTATGACAGTGGCTACGGCCAGACACATTCTCGTAGACAGCGAGGGTTTTTGTGCGGAGCTCAAGCAGAAGATAATCGACGGTACCGATTTTTCCGATGCGGCTCGCGAGTTCTCGACTTGTCCGTCGGGCGGTCGAGGCGGTGATCTCGGCAGCTTCCACCCCGGACAAATGGTCCGCGAGTTCGACGCGGTGGTGTTTAGCGCGCCGTTGAACGAAGTGCAGGGTCCGGTGCAGACGCAGTTTGGGTATCATTTGATCGAGGTCACGAGCCGTCAGGACTGAGTCGAAACGCGGTGCGTAAGATGTCGATGCTGCACAGATGGCTGGCGTGCGTCCTGCTCGGGTTCATCGCGCTCGTGTCGACTGCCTGTGCGCCCGAGGTAGGAAGCCCGGCCTGGTGCGAACGCATGGACGCAACCCCTAAGGGCGATTGGAGCACCAATCAAGCTGCCGACTATGCCCGCAACTGCCTGTTTCAGTCCGAGTGACGGCCGGCGCATTGCTCAGCCTTCGACCCAAGCCGCTTCGCCTGTGCGCCGGTATCGTCGGAGCCTTTATATTTGCCGACGCCAGTCCACAGGATGTCGCGGCAAGCCGGGCACTCTGGGAACAGGCAGGAATCGCCAATTACGAGTACAGCTACCAGCGCGTATGCGAGTGCCATCCGGATCAGCTGGCGGACACGATCGTGACGGTCAGCGAAGGTCGGGTCATCGCAGTCCGATATGCGCGGGATGACTATGCGCAGGAGGTTGCCGTGGCCGCCGAAAAGCTTAGCTGGTACCGCACAATCGAAGACCTGTTCGCGCTTGTCGAAACCGCTCGCACGAGCGCCGATGTCGTACGGGTGAGCTTCGATGCCGAGCACGGCTATCCGGCGAGGGTTTATATCGACTACGTTACAGATCTCGTCGGCGATGAGGTAGATCTCAAGGTTACGCGCTTCGTGCCGTTGCCTTGACCGCCTGTGGACCGAGTAGTGCGCGGTGAGCGCGTCGGCCGATCTGCTCGGCTGACTGCGGCGCCGATTGGCGCTGTCGCCAGCCCGACGCGGCAATCTGGGAATTCTGGTTAATATCGGGATTGACCGTCTATCGACGCGAGCTTAGGATCTGTGGACCGCCTTAAGTGGTAGTTGGAGGAAGGGGGTCAGCAGTCGTCATCTTTTTTGATTGATGCGTTGGCCCGTCTGGCAACCGATTCCACACCGTTGATCGAGTTGCTGATGTCGAGTAGACGGTGTGAGAGTCTGAGTCGATGAATATCTATGTTGGAAACCTGTCCTACTCAATGAGTGATACAGAACTACGCGAGGCTTTTGCCGGATTTGGCGAGGTCTCTTCTGCGAAAGTGCTGATGGATCGGGAGACGGGTCGTTCGCGAGGCTTCGGGTTCGTAGAGATGCCCAATCAAAGTGAAGCTGAAGCTGCGATCGTCCAATTGAATGGCAAGGAAATCGAAGGCCGAGCCCTGCGCGTGAACGAGGCTCGTCCGAAGGAACGCCGCTAGACGCAAGACGCTTTCGAGCGCCTGGCAGCAGAGTTCTTGAGTGATATAGCCCTTCAAGACCGACTACCGCACAACCACTGTTTCGGTTGTGGTCCACACAACCGAGGCGGTCTGAATCTTAAGAGCTATTGGACCGGCGACGGTTCGAGTGTCGCTCGGTTTACTCCCGCGCCCCATCACTGCTCCGCGCCGACGCACTTCGTGAACGGCGGCATCATCGCGACCCTGATCGACTGTCACAGCATCTGTACGGCGATGGCGGCCGCCTATCTCGATGAGGATCGGGAAATCGGATCGCAGCCGGCACGATACTTTGCCACGGGCTCGCTGGAGATCGGCTACCGGCGCCCGACGCCGATGGATGCGGTTCTCGAGCTGGAGGCCGAGGTCAGCGATCGGATCGAACAGGGCTATCTGCTCGAGTGCCGCCTCAGTGCGGACGGCAAGCTTCGCGCCGTGGGCAGAGTCGAGGCGCTACAAGTCTCCACAGCTTGGATGGGATTGACCCGCTAGAAAGCTCGTCAGGCCGATCCAGGCCCGCCTCGCAGGCAATATGTTAAATCACGCGGGCGGGTCGTCGGCTTTGCGACCCGTTTCGATTTGAGATACTTTGCCGAAGTGATATCTGCAGAGTTACGCGGAGCAATATAAGAACAATGACCTACCTGAAATGGACGCGCAGCGAGTTGGCTACGCTGGAGATGGACGCTCTTTACACCGAGGTAGACGACGATGGTTGGGTACAACGCGAGGTCGGCATCGGCTCAAATGGCCTTGTCATTCACCATCTAACGCCTACGACGGGAAGGCCTGGCTGGTTCGGCCTCGCGCGCCTGTCCTTTCTGATGCTCAACAGCAACGTCAGCAAGTGCGAGTTCGAGGCTTTCTGGGACGCGGGCTCTTTTTCTCGCACGCACAACTAGCCTGCAGCCGGTTGCAGAGACCTGATTGCGCAAGTCGGTGATTACTGGCGCCATTTATGTGGCGCGCCCCTAAAGCAGTGGCTGAGGCCGACTTGAAATACAGCCGGCCCTCCAATGAGTACAATACGCGGCGCAGCGCCCGTAGCTCAGTTGGATAGAGTGTCGGCCTCCGAAGCCGAAGGTCAGAGGTTCGAATCCTCTCGGGCGCGCCATAACACCGATCAGTTTAGGCAACCTGCGGCGGCCGGAGCTGCGTGTTGGTGTGCTCAGAAACTACATCAGGATCCGATTAAGAGCGTTTGCGTGAGGAATAGCCTGCCCTAAGGCTCGAATTTCTAGGCGGGAACGGAAATGCAAAATTCGAAGGTAAGTTTCAGAGGTCGTGGCCGCGTGGCTAGTCCCCGTCGTTCTGCGGTTCCGCACGCCGTTGTCGGGCTGCTGCTGGCCGCTGCCCCGCACGCGTCGCAGGGCCAGGATAGTGTTTTCGGCGCGGAGAAGAGCTTTAAGGCCGCTCGAACGGCGACTCCGCCGACGATCGACGGCGCCGTCGATGAAGCCGAATGGGCGAACGCCACCGTCATTGATGACTTCTATCAGATTCTCCCTCGGGAGTATGCAGAGCCGACGGAGCGTATGCAGGTTCGAGTGATGTACGACGAAGATGGGCTCTACGTATCCGCGCAGATGTGGTCCGACACGCCAGACAGCATCAATGCTAACGTGCTGCGCCAGGGTGAAGTGCTGTGGAGCGATGACTTCTTTAGCCTGATCCTCGATCCGTTCAATGACCGGCGCAGCGGGTACCGTTTCCTGACCAATCCGAACGGCGTGCGCATGGAGGCGCTGTACATGGATACGAGCCGCCAGCAGTGGAACTGGCAAGGCATCTGGCGCACGGCGGCGACCAGCGACGGGGCCGGTTGGGCTACCGAGATCGAAATACCTTTCAAGACCTTGTCATTCGATCCGAATAACCAAGAGTGGGGCATTAATTTCCGCCGCACGGTCGGGCGCAACAACGAAGATATCGGCTGGGTATCGCGCAATTCGACTCAAAATCCGAGCGTGGCTGGCTCGATGACGGGCCTGATCGGTATGAACCAAGGGATCGGCCTCGATGCGGTGCCCTCGATCAGCTTTACTCGCCAACGCCGCTTCGATCCAGTGGTACACGAGTCGAACACGGAGCCCTCTCTCGATATCTTTTACAAGGTCACGCCGGCGTTGAATGCGTCGCTAACGATCAATACCGATTTTTCCGCAACTGAGGTCGACGACCGTCAAGTCAACCTGTCGCGGTTCAGCTTGTTCTTTCCGGAGAAGCGCGCTTTCTTTCTCAAGGATTCGGACATCTTCGAATTCGGCCGGCTCGGGGCGGGCGATTTTCGCGCTTCTAACATCTCCCGGCCGACGCTCGAGAATGGCCGGCCGTTCTTCTCTAGGAGGCTGGGCTTATCCAGCTCAGGGATGCCGGTCGGGATCGACTATGGCGGCAAGCTCAGCGGCCGCATCGGTCCGTGGAACGTAGGCGCGCTGGCGCTGCGGCAGGAGGCTTTTCAGGACGTGGATGCTACCGACGCGTTCGTCGGACGAGCGGTGCTCAACGTTCTGTCTGAGTCGGCGCTGGGCCTTATTCTCACGGCCGGCGACCCGAGTTCGAACCTTGACAACAGCCTGCTCGGCGTTGATTTCCGCTATCTGAATTCGCGCTTGCCGGGTGGCGGTATCATCGAAGCCGAGGCTTGGTATCAGCAGTCGCAGACCGAGGGCATCGACAGCGCCGATGCGGCTTATGGTGCGCGCGTGCGCGTCCCGAACAACGTGGGCTGGCGCGGCGGTGTGGGCGTTAAGGAGATCCAGCAAAATTTCCGGCCCGCCATGGGCTTCGTGAACCGATCTGGAATTCGTGACTCGACCTTAGAGCTCGGCTATACGCACCGGCCGCACAACTCCTTGGTGAGAAGCTTTTTTGTAGGCTCGGATGCGCAGCGCATCGATCTCATCGATGGCGGCTTGCAGAGTCAGACGATTTCATTGCGGCCGTTGGATATCGAGTCCAACGGGCGCGACAGACTCCGCTTCGACTATGTCGTGAGCACGGAGGTTCTCGATCAGGACTTCGAGATCTCCGAGGGCGTCGTGATTCCGATCGGTGAATACACATTCGACGACTTTGGTTTTACCTTGACGACTGGAGCGCAGCGCATGTTCTCCGGCGAGCTCACCTACCGGCAAGGCGACTTCTACAATGGTGAGCGGGAGCAAACCAAGGGCAGCCTGACATGGATACCGTCGCAGCATTTTCGTTTCACCGTCGGGTACGACTTGAATGATGTCAGCCTCCAAGGTGGTGATTTTGAGGTTCGCCTTGCAACGATCAAGGCCGACGTGATTTTTTCGTCGAAGCTATCATGGGTCAATCTGATTCAGTACGACAACGTCAGTGAGACCGCTGGCCTGAATAGTCGACTGCATTGGATACCAGAGGCAGGGCGCGAGGCATTTTTCGTAATCAACCATACCCTACAGGACTTCGACCGAGACAACTCGTTCGATTCTCTAGTCGGTGACGTTACCGCCAAGTTCAGCTATACGATTCGGTTCTGAGCCGGCGAGCGACTTTGCGCTGACGAGAATCAGTGTGCGGCTGTCGATTCGAGCTGATTGAGGGAAGTTTTCAGACCGGATGCCGATCGGCGGGTCGCGAGGAGAGAACTATGGCGAGACCTGATCGAGCATGTACTGCATCGCTGCGAGAACCTCAGCGTCGCTGAGATCGGTGCGCCCGCCCTTCGCCGGCATGACACCGGCCGATCCCTGGTAGCCGTTGATTACATGATCGCGCAAAACCTCGGCGCCCTGCTCGATGCGCGGCTGCCAGCTGGCAAGGTCCGTGAGCAGCGGGGCACCGCCAACACCGGCCGCGTGGCATAGCGCACAGAGCTGATCGTAGAGCTCTGTGCCGGAGAGCGTCGACGAGACTGCGGCCGGCGGCGGCGCAGTGGCCCCACCGCTTGGCGCCGCAGCGAGCGTCGGATCACCGATAAGGGCGACCTCCCCGATGGGCCGAATCCGCTCGACAATAGCAGACTGTGCTGCACCCTCCTCGGCCTGCGCGCCTAGGCCTTCACCGACGAGATCGCCGAGCAGCAGGATGCCGGCAACGATTCCGACGAATATTCCTACGAGCAGCATGAAGCCGTCGAAGAACTGTTGATCTCGCTTTTCTGTCACGTGCATGGTTCCTTAAACTGGCGGGCAAAGTATATCGACATTGGTAGACACCTCAAAGTGGGCGGTCCAGGCACCGGAGCTGTATGGCTTCGGCGACGTGGGCGGCGCCGACGGCTGCCGCGCCGGCAAGGTCCGCGATGGTCCGGGATACCTTCAGGATTCGGTCGCAGCTTCTGGCACTGAGTTTCCAACGCTCCGCGGCGCGGCTGAGCAGCGTGCTGCCCGCATTGTTGACGCCGGCGACCTCATTGAGGTCGCGATGGCTCAAGTGAGCGTTGAGTGTTTGCTGGCGAGTCTCCTGGGCAGCGCGGGCAGCGGCTACGCGGGCCGCTGCGGCAGCCGTCTCACCCAGGGGATTGACAGATCGGGTGTCTTCGAACGGTACTCGCGGCACCTCTACGTGCATGTCGAACCGGTCGAGCAGCGGACCCGACAGCCTGCCCCTATAGCGTGCTACCCGCGTCTCGGAACACCGGCACCGGTCGCTACCATCGCCGAGATAGCCACACGGACAAGGATTCATCGCAGCCACGAGCTGAAACCGTGCCGGATAGGTGACGCGTTCCGCAGCGCGAGCGAGGCTAATAGAGCCGCTCTGCAGCGGCTCGCGCAAGGACTCCAGGGCCGCTCGATGGAACTCGGGCAACTCATCGAGGAACAGCACGCCCAGATGCGCGAGCGAGATCTCACCGGGTCGCGGATGTGAGCCGCCGCCGACGAGCGCGGCGACCGAGGCGCTGTGATGCGGGGCGCGGAACGGGCGCCGCGCCGCGAGCTCGACGTCGATCGTCTGGCCAGCAATCGATGCGATGCTCATGACGCGCAGTAGCTCTGCAACGTTGAGGGGCGGCAGAATCCCCGGAAGCCGCTGCGCGAGCATGCTCTTGCCGGCCCCGGGCGGCCCCGCGAATAGGAGATTGTGACCCCCGGCCGCAGCGATCTCGAGCGCGCGTTTGGCGACGGCCTGGCCTGCAACATCGGCGAGATCGAGCTTCGAGACCGGGGGCGGTAGTGTCCCGCGCGGCTCGACCCGGGACAGCCGCGCAGCGCCGCTGAGGTGCTCGATGACCTCCAGCAGGTTCGAAGCCGAATAACAGGTCGCATCCGCGACGAGTGCAGCCTCTGCGGCGTTGGCTGCCGGCAGGACGATCGACCGCCCCGCCTCCCGCGCCGCCAGCACGGCCGGCAGGGCGCCGTGAATCGCGCGCAGCTCGCCGTTCAGCGCGAGCTCGCCGAGGAACTCTAGGCCATCAGTGGCCCAAGCCAGCTTCTGGCTTGCAAGCGCTACTCCGAGCGCGATGGCCAAATCGAAACGACTGCCCTCCTTGGGGATATCCGCGGGCCCGAGATGCACGGTAAGGCGCTGAGCTGGGGGGGCAAAGCCACAGCACTGAAGCGCCGCACGGACGCGGTCCTTGCTTTCCCGGACGGACGCCGCTGGCAGACCCGAGATGCGAAACGTTGGCAAGCCGCCGGCCAGGTGAGTCTCGACGACCACCTCATAAGCATCCATGCCACGCTGGCCGCGGCTAAACAGCCTCGCTAGGCTCACGGGCTGGGGCAGCGCCGTCCTCGCCGCCGCCACGCAAGGGCTGAGTTACCGCTGGGCGGCGCGCTCGAGCTCCTCGATCCGCTCCTCGAGCGCCTCGAGCTTCTCTCGGGTTCGCTGGAGCACCGCAACTTGAAGGTCGTATTCCTCACGCGTGACCAGATCCATCTTTGCGAGCCCTGTCTGCAGTAGCGACTTGAAGTTTCGCTCCAAGTCCCCGCCGATAGCCTTGAGATTCCTCGGTACGGCGTCGGCAAGCTGGCGGGCGAGGTCATCAAGCGACGGGCGAGAGGAATCAGTGGCCATTTGAATACTCCGAGTGAGAAGGGCGCCAGGGCGGAATCCCGCCGTCTGCGCGAGAAACTCCAGTCATGATAACCTCGCTTGAGTCGCGCCCACGATTTAACTTAATCTAGGCGCGCCCCTGTGAGAAAGGCGAACCTTGTCACGCGCGGGGCAGGCTTGGAATGCTAGACTTCTTCGACAGTTGTCACCATAGGAAGCTGACTGCCGTGCGCGTTGTTTGCCTTGCTATCGGAGCGCTGCTCGTTGCTCTAGCCGCGCCCGCAGAAGAGGTCTACCGGTCTGTCGATCCGGACGGCACGGTGCGCTACAGCGACCGGCCCGACCGCGACAACGTGGAGACGATCGTTATCGCAACCCCGAGACCGAGCAGCACGCCGCGGCCCGTTCAGACGGCGGCCGAGCCCGCACCCGAGCCTGCGCCTGAGCAGGCTGAAGAAACGCAGCCCGAGCCGACGTCGCGTGAGCTCGCCGAGGAACGTGCTGCCAATTGCACCGTCGCCCGAGAGCGAAATGAGCGGTATCAGATGTCGCGGCGATTATTCCGATCCACTCCCGATGGGGAACGTGAATACCTCAGCGACGCCGAGATCGACTCAGCGAAAGCGGGAGCCGCGGCGGATGTCGAGAAGTGGTGCAATTAACCCTCGCCGCAGCGTCGTCACCGAGCAGGCGATAGACCCGCAGCGCGGCGCTGAAACGCCAGCATCGCGGCAGAACCCCACAACGGATCAGTCCGCCAGCCGCAGCGGCGGTGAGGATTTTTTTCTTCCGGATTTCTGCGCACCGCGGATGGTTCTCGCTGTCGTGTTGATATCCGAGCTGCTCGCGCTCGTCCTAGCGCTCGCACGTCCTGACGCCGTCGGGTTCCTGCAAGAGCTCGCGCGTCTATCTTTGTTCATGCAGTGGGCAGGCCTGACCGGCGCGACGCTGTTGTGTTACAGCCGCCGCTG
Organism: Rhodospirillaceae bacterium; assembly: GCA_024640695.1. GTDB lineage: Bacteria > Pseudomonadota > Gammaproteobacteria > Steroidobacterales > Rariloculaceae > JAHEEM01. The sequence goes on along the minus strand of JAHEEM010000001.1, from coordinate 34,297 downwards.
GCTTGCTCGCTTGTCTGTGCCCTTGGCCGCCCTGCTGGCGTTCGTCTTGCTACTGCTCAACACGGCCATCCTGTCGGAAGTGGCGCTTCGTGTGGGTGGCAGTCTCAGTGCGAGCGGCGTCAGCGCTACCCTGTTCCCCGATACGCGTTGGAGCTTTCTCCTGCGCAATCTCGCTATCTGCGCGATCGTCACAGCGCTGCTGCTGCGCTACTTTTTTGTCACCCACCAGTGGCGGCGGCACGTGCGCGCTGAAGCGCGCTCGCGCATTCACGCACTGCAGGCGCGCATCCGGCCGCACTTTCTATTCAACAGCATGAACACGATCGCTTCGCTGACGCGGACTTCGCCGAAGTCTGCAGAAGAGGCCGTCGAGGACTTAGCCGACCTATTGCGTGCGACGCTGAAGGATTCCGATGCCCCGCTGCGCCTGAAGGAGGAGCTGGAGCTGTCGCGCATGTATCAGCGCATCGAGGCCCTCCGGCTCGGGCCAAGACTAAAGGTCAAATGGGACGTTGCGAGCTTGCCGATGCGAGCCGTGGTGCCGAGCCTTACGATTCAGCCGTTGCTGGAAAACGCGATCTACCATGGTATCGAGCCGCTTGACGATGGCGGCACGGTGATTGTGCGCGGCCGCGTCGACGGGCAGGATCTGGTCATCTCGGTATCCAATCCGGTATCTGAGAGCGGTCGGAAAGGGTCGCGCGAGGGCAATCGTCTGGCGCTCGAGAATATCCGCCAGCGTCTCCGGTTGGTCTATGGTGATCGCGGCCGCTTGCAAATTGCGGAGGAGCCGGGCCGCTACGAAGTCACTCTGATATTCCCATACGAGGAATGACTGCGGGACACTACAAGTTGCTCATCGTCGACGACGAGATGCCTGCTCGGCAGCGCCTCGAGCGTCTCTTGGATGAGATCCCGGAATGGGAAGTCGCGGGTAGTTGTGGCACTGGCGCGGAGGCGCTGGAACTCGTGCAGCGCGTGAAGCCCGCCGCCGTGCTTCTAGATATACGGATGCCCGGCATGAGCGGTATCGAAGCGGCGCGCCACATGGCGGCCATGTCTGCGCCGCCGGCGGTAGTTTTCACAACCGCTTACGACCATTACGCCATCGAGGCCTTTGACGCGCAGGCGGTCGGCTATCTGCTCAAGCCCGTGCGCGTCGAGCGCCTGCGACAGGCTCTGCGTCAGGCTGCCCGGCTCAGTGCCGTGCAGCTGCGGGAGCTCGCGAAGGCTGGTCCCGACGACTCCCCGCGCCGGCGTATCGCCGCGCGCCTCGGGGACCAGATTCGGCTCATACCCCTCAGCGACATCATGCTGTTTCGCGCGGACCAGAAATACGTCAGCGTGATTCATCGCAATGGTGAAGACCTCATCGATGAATCACTGCGGGAGCTTGCCGAGGAGTTTTTCGAGGCCTTTATTCGCGTGCACCGCAGCATGCTGGTGAACTGTGCGTACATTGAATCGCTTGGAAAGAGCGCGGACGGTAGCTATTTCATTGAGGTTCGCAATTATGCTGAGCCCCTGCCCGTAAGTCGCCGCCAAGTCGGCGACGTAAAACGGTATCTGCGCGCCGGCATGTCTAAAACTCCGCCCCGGCCGGTATAGTGATCGAGCTTGCAGTTATTCTCGGCGCCGTAGATGGTTGGTCTCGGACCCAGCAAGCGCAACGGCGCTGTCGCACGACAGCCACTTCCGTTCTTGGATAGATGCACGACGCGTATGGTAAAAAGGCGCCTTCGCCGGCCATGACGACTTCAGCATGACTAAGCAGGCTCCGGACCAGCAAGACGATGGCGTGTCCGCGCAAGCGAGCAGCCCCGCTCGGCAAGAAGACCCTCCGAGCAATGACCTCGAGGTGCCCGAAGCGGAAGCCACTCGCGCGCCTGGCCGGCGATCGTCCGCGGCTAGCGTACTTGCGCTTGCGTTGGCGTTGTTCGCCGCTACGGCCGCGGGCTTCCTGTGGTGGCAATACCGCCAGTTCTATGTCGTTCTGGACCAGGCGGACGGCGAGACGGCCGCAGCGTTGCGGGAAGTTCGCGCTGATCTCCGCGGCCTCGAGGATCGGTTGGCCGAGTTTGGCGAGGAGCGCGCAGATTTCTCGCGCGTGATGGAGCAGCTCGTCGATCGCGTCAACACCTATCCGGCGCAGTTCGCTGATCTGGATCAGAGGATCTCCGCGGCGCAGGGCGTTTCGACGGAGGCACGCGGCCGATGGCTGCGAGCGCAGGCGGAGTACTACCTGAGCACCGCCAACGCCGAGCTCACGCTTGCCAGTAACCGCGGCAGCGCAATCCAGGCGCTGGCGCTTGCGGATCAAGCGCTGCTGGATACCGGCAGCCCGGCCTATGCCGCCGTGCGTGAGCGAATCGCCAGCGAACTGCAGGCGCTGCGTGCCGTGCGCGCGCCGGATGTCGAAGGCTTGAGCTTTAGCCTGAGCGGTCTCGCAGCACGGGTGCCCGAGCTGCCGATGCGGTTGCCGGCGCCGGATGGTTCCGATCTGACGCTTCGTGCCAACCAGGCAGAGCCGGGGCTCGCCCGGCTCTGGCAGAGTTTCAAGAATGCGCTGGCCGGCATGTTCCGCATCGAGCGGCGTGACGTAACCCCGGTCTATTCCATATCTCAGGCTGAGCAGCTGCTCGTCCGCCGCCAAGTCGAGCTGGAGCTCACGCTCGCCCGCCTCGGTCTCGTCCAGGCCATGCCGGAGCTCTTCGCCGCAAGCCTCGACAGTGCCCGGCTAATGCTCGAGGAGCATTTTGACAACGAGCAGGCTGCGGTCGAAGGCGCGATCGCGCTGCTCGAGGACATGCGGGCACTCGAGGTCGCGCTGAGTTATCCGGATATCAGCGGCTCGCTAGCGCTGCTGCGCAATCTGCCCGACAGGGACGGCTGATGCGGGTCGGATTCTGGGCGCTTGCGGCCATTCTCCTGGGTGCCGTTCTAGCGCACTTGCTGCTGCAAGATCGCGGCTTCGTGCTAATCAATTTTCTCGGCTATAGCATCGAGATGTCGGTGCCGGCACTCGTGCTGGTCCTCTGCCTGGCTTACTTCGGTATTCGTCTGGGTGTATTCCTCTGGCGCGCGCCGCGAAAGCTCGGCGCGGCGGTTGTCGACGTGCGCACGCGGCGGGCAGGGTCCAAGCTCACGCGCGGGCTGATTCACCTCGCGGAGGGCGACTGGTCTAAAGGGGAGCGTTTATTAACGCGCGGACTCAAGGGCGCTGACGCGCCGTTGATCAACTATCTGATGGCAGCCCGGGCTGCCCAGCTACAGGGCTCGAGCGAGCGGCGCGACGACTGGCTGCGGCTTGCTTACGAGGAGCTGCCTGAGGCTGAGATGGCCATTCTTCTAACGCAGGCCGAGCTACAACTCGAGCGCGACGAGTTCGAGCGCGCGCTGGCGACGTTGAACCGAATCGAGGAATCTCACCCTGGCCATCCGCTCGCGCTGGAGCTGCTGCTGCGAACCTATGGTGCTCTCAACGATTGGGATCAGGTGATCGCCGTGCTGCCGCGTATCAGGGATTCCCGCGTCGATTCGGGAGGTATTGCCGAGATTGCCATGGCGGCGTTGCGGCACTACAGCGCCCGCCCGGATTTGAGTCCGGATGCGCTCGAGGCGCTGTGGGGCAAGCTTCCGGCCGCGCTGCGCAAGCTGCCAGGCCTCATCGCGGTGCACGCGGAGAGTCTCAGTAGGCTAGGCCGCGGCGATGCAGCCGAAAAGGCCCTGCGCCAGGGTCTCAAGACCCAATGGCGCGAGGAGCTCGTGCTCGCCTATGGCAATGTCAGGAGCTCGGAACCGTCGAAGCAGCTCAAGCGCGCCGAGCAGTGGCTCAAGACGCATGCCGAGGACGCGGCCTTGCTGCTCACGGCGGCCCGCCTGTGCATGGTTGCGGAGCTTTGGGGCAAGGCACGCAGCTACCTCGAATCGAGCCTCGCAATTGCTCCCGGTGCGCCGGCCTATGCACTCTACGGGCAGCTCCTCAGAGAGCTCGGTGAGGAAGACAGCGCAGCGACCGCTTTTCGGTCGGGTCTCGCACTCGTCACCGGCGTAACCGGCGAGTTTCCGGCGCTCGGATCTCCGAGTGCCGACGCAAAGCCCTCGTCGCGAACTTCTAGCGCGGCCTCGACCGACGCGAGTCGAGCCACTCGATAATCGGCTCCCACTGCTCCCAATCGGGCCATGCCAGGTATGGGGGTAGCTCGTGGATACCGATTCCCCGCTGGTATGCCCGAATGTAGTTCTGGGCCTCGCGCAGCGCAGCCACATATGGGACTTTCAGGCTCGATAGGTACTGGTCGAGCTCCTCGAAGATCAGCGTATTTTCCTTGACGCGGTTCGCGACGACGCCGACCTTAGCTTGTTGCTTTTCGATCTTACTGCGATGCATGAGCTCGTCGATGAAGCGATGGGCTGCTTTGATATCGATTGGCGAGGGCAGCACGGGTACGATGATCGTCTCGGCATGCTTGACGAGCTCGCCGAGCTCCTTGCCATGCGACCGGGCTGGCGCGTCAATGATCAGGTACTCGGTGTTCCGCGGGACTCGCCGCAAGCCCTCGTCGAAGCCCGAGATGCCCGTGATGTGCTCATACTCCTCTGAGCGCTCATCTAGCCAGGCCAGCGCTGACCCCTGCGGGTCGTAATCGGCAAGCGCCGTCTCAAAGCCCTCCGAGGCGAAATACGCAGCGAGGTTCGTGGCTATTGTGCTTTTGCCGCAGCCGCCCTTGGCGTTCATGACCAGAATGTGTCGCATAGGCTCTCTCAGTTATTGTTAGACCGACCGGACGGTGGGTTAGGCCGTCTCGCGCCCGCGGGCGCGAACACCGCTAAATTAGCCAGCCTTATGACAAATGTCCAATCGCTGCCGGCGACTCTGTCAGTCGAGACCTAGGCTTTTCCAGATCTCGTCGACTCGCGCGATGACCTCTTGCGTCATTGCGATCGGTTGACCCCAGACCCGCTGGGTTTCGCCAGGCCATTTGTTCGTTGCGTCGATACCGACTTTGGAGCCGAGACCGGGCACGGGCGAGGCAAAATCGAGGTAGTCGATCGGCGTCGACTCGACGACCAGCATGTCCCGTACCGGATCTGTCCGGGTGCTGAGCGCCCAGATGACGTCCGGCCATTGGCGCGCATCGATGTCCTCATCCACGACGATGATGTATTTCGTGTACATGAACTGCCGCAGAAACGACCAGATTCCCATCATGATGCGGCGCGCATGTCCCGGATATTCTTTGCGAATGCTCACGACCGCCATACGGTAGGAGCACGCCTCGCTTGGCAGGTAGAAATCCTCGATCTCGGGAAATTGTGCCTTCAGCAGCGGCACAAAGACGTCATTGAGCGCGAGCGCGAGCACCGCGGGCTCATCGGGCGGCCTACCGGTATAGGTCGTGTGGTAGATCGGGTCGGCGCGATGACTGATGCGCTCGACGGTCATGACCGGAAACCTCTCGACCTCGTTGTAGTAACCCGTATGGTCGGCAAACGGGCCCTCGAGCGCAGTATCGCCCGGCACGATGTGGCCTTCGAGCGTGATCTCGGCCGTCGCCGGAATCATGAGCTCGGAGCCGAGGCAGCGTGCCAGGCGCGTGCGCTCGCCACGCAGTAACCCGGCGAACGCGTACTCCGACAGCGTGTTCGGAATCGGCGTCACGGCTGCGAGCACGCAGGCCGGATCCGCGCCGATGCTGATCGCGATCGGAAATGCCTCGCCGGGGCGTGCAGCGCACCAGGCAGCGTAGTCCGTCGCACCGCCGCGATGCGCAAGCCAGCGCATGATTACGCGGTTTCGGCCGATGACCTGTGCGCGGTAGATGCCTAGATTCTGCCGAGCTGCGACAGGTCCACGGGTGGTCGTCAGGCCCCACGTGATCAGAGGTCCGGCATCATCCGGCCAACACGTCTGAATCGGCCACTGGCCGAGGTCGACGGCTTCACCCTCGAGCACGATCTCTTGACAGGGGCCGGAGCGCGACTCGCGCGGGGCCATCTTCAGAGCCTCGCGAATCAGGGGGAGCTTGTGCCAGGCCTCGCCCAGGCCCCTCGGTGGTTCCGGCTGTTTGAGGGCGGCGAGCAGCCGGCCGAGCTCTCCGAAGCCGTCAATGGGGTCGATGCCCAGCGCGGCGGCAATCCGCTCGGTCGTCCCGAACAGGTTGGTCAGCACGCGGGCACTACCGGAGCCGACTCTTGAAAAGAGTAGCGCCGGGCCGCGCCGCGCCAGCACTCTGCGGCTGATCTCGGTGAGCTCCAGCGCCGGGCTGACCGGTTTATCTATCTTCGCGAGGTCGCCGTCGGCCTCGAGCGATTGCAAGAACTCCCGCAGGTCCGCGAACCTCGCTGCGGGCTTGATCCAGGGTGATTCCACTATAATGCGTCCAAAGCGAGACTAACGTCGATTGCGGTCCGGCTCGACGGTCGACCAAGTTAACCTTGGCGGCTGTGCATTGCCAGAACCCATCCTAGAATCCCTCATGGGCTGCGATTGTGTCTACACTCCGCGCATGCGGCGCGCAGGCGAACCACCGATCAGAGAGCGCCATTAGTAACATGCAGGTCAACTTCACCAAGATGCACGGTGCCGGCAACGACTTCATGGTCGTGGATTGGCCGGAGGGTGCCGCGCTGCCCGATGCTGCGCAGATCCGATGCTGGGCGGATCGGCGCCGCGGCGTCGGCTTCGATCAGCTCCTGCTGCTCGTTGGACCTCCCGTGGCGGGCTTGGACGGTGAATACCGAATCTACAATGCCGACGGCGGGGAGGTTGAGCAGTGTGGTAACGGCGCTCGCTGTCTGGCGAATTATGTCGGCGCGGCGTCTGGCCGGGCAGAACTCAAGCTCGGCAGCCCGAGCGGCGTCGTCGAGGCCAAGCTACTCGGTGACGGTGAGGTCAGTGTAAGTCTCGGTGAGCCCAGCTTCAGACCGACGGCCGATTTCCTCGTGGGTCAGAATGAGGCGCTGCGCTACCGCCTGCAGGTCGCTGGCCATGCAGTCGAGTTCGGCGCAGTCTCCGTAGGTAATCCGCACGCTGTCATCAGCGTGGATTCGGTAGATGCGGCGCCGGTCGGTATACTGGGCGCAGCTTTCCAGACGGAGCCCTGCTTCCCGAAAGGCGTAAACGTGGGGTTCATGGAGGTGCTCGAGGCAGGACGTATCCGGCTGCGCGTGTTCGAGCGCGGTGTCGGCGAAACGCTGGCCTGCGGGACCGGTGCGGCGGCGGCGGCGGTGGTAGGTCGGCACTGGGGTCAACTGAGCGAATCGGTGCGAGTGGAGCTCCCTGGCGGCACGCTCGGAGTGCGGTGGCAAGGTCCCGGCAGTCCAGTGTGGCTCGCAGGGCTTACGACGACAGTATATGAGGGGCAAATCAGCATATGAGTCAGAACCGGCGTGTCCAAGCCTCCGCGGAGGTCTCAGGCGAGGAGGAAATCGCAGCCTATCTGGCTGACCATCTCGACTTTTTCGATCGCCACGGGCGACTGCTGCTAGAGCTTAAGGTTGCCCACGAGCCAGGTGGCGAGGCGATCTCGCTCGTAGAACGCCAGCTCAGTCTCCTGCGGCAGCGCAGCGCCGAGCTCGAAAAACAGCTCAAACAGCTCGTCACCGTCGCGAAGGCAAACGATGCCCTCGTTGAAAAGATTCATCGTCTATCGCTGCGGCTCATCGCGACCGACAGCTTCGCAGACCGCATCAACCTGCTCGAGACCGGGCTGCGCGAGGACTTTCTTGCTGAACGCGCGGTCCTCGTGCTCTTTGACGGCGCCACGGAGCTTCCCGCCCATGACGAGGGGTTCTTGAAGTTCGTCGACCGCAATGACGCAACGCTCAAGCCGTTCGCTAGCTTCCTGAAGACCGCCAGACCACGATGTGGGCTCATCCGGGATCGTCAGAAGAGCTTTTTGTTTGCTGGCCACGAGGCGGAAATCGGCTCAGCGGCGCTCGTTCCGCTGGGTTCCGCGGCTGGGCTCGGGTTTCTGGTAATCGGCAGCAGCGATCGGGATTATTTCCATCCGGGCAAGAGCATGGATCTGCTCGGCCGCCTGGGGGAGCTCGTCGCCGTTGCGCTGACGGGCAAGCTTTGGCCTGCCGGCGAGATAAGCCGCAAAGAAAGTGAGCTTTGAGCCGTATCTCAGGAGCTACCTGCGCCATCTGAAGCATGAGCGCAGGCTCTCGCCGCATACGCTCAAGGCCTACGAGCGCGATCTTCGCAACTTCATCACATTCTACGAGCGCGAGGGGCTTACACAGGCGTCACTGGACTCCTACGCGATTCGCCGTTATGCCGCCGAGTGCCATCGCAAGGGTGCGAGCCCGCGCAGCCTCGCACGCCGCCTGTCGGCGTTGCGGCAATTTCTCGGTTTCCTGGTCCAAACCGAGGTGCTGGCTTCCAACCCAGCAACGCACGTTCAGGCACCAAAGCCCGCGCGGCGCTTGCCAGCGACTCTCGACACCGATCAGGTCGCTAAGCTCCTTGAGCTGGAGGGTGATGACGGACTCACTGCGCGCGATCGCGCAATGCTCGAGTTGCTCTACTCATCCGGCTTGCGGCTCGCGGAACTCGTTGGATTAGATCTCGTGGATCTCGACGTTCGCGATCGCAGTGTTCGGGTCACGGGTAAGGGCAACAAGACGCGCGTGGTGCCGGTGGGCCGGCGCGCGCTCGAAGCCCTTGAGCTCTGGTTCACGCACCGTGGCAGGATGGCACGTCCGGGCGAGCAAGCCGTGTTTATCTCGCAGCGCGGCACGCGCCTCGCGCCTCGAACCGTGCAGCTCCGCCTCAAGCATTGGGCAAAGCGCCAGGGGTCGAGCGTCCACATCCATCCGCATATGCTCAGGCATTCGTTTGCGACGCACTTGCTCGAGTCGAGCCGCAATCTGCGCGCCGTCCAGGAGTTGCTCGGCCACGCGAGTATCTCCACGACCCAGGTTTACACGCATCTGGATTTTCAACACCTCGCCCAGATTTACGATCAGGCACATCCCCGCGCCAGGCGCCGCCCTGGGTAGTTCTGCCAGCGCACCGCAACTGACCCGGACGAACATATAGTGAGTGACTTCCACGGAACAACGATCGTGTGTGTACGCCGCGACGGGCGGGTCGCCCTCGGGGGAGACGGCCAAGTCACGCTCGGCGATAAGGTCATGAAGAACAACGCACGGAAGGTGCGGCGTCTGCATGGCGGCGAGGTGCTCGCCGGATTTGCAGGTGGCGCGGCGGATGCGTTCACGCTGTTCGAATTTTTCGAGAAGAAGCTCGATCAGTACGGTAATCTCACGCGCGCGGCAATCGAGCTGGCCAAGGACTGGCGCACGGACCGGATGTTGAGGCGGCTAGAAGCTTTGCTATGTGTCGCCGATAAGGAGCGCTCACTGCTGATCTCCGGCACGGGCGACGTCATAGAGCCGGACCGGGAGTTGCTCGCGATCGGCTCAGGCGGCGGGTATGCTCAAGCTGCCGCGTCGGCGCTGCTCGACAACACCGATCTCGACGCGCGCGCCATCGTGGAGAAATCCCTTATGATCGCCGGTGAGATCTGCATCTATACGAACCACGAGATCTCCATAGAAGAGCTGTAGATCTCGTATGTCGATGACCCCGAGGGAAATCGTCCAGGAGCTGGACAAGCACATCGTCGGCCAGATCGAGGCCAAGCGTGCTGTGGCAATAGCTTTGCGCAATCGCTGGCGCCGCGCGCAGGTGGCCGAGCCGCTGCGAACGGAGATTACGCCCAAGAACATACTCATGATAGGTCCGACCGGAGTCGGCAAGACCGAGATTGCGCGGCGCCTAGCGCGGCTCGCGAAAGCGCCGTTCATCAAAGTCGAGGCCACTAAGTTCACCGAGGTCGGTTACGTCGGGCGCGAAGTCGATTCAATCGTGCGGGACCTCGCCGACATGGCGATAAAGATGGTGCGTGAGGAGGAGCTCGAAAAGGTCCGGCATCGCGCGCAGGATGCGGCCGAGGACCGACTGCTGGACGCGCTGCTCCCAGGATCGAAGGATGGTGGCGACTCCGCCGAAACGCGGCAGAAGTTCCGGAAGATGCTCCGCGAGGGCGGGCTCGATCAGCGTGAGGTAGAGATTGCGGTGCAGGCGCAGGTTACTGGCGTGGAGATCATGGCGCCCCCGGGCATGGAGGAGATGACGGGTCAGTTGCAGAGTATGTTCCAATCGATGGCAAGTGGCCGGCAGAAGAGCCGCAAGCTCAAGGTCACCGATGCGCTCAGGCTGGTCACCGACGAGGAAGCTGCGAAAATGATCAACGACGAGGAGATCAAGGTGCGCGCACTGCGCGCGGTCGAGGACAACGGCATTGTGTTCCTCGACGAGATCGACAAGGTTGCCAAGCGCGCAGACACGATCGGTGCCGACGTTTCACGGGAAGGCGTGCAGCGGGATCTGCTGCCGCTCGTGGAAGGATGCACCGTGAGCACGCGCTACGGCATGGTGCGCACCGACCACGTTCTGTTTATAGCCTCAGGCGCGTTTACAGTTGCAAAGCCCTCGGATCTCATACCGGAGCTGCAAGGCAGATTTCCGATACGCGTCGAGCTCGACGCGCTCAACAGCGACGACTTCGTCAAGATACTGACCGAGCCCGACGCCTCCCTGACCGAGCAGTACACGGCGCTGCTGCTAACCGAATCGGCTGAGCTGAGCTTCGAGCCTAGCGGCATAAGGCGCATTGCCGAAGTCGCTTTCCAGGTGAACGAGAGAAACGAGAACATTGGCGCGCGGCGGCTGCATACGGTTATGGAGCGCCTGCTCGAGACTATTTCTTTCGAAGCTGCGGATCGGCCGGGCCAGACGGTGTCTATCGACGCGGCTTATGTAGACGCCCATCTTGCAGCGCTCGTTCGCGACGAGGACCTGAGCCGTTATATTCTATGACACAGCCCTCCTGCGCATATAGAAGAACGGCTTGCTGGCGGACTGGGTTCCTATTACCTGATCAAGTTGACACAGTCGATGGCGGATAGGCAATCAATACCGATTCCGACTGAGCTCAAGCTCAAGAGAGCTTCGCGCAGCCTAGAGGTCATATTTGCGGACGGCATCGTGTTTACGTTGCCGGCAGAGTATCTGCGCGTGCATTCCCCTTCCGCTGAAGTAACCGGCCATTCAGCGGGCGAGGGCCTGCTCGTTACGGGTAAGGAGCAGGTCGCCATTGAGCGTATCGAGCCGGTCGGCCGTTACGCGGTCAAGCTGGTTTTTGACGATGGCCACGACACCGGGCTTTTTACCTGGAAGGTTCTCTACGAGCTTGGTGCGGGCTATGACACGAAATGGCATCGCTACCTCGAGCGGCTCGCGCTCGCCGGCCAACCGCGGCCTGCCGCGAGGAGCGATGATGACGCATAGTCGGGGGCCGGGCTCCGAGCATGCATACGCCGACTTCGGTTTCGAATCGGTGCCGCGTCAAGAGAAGAAGCAGCGCGTCCGCGAGGTCTTCGATTCCGTAGCGGATCGCTACGACCTCATGAACGATCTCATGTCACTTGGGCTGCACCGTGTCTGGAAGCGGTTCGCGCTGATGCACACTGGACTCCGCCCGGGTGGTACGGCCCTGGACCTGGCCGCGGGCAGCGGCGATCTCAGCCTGGGGCTTGCCAGGCAGGTCGGGCAGGACGGCTGCGTGCTCTCGACGGATATCAACGAGCGCATGCTCGAGCGCGGTAGAGACCGACTGCTCGATGCCGGCTATGCCGGCAACGTCCATTGCGTGCTGGCGGATGCCGAGCAGCTGCCGTTGCGGTCGCGGCAGTTCGATTGCGTCACGATCGGTTTCGGTCTCAGGAACGTCACCGATAAAGCCGCTGCGCTGCGCTCGATGTACCGCGTGCTGAGGCCCGGAGGCCGCGTGCTCATATTGGAGTTCTCGAAGCTGAGTTTCGAATCTCTGGAGCCGCTATACGATTTCTATAGTTTTCAGGTGCTGCCGCGATTAGGGCGCCTCGTGCTTGACGATGCCGCGAGCTATAAATATCTCGCCGAGTCGATACGCCGCCATCCCGACCAGGTCTCGCTCAGGGCGCTCATGGAGGCGCAAGGTTTCGAGCGCTGCCGTTATCACAACCTCTCCGGCGGCGTCGTCGCGCTGCACATCGGTTACCGATTGTAGTGGTCAATAGCGCTCTGGGCTCTATCGAGCGGTTACTCAACGCGCTGTTAGACGAGTCGAGCGCAGCGCGCGACCGTGCAGAGAGTTTGGAAGGGAAGAGCCTTGGCCTGCGCCTCGTCGGCCTCGATATTGAGCTTGCGCTGTCCGCAGCCGGCGGTCGGTTGCGGCTGGAGCGAGAGCCTGTTGCCACTGCCGATGCAGTTTTGAGCGGTACCCCGATCACACTGCTCAACGCTTGGCGTCTCGGTAAGGCTGGCCTGTTGGCTGACGGCGGCGCAAGCTTCACGGGCGACGCGCAGATCCTCGAGGACTTCGTGCAGTTGATCGATCTGGTCAAGCCCGATCTCGAGGACGAGTTGTCGCGCCTTACCGGTGACGTGATTGCCCACGAGGCGTTTCGTGTTGCGGGCTCGGTTGCGGCTTGGACCGGCCGTGCGCTAGACGCACTGGCGATGAACATGGCCGAGTACCTTCAGGAGGAGAGCCGCGATCTTCCGGCCCGACACGAGGCTGAAGGTTTCTTTCGGGATATCGAAACCTTGCGCGACGACGTCGATCGAGCACTCGCTCGAGGCGAGCGCCTTGCCGCTCGGCAGCGCTCGATGGGCGAGCAAGCCGGGTGAGATCCGTCGGGCGACCCCGAGGAAAGCTCATGCGCAGAATCAGGCTGGGACTGCGCCTGCTCGTCATTCAGCGCACGCTTATGCGGCACGGCCTGGACGACTTCGTCTGGGCGACCCATCTGTTCCGGCCGATCGGCTGGCTGCGGCGCCTGAGCCCACGTCGCCAGCGCCAGGACGCGCTGGGCCTCAGAATTCGGCGTTGTTTAGAGGACCTCGGACCGATCTTCGTGAAGTTTGGCCAGGCCGTCTCGACCCGCCGCGACTTGCTGCCGCCGGCGATCGCCGAGGAACTCTCGAAGCTTCAGGACCAGGTGCCGCCGTTCCCCGGCGAGCAAGCGATCGCCGCCGTGGAGCGCGCTTTCGGGCGTCCGGTCGACGGTATTTATGCGCTGTTCGAGCGCGAGCCGCTTGCGGCCGCATCCATCGCCCAAGTGCACGCCGCGCGCCTGGACACCGGCGAGGACGTCGTCGTGAAGATCTTGCGACCCGGCGTGCGCGCCAAGGTTACGCAAGACGTGGAGTTGCTCTACGCAGTCGCGAAGCTCGCAGAGCGATACTCCGCCGACGGCCGTCGCCTGCGGCCCGTCGAAGTTGTCGCCGAGTTCGAGAAAACGCTCCACGATGAGCTCGACCTCATGCGCGAGGCCGCGAACGCGAGCCAGCTAAGGCGTAATTTCGCCGATTCCGAAAAGCTCTACGTGCCTGACATCCACTGGGACTATTGCCGAAGCGGCGTGCTGACAATGGAGCGCATCTCGGGCGTGCCGATCAGCAACATCGCGGAGCTCAAGGCACGCGGCACCAATATCAAGAGGCTCGCGCACAACGGGGTTGAGATATTCTTCACGCAGGTGTTCCGGCACAATTTTTTTCATGCCGACATGCATCCGGGCAACATCTTCGTGGATGTGCGGGACCCGGAGTTTCCCCGCTACGTCGCCGTGGATTTCGGGATCGTCGGCAGCCTTACCGAGCGCGACCAGCTCTATTTGGCGCAGAATTTTTTGGCTTTCTTTCAGCGCGACTATCGTCGCGTCGCGCAACTGCACGTCGATTCGGGTTGGGTGCCCGCAGGCACGCGCGTAACGGAGCTTGAAACTGCTGTGCGCGCCGTGTGCGAGCCGATCTTCAACAAGCCCCTCAAGGAGATTTCCTTCGGACTCGTGCTCCTGCGTCTGTTCGAAACCGCCAGACGTTTCGATATGGAAGTGCAGCCGCAGCTCGTCCTACTGCAGAAAACGCTGCTCGCGATAGAGGGTCTCGGGCGGCAGCTGTACCCGGACCTCGATCTTTGGCAGACGGCTCAGCCGATACTCGAGCAGTGGATGCAGCGGCGTATGAGCTTGCGCGGGCAGCTCAAGCGCCTGATGGTGCAGTGGCCGCAGCTCAGCGACGACCTGGCGCTGCTACCGGAAGTGCTGCATCGCGTCGTGCACGGCGTTGTCGACGCGCCGGTGCCGCGAACGGTGCAGCCTGCAGCGGACCGTGGTCCAACGGTCTGGCTACTTGCGCCGGTTGCCGGGCTGCTGCTAGGCGCCGGCGCTGTATGGCTTGCCGTGGCTCCAATGCCGCCGGTGGCGGGCTGGGTCGCGGTCGGTGCTGGTTTCGCTACGGCCTGCGCAGCGCTCATGTTGGCGCGCCGCTAGCTCGCGGAACACGACCTTAGGAGGGTTTGCCGACGTTCTCCGTGCCGGCGAGCGTGACCATCGCGGTAACGATCTCGTTCATGGCTGCATCAATTCGCTTCGAATCGGTGCCGCGCACGACGAGATTGGCGCCGTAGCGGCCGTCGCGGGAAAATGGATAGCTGCCGACGTCGAGGTCGGGGAAATCCCGCGCCACCGCCTCGAGCGGCTTGGCGATATCGCCTTCACGAATGAAGATGTCGACGTTGCAGGAGAGTATCGGCTCCCCCGCACGGAGCTCGTCGACAAGCGTGCCGAACATCGCACGTGCGACGCTCGGAATTCCGGCAAGCACGTAGACATTCTCGATTCTGAAGCCCGGCGCGAACGAGGTCGGGTTGTCGATCAGCGTCGACCCTTCTGGCACGTGCGCCATTTTCAAACGCGCCTCGTTAAGCTCGAAGCTGCCGCGCTGCATCCGGGCGACCGCGTTCGAATCCAGCACCAGCTCGCGCTTAAATGCCTTGGCGATCGACAGGGCGGTGATATCGTCGTGCGTCGGCCCGATGCCGCCGGTTGTAAATACATAAGTAAATTGAGCGCGCATCTCGTTGACGGTTGCGACAATCGTGGCCTCGATATCCGGGATTACACGCGCCTCGGTTAGCTTGATGCCGAGCATGCCGAGCTCTTCGGCTAGAAATTGCAGGTTTGCGTCGCGCGTCTTCCCCGACAAGATCTCGTTGCCGATGATGATGATGCAAGCGCTCGGTAGCGGGTCGCGACGTTGTTTGGATGTGGTCATGGAAAACTATCTTGGAGTTACGCGCGACCCCGAAGCGGGCGGCGCGGGCTCGGTTGCGCGCCGCGATGAGTAAGCTGCCATTCGACGTTGTTCGCGTCTTGGGCTCGAGCTGTAGTATTGCATAGGTACTGTGCGGGGATTCTAGAATAGGTTCTAGCTAGCTCTCAAGGACAGTCGCGTCAGCACCGGGTAATGGTCGGATCCAAAAACGGGCCCCTGGTACTGCTCGGTGACCGTGAAGTGCTCACTAATCAGGCAATGGTCGATAGGTATGCCGAGTATTGGAAAATACGTTGGCCAGGTTGCGCTAAAACCTCGGCCCCGCCGCGCATCGTCGAGCCCTGTGCGCTCCAGCCAATCGGCGAGCAGCGGCGAGTATGGCGTAGCATTGAAGTCACCGGTGACGATAAGCGGTCCCGCGTAGTCAGCTAGCAGGTCCTCTAGCTCGCCGAGCTGGGTGTTGCGTGCCGCGGAGTGCGCGGCGGAAGTCGGGGAACGCAGATGTACGCCGACCAGCCGCGCGATGCGGTTGTCGGCTAAACGTAGGGTCGTGTCGACAGCCGGGGAACCGAGCAGGTCGACGATCTGTGGCTCGAGCAGCGGTAGCCGTGACAGCAGTGCGATGCCGTATGCGCTCTGCCGTGGACTCACGAGCCGATGTGGATACTCCACCGCAAGTGTCTCGAGCGCGCGCGCCCAGCTTGGAGTGACCTCGACCAGCAGGATGACATCGGGGCTCTCGCGTCGCGCGAGCTCAATGAACCGCGCGTGATCATGGTTGCGGCCATAGAGATTGACCGTCATAAGTTTGATGGTCGGGCCCGCCGCCAGCGCCAGCGGCGCTCGCGGCAAATAGGCGACCGCCGTGGTAGCGTTGACGAGCCCGAACGCGGCGCAGAGCGCGGCGAGCCCCCAGTAGCGCTGCCAAGTGAGCAGCGCGAGCAGCGTGAGCTGGACCGCCAGGTATTGGAGCCTGAAATGGGTCAGCAGCTCGAATACCCACGAGGCTGGCGCGAGCAGTGCCAGCGCCGATATCAGGCTTATCCCGAGCGTGGCGACGATCGTCAGCAGACCGATCAGCGGGCCCCGGCGCGTCAGCTCGCGCAGCCTATTGCTCATCCGCCCGGCCACAATGCCAGCAGGCGGCAAACTGGCCTTCGTTCAGTTCCCTACAGGCCGGGCAATGCCACGCGGGTGCCGTCTTCGCTGGCTGCTGGATCTCGGTGAGCAGGGACTCGGCGGCGTCCAGCTGCTCGTCGCGCAGGATCCAGAGCTCGGGCAGGCACTCCAGAAAAGGAATCTCCCCGAGACCGCCAGAGAGCTGCTCGTTTTTGATCAAGCATTGAATGCCCGACTGCTCGAGCAAATTCCTCAGATGGCCGAGAAAGGCGAGCGACTCGTTGCTCGCGACGCGTCTCATCCAGCCGCGTCCCGACATGTCACGAGCGCTATCAAGGCCGCAGGCCCTTGAGGAAAGCTGCCGGGCTTTCGCCGCGCTCGAGCGCCTCGATTAGCGCGGAGCCTACGATCACACCGTCGGCATGCTGGCCGATGGTCACGACTTGTTGGCGATCGCTCACACCAAAGCCGGCGCAAACGGGCAGTGGCGACGCGGCGCTTACCGTCGCGAGATAATCGGCGAGTTCGCCGCGCAGCTCGCCGCCGCCGCCGCCGGTTATACCAGTACGTGTCACGGCATAGACAAAACCCTGGCTGTGCTCACAGAGCATCGTGAGTCGATCGGGCGGAGTCGCCGGTGTTACGAGCTGAACGAGCGCTAGGCCGTGAACATCGAGCGCCGCGCGCAGCGGACCGCTTTCCTCGAATGGCAAGTCCGGGACGATGAAACCACTGACGCCGACGTCAGCGGCTCTTTGCGCGAGCGCTTCGAAGCCGAACGCGAGCAAGGGATTCAGATAGCTCATTAGTAGCACTGGCGCGCCGAGCTCGATCTCGCGCGAGCCGAGTTGGTCGAGAATCCAATGCAGACTCACACCGTTGGCTAGCGCGGTTTGGCTCGAGCGCTGAATCGTGACGCCATCAGCCATCGGGTCCGTAAACGGCACGCCGATCTCAACAGCATCCGCTACGTCCGCGACCTCGGCGAGCGTAGCGAGAAAACCGTCGCGCTCCGGATACCCGGCTGTGATGAAGGCTACGATGGCGGGCTTAGGTGCTCCGCGCAGTGCGCTCGCCAGATGATCACGCGGCAGCATGGCGCTCTCCCGCGGCTTCGTCCGCAGACCCGACCGGGTGCTGAGCCAGGATGGGCATGTCTTTATCGCCGCGTCCGGACAGACCGATCAGAATGCGCATCCCAGGGTTCTGTCGCGCCCAACGCCGTGCGCCAGCGAGCGCGTGGGCGGTTTCGAGCGCCGGCAAGATACCTTCGGCAGCGCAGCACTCATCCAGCGCCGCGAGGGCTTCGTTGTCGCTGGCTGTCAGGTAATCCACGCGCCCAATCTGCTTCAGGAAGGCATGTTCCGGGCCGACGCCAGGATAGTCGAGCCCGGCCGATACAGAGTGCGTTTCCTGAATCTGCCCATCGGCGTCGTAGAGCAGTATCGAGTAGGCGCCGTGGAGAACGCCGGGGTTGCCCGCAGACAGCGTTGCCGAATGCTCGCCGAGCGCCGATCCTCGGCCGCCTGCTTCGACTCCGAACAGGCGCACCTGCGCATCCCCCAGAAAGCTGTGAAAAAGACCGATCGAGTTAGAGCCGCCGCCGACGCACGCGAAGACCGCATCGGGCAGCCCGGCGCCGCGTTCTATCAGCTGCGCGCGCGCTTCTTTGCCGATGATGCTTTGCAGCTCGCGTACGAGGTAGGGATACGGGTGCGGTCCGACCGCCGAGCCGAGCAAATAGTATGTGCCAACGGGATCCGCTACCCAGTCGCGAATGGCCTCGTCAATCGCCGCTCGCAGCGTGCGGTCACCGGACGTGACCGGCACGACCTCTGCGCCGAGCCTGCGCATGCGGTCGACGTTCGGTGCCTGGCGGCCGACATCGATCTCGCCCATGTAGACGACGCAGGGTAGCCCGATTCGCGCGCAGGCCGCCGCCGAAGCGACGCCGTGTTGGCCGGCGCCCGTCTCGGCAACGATGCGCGTTGCCCCAAGCGCCTGCGCGAGTAGTGCTTGACCGATCGCGTTGTTTATTTTGTGCGCTCCGGTGTGAGCCAGATCTTCGCGCTTCAGCCACACATCCGCGCCCCAGCGCGCCGACAGTCTCGGTGCATGAGTCAGCGCCGTCGGGCGCCCGATCCAGTTGTGCAGCTCGTCATCAAGCCGTTTGCGAAACTCGGGATCCGGCAGAAATCGCGCTACGCCCTCGGCGAGCCGGGTAACGGCTGGAATCAAGGTCTCTGGCACGTAGCGCCCGCCGTACGCGCCGAAGCGGCCATCTCCGTCCGGAAACTCGCCGGCGAGTAACTTGTCGAGCAGTGCCTTGGAATTTGCAGTGTCTGGGATTGCCATTAGTTCCTCTCTGCGGCCCGCGCACGGGCGATAAAGTCGATAATCATCTCGGGGTCCTTGGTCCCCGGGCTCGATTCCACGCCGCTCGACACATCGACTCCCCACGGGGCGACAGTAGCGATGGCCGCCGCCGCGTTCGCGACGCTGAGCCCACCGGCGAGTATCAAGTCGGCCCGACCGGCGATCGCCGCGGCCTTTTGCCAGTCTGCAGTCTGGCCGCTGCCGCTCGAGCTGCCCTCGAAGAGCAGCGGTGAAGGCCAATCGGCACGGGCGGAAACTTCCGCGTTGCGGAAAACGGGCAGCGCAACACACGCGGGCCCGAGATCGAGTGCCTCGAGGTCATCGGCGTCTGTCTGCAGCCAGTCGGGTCGAAATACATCGCGCACTTCCGCCCACTCAGTCTCGCGCGGGTGGCGCATGACGGCGACGCGCACGATCTCGGCTGGCACGTCGCGACACAGAACAGCCGCGTCATAGGGGCGCACGCGACGCACCGATTCGGCGAACACGAAGCCGAGCGCGTCCGCGCCGCCATCGACGGCCGCCTGCACTGCCGCCGCCGTGCTGAGGCCGCAGATCTTTACGAACATGGTCGATCACCGTCGTCACGACCCCGCCCGGCGGCAATGAAGCTGGCCAGCTGCGCGGCCGGCGAAGGTGCCCGCATCAGTGCGGAGCCGACCAGGGCGGCGGCGTAGCCGAGGGAGGCCACCTCGCGCAGCTGCTCGGCTGTATCGATGCCGCTCTCGGCAACTGCGGGGAGACCCGCGGGCAGTTGCGAAGCGAGCACTGCGAAGCGCTCGTACTCGACCGCTAGGGTATGCAGATTGCGACTGTTGACGCCAACGAGCAGCGGCGCGTTGGGTCGCGCCGGCTTGATCGTCGCGACCTCGGCAATGCGTTCGAGGTCGCGCTCGTCGAATGCCTCGAGTAGAACGAATAAGCCGCAGTCGCTTGCGCAATCGATCAGAGCCTCCATCTCCGTGTCGGTGAGCATCGCGGCAATGACCAAGACACCACCCGCGCCGGCCGCGCGAGCCTCGAGGACCTGATAGGGCTCGGTCAAGAAATCCTTGCGCATGACCGGAATTCCACGTGGCCGCAGCAGGGCGGCAGCACGCTCGAGGTCCCTCAGGCTGCCCTTGAATTCGTCGGGTTCGGTGAGCACGGAGACCGCTGCAGCGCCACCGGCCGCGTAGGCGGCAAGCTGGGTTTCCAGGTCGAAGCCGCCCGCTGCTAGATCGCCCAACGCGGGCGAGCGTAGTTTGAGCTCGGCGATGATGTCGAAGCGATCCAGCGCCAGCGCTGGCGGGTCATCGGTGATGCTCGCGCGCGCGAACAGCGCGCCTTCAGCCTCTCGCGCGCGCGCTGCAGCTGCGCGCTCCCGCGAGTTAACGGCCATCCGATCGAGCAATGAGGATCGGTTCATCGTCACCGCCCGATATCGGGCAAGCGTTCGATCAGCGCGGCCGCACGGCCGTCGTCGATAGCCGCCCGCGCCGCCGCGACCCCGCTGGCGAGATCCGGGGCCGTGCCCGTGACCTCCAGCGCCAGTGCTGCCCCGAGCACGAGCGCATCGCGGTGCGCGGGGGTGTCGCCGCCCGCGAGCGCCGCCCTGAGCCGGCTCGCGTTGAGCGCGGCTTCGCCGCTGAGAAGATCGTCTGCGGCACACCGGGCGATGCCGGCGTCCTTAGGGTCGCGCACGCTGCGCCGCACCTCTCCGGGCCGCACATCGAAGCAAAGAAACGGTCCGACCGGGGTTGCCTCATCCCAGCCCGGCGCCCCGTGAATAACGAAGCCGCGCTTGGCGTTCATGCCGGCGAGTGTATGCGCCATGCGCTCGGCCATGTCCTCACTATATGCACCGATGACGTGGTAGGGCGGTTGCGCTGGATTGGCCAGTGGCCCAAGGATATTGAACACGGTCCGAACGCCGAGCGCTGCGCGCACCGGGCCTATGTTCTTCATTGCGGGATGGTAATGAGGCGCGAACAAGAACGTGAAGCCGAGCGTGGCGAGGTAGGCAGCGGCCTGCTGCTCGTCGAGCGGGATTGGTAGACCCAGCACCTCGAGCACGTCGGCGCTGCCGCAGCGGCTCGAAATTGAGCGGTTACCGTGCTTGACGACGCTGAGGCCACTCGCAGCCGCGAGCAAGGCCGCGCCGGTCGACAGGTTCAGGCTGTGCGATCCGTCGCCGCCCGTGCCGACGATGTCGACGTACGGGCCGCCGGGGGGAATCGCCGGGCGCCTGGCCAGCTCACGCATCGCGGTCGCAAAGCCGCGGATCTCCTCGGCGGATTCACCCTTCAGGCGCAGCGCCACGAGCATCCCGCCGGCGACGGCCGGCTCGAGGCTACCGTCAGCCATTGCCTTCAGGGCTGAGGCGGCCTCGGCCTCAGTCAGATCCTGCTTCGCTAGCA
This sequence comes from Rhodospirillaceae bacterium, assembly GCA_024640695.1. Lineage (GTDB taxonomy): Bacteria > Pseudomonadota > Gammaproteobacteria > Steroidobacterales > Rariloculaceae > JAHEEM01. The sequence continues at coordinate 13,225 of JAHEEM010000001.1, read as the reverse complement.
AGCGCTCGAGCCACTGCGTTGTTTGTGCGCCCATCATCGACTCCATAATCTCTTTACCTAGTGCGGTCCGGGCACAAGAAGTTCTCCATGAGCCTTGGCCCGTCCGGCGTCAGAACGCTCTCGGGATGAAACTGCACGCCTTCGACCTGGAGGCGCTTGTGCCGGACGCCCATGATCTCGCCCTCAGTGGTTGTCGCGGTGACCTCGAGGGTCTCCGGTATGCAGGTCCTGTCCGCTGCGAGCGAATGGTATCGGCCGGCTAGGAACGGGTTCGGCAGCCCACGGTACAATAGTTTGCCGTCATGCTGAACCAGCGAGTTCTTGCCGTGCGTCAGGCTCGCCGCGCCGATGACTGCGCCGCCGAAATGCTCGACGATGCATTGATGACCGAGGCATACGCCGAGCACCGGAACACGTCCGGCAAAGGCGCCAATCATCTCTAGCGATACGCCGGCATCCTCAGGACGCCCGGGACCTGGCGAGATCACGAGGTGGGTTGGCTCGATTGCCTGTGCTTGCGCCGTGTCGATCGCATCGTTGCGATAGACGCGCACGTCTGCGTTCAGCACGAGAAATGCTTGCACGAGGTTGTAGGTAAACGAATCGTAGTTATCGATCAGCAACAGCCGCGGTCTCATAGCCCTTCCTCCGCGATCTCGAGCGCGCGGCGCAGAATCGCGCTCTTGGCCAGGACTTCCTGGTATTCGCGCTCCGGATCGCTGTCGGCGACGATGCCGGCACCTGCCTGAAAGCTGTACTCCTCGCCGTTGAATACCATCGTGCGTATCGTAATGGCCTGGTCCATGTTGCCGTTCTTCGAGAAGTACCCGATCGTCCCGCCGTATAAGCCGCGGCCGACGGGCTCAAGCTCGGCGATGAGCTCCATCGCACGGACCTTCGGTGCGCCGACGAGGGTGCCCGCTGGGAAGGCCGCTGCGAACAGATCAAAAGCGTCCTTGGAGTCGTCGAGAACGCCTTGCACCCCGCTGACGATATGCATTACGTGACTGTAGCGTTCGATCTTGCGATAAGGATCGACGTGGACGGAACCAGCGCGAGCGACGCGGCCGAGATCGTTGCGCGCGAGATCGACGAGCATGACGTGCTCGGCGTTTTCCTTTGGGTCAGCGAGGAGCTCCTGCTCGAGCGCTACATCCTCATCGTCGGACTGACCGCGCGGCCGGGTGCCGGCAATCGGCCGCAACGAGGCTTCGCGGCCTTGGAGCTTTACGAGCGCCTCGGGAGAGGAGCCTGCGACCTTGAGATCGCCAAGCTCGAAGAAGTACATATACGGTGATGGATTCAGGAGCCGCAGCGCGCGATAGCACTGAAACGGATCAAGCTTGGTTGTGCCGTGAAACCGCACCGAGAGCACGATCTGATAGATGTCGCCCGCCGTAATGTAGTCTTTGCACTGGTCTACGCGCTGCATGAACTCGGCGGGCGTCATGCTGGCCTCGGCCGGTGTGAATCCTGAGGCCAGCGGCACTTCCTCGCGGATCGCTCCGCGCAAGGCTTTGATGATGTCAGCGCGCAGCTCTAGGCGCTCGGCCTCGGGGCCTGAGTGCAGCAGCGCGGCGCGGCGCGTGAGGTGGTCAAAGATCAGCAGAGACCGCGGCGCCACCAGCGCAGCCTGCGGTAGCGGTTTCGGCTCGCTGCGATTCGCAGGAAGCCGCTCGAAGTAGCGCACCACGTCGTAGCCGGCCGCGCCGACGAGGCCGCCGACGAACGGTAGCCCAGCGATGCGGGGTGTTAGCTCCGGGCTCTCGGCCAGCAGGCTTCGGAGTAGCTCGAGCCAGGCTGTTCCGTTTGCTGGTCGCTTCACCTCAGCGCCGTTGATTCGAAGGCCCTCGGCCGTGAGCTCCAGCGCAATGCGCTTGCCGAGCCCGAGGAAAGAATAGCGAGCGAGGCGCTCGCCGCCTTCGACGCTTTCCAGCAAGAAGCAGGGCTCAAAGGGTCTGAGCTTGATATAGGCGGATACCGGTGTATCCAGATCGGCTGAGATGTCGAAAGGCGCTTCCATAACGTGTACCTAGCAGTCAAAAAAAAACCCACCTCCGTTTGGGCGGAGATGGGTTTGCCTTTGTTCGAAACTGATGCGCTTAAAACTAGGCGCTCGACACCCTCTCCGCAGCGGGCGTTCGCCACCAGTGGCCTAGCTTGGAGATTGTGCGGGCGGAGCTGCGCATGGCCGCGAAGTATGGCCGTAAGCGTCCCCGAGGGTCAAGCCACGGTCTACCTGGCTGTGCGGGGCTGCTCAGAGCCCGTAGATCATCGGCAGCACAATGGAGAAGCCGAGCCACATGATCACGGTCAAGGGTACCCCGGCGCGCAGGAAGTCGGAGAACTTATAACCCCCCGCCGACAGCAGCAGCAGATTCGTCTGGTAGCCGAACGGCGTCGCGTAGCTCATGTTGGCGCCAAAGATGACCGCAAGGATGAAAGGCTCTGGGTCGACGCCGAGCTCCCGCGCGACCTGAATAGCGATCGGCGTGCCGATGACGCCGGCGGCCGTGTTCGAGACGATGTTGGTCAGTATGGCCATGACGAGCATCAACGCGCTCAGAATGAACGGTGTCGGCAGAATCCGTACGGCATTCACGAAAGATTGCGCAATGAACAAAGCCCCGCCGGTATCGGTCAGAGCGATGCCGATCGCTAAGCTAGCGACAATGATCATGATGACCTGGGACGAGAGGGATTTGGCAATGTCTTCCCACGACAGGCAGCGCGTCGCGAGCAGGGCCCCGACGCCGAGCAGCGCGCTGATCGATATTGGTAGGATACCGAATGCCGCGGCGATGACGACGAGGGCCATGATTATGAGCGCTCGCGGGGCGCGATGCGTCGTCGGCAGGTCGGTAGTGCCGTCGAGCACGAGCGCTGTGCCAGATCGCTTCAGCTGCTCAAGCTGGCTCTGGGTGCCTTGGACGAGCACGACGTCACCGGCCCGCAGCTGGGTGGTTTCGATGGTTCCGCTGAGTTCCTCGGTGCCTGGCTCCCGCGCGCGGTGCAGCGCGAGCGGGGTCAGGCCGGTGCGCGGCGAAAATCGCGTCGTCGTCAGCGTCCCGCGGTGCAGCAGAGAGCCGCGCGTGACGACGATCTCGGCGAGAAACTGCTGCTCTGTCGCGGTTCCTTCGCTGCCGGTAACGTCAACTCCCGATTCGCCGTGGAGCTTTGCGCCGAGCTGCTTCTCAAACATCTTCAGACGCTCTGGAGTGTCGCGAACGGCAAGCCGGTCCCCTGCGCCGATCGTTACCGAGGGCAGCTTGGTCACTGAAAGACCCTCGCCGCGCTCAATGCGATCGACACGCATCTCATTATTCGTAAGCGTCAGGCATTCGGCAAAGCTCAGCCCGCAGGCCGTGCTTGCATCGTTGATGTGCAGCATCGCATTGAAAACGCGCGGACTGCGATCAGATAGCGGCTGCTTGCGTTCGGGGAGCAGATGCGGCGCGACGAGCCACAGATAGGCAATTCCAACCGTGCCGACGATCAGCACTGGGAGCGTAAAGTCGAACATTCCAATCGGCGGCATGCCGAGGTCGGCGGCAATGCTGACGACGAGCAGGTTGGTAGAGGTGCCGATCGTTGTGGCCATACCGCCTACCAGAGTCGCGAAGCCGACAGGCATCAGTAGCGACGATGGCGCAAGCTTGTTTCGCAACGCCACGCCGACAAGCATCGGCAGCAGCATGACGACTATGGGGGTATTGTTGAGAAAAGCGCTGAGTGCCCCGCTGATCGTGAGCGTTGCCAGGCCCGCGAGCATCGGCTTGGCGTTCCATGCGCGCGCGAGTGCTGCAGCGAGTGGCTGCAACGCGCCCGTCACCTCCAAGCCCTTACCGATGATCATGAGCGCGCAGATCGTGATGAGCGCCTCGTGACCAAAGCCGGACAGGAAACTCGTCGGTAACAGGCGTTCGCCGTTGACGTAGTAGGGGAAAACCTGAAATGTCAGCAGCAATATGATTAGGATTGTGAGGCTGGATGCCTCCAGCGGCAGCTTGTCGCGCGTGAACAGGTACAGCGCCACGACGGTGAGCAGCAGAACAAAAATTCCATGACTATCGGGTAGGTTTGCCATCAGCGTTTCTTATTCGTCGTAATCGGCATCTGGACCCCGAGCCTATCCTAGAGCTTGTCTAAGCAACCGGCAAAGGCGCGGACCCTCGCTTGAGTCAGGGGGCTCGCCTGGCGAATAGTACCTGCTATTTGCTGCAGGCCGCTCGGCCGCACGGAATATTGAGGCCAGCTGCCCAATTGATTAGCAGCGAAGTCGCTCGGAGCGCTACCATAGCGTTCGCGGTCGCCTATCACCATGCTCAGAGATTCCCCGAACTCATCCGTCAAGCTCGATAGCTACTTCGGCGTTTTCCGATACAGTCGTCGGGCCGTTGAGCTCGTGTGGTCGACGAACGCAAGGCTAACGGTCGCAATGGCTGTGCTGACGATCGTTGCGGGCCTGCTTCCGGCCGCCATCGCCTACGTCGGCAAGCTCATCGTCGATGCGGTCGTTGCTGCAATCGCAGTGAACATGGCCGGTGAGCCCCCCGACTACACCACCGTCATGTGGCTCGTTGCTGTCGAGGGGCTGCTTGTGGCCGCGATGGCAGCGACCCAGCGGGGCATCGGTTATTGTCAGACCTTGCTGCGGGTCTTGCTGAGCCAGCGCGTCAACACGCTGATCCTCGAGAAAGCGCTGAGCCTCGAGCTTGCACAGTTCGAGGATTCGGAGTTCTACGACAAGCTCAACCGCGCGCGCCAAGAGGCCTCGAGTCGGCCGTTGAGTCTGGTGACGCGCACTTTCAATCTCTCCCAGCATGCGATCTCTCTGGCGAGCTATGCGACTCTTTTGCTGCAGTTCTCCGGTTGGGCGGTCATCGTGCTGATCGCGGCTGGCCTGCCGGCGTTCATCGCAGAGACCTATTTCTCAGGTGAGCGCTTCCGAATGTTTCGCCATCGCTCCGTGGAGCGCCGCAAGCTCCTGTATCTCGAGATGGTCCTCGCCCGCGAAGACCATGCCAAAGAGGTCAAGTTGTTTCAGCTCGGTAACGAGCTGCTGAGGCGCTACAAAGCTATCTTCCAGTCGCTGTTCGAGGATGAGCGCAAGCTCAGCCGACGTCAGGACGGCTGGGGCCTGTTGCTGGGGCTCGTAAGCAATCTGGCGTTCTACGCTGCCTACGCCTGGATAGCCATCGCGACCATTCAAGGCACGATCAGCCTGGGTCAGATGACGATGTATCTGCTTGTGTTCAAACAGGGCCAGTCATCCGTATCTGCGATGCTAAGCGCAATCGGCGGTATGTACGAAGACAACCTCTACCTGTCAAATCTGTACGAGTACCTCGAGCAGCCGGCGATCGAATGGGCGGGATCGGCGGATCATGGTCCAGATCCCGCTGCCGGCGTAGTTTTCGAGCACGTGAGCTTCACTTACCCTGGCGCGAGTCGCCCAGCAGTGCGCGACATCAGCCTGGCGCTGCGACCGGGTCAGAGTGTGGGTGTCGTCGGGCGCAACGGTTCGGGTAAGACGACCTTGATTAAGTTGCTAGCCGGGCTCTACCCTGCTGATGAGGGCCGAATTATCTATGAAGGCCTGGACGTCAAGGACTGGGATACTGACAAGCTGCGCCGTCGGATTGGCGTCATTTTCCAGGATTTCAACCGCTATCAGCTCGAGGTCGGCGAGAACATCGGTGTCGGTGACGAGCCTCACCTGCGCAACGCTGCGCGTTGGGGCGAGGCGGCGCAAATGGGCCAGGCAGCCAGTTTTATCGAGGACCTGCCGGAGAAGTACCATACGCAGCTCGGGCGCTGGTTTCACGATGGTCAGGAGTTGTCCGGCGGGCAATGGCAGCGAATCGCCTTGTCGCGGGCGTTCATGCGCCAGGGCGCCGAGATACTCGTCCTGGACGAGCCAACCGCAGCAATGGACGCGGAGACCGAGGCGGAGATTTTCGAGCACTTCCGAGCCATGACCCAGGCTAAAATAGTCGTGCTGATCTCTCATCGCTTTTCCACGGTAAGACGGGCAGATCTAATAGTCGTGATGGACCAAGGACAAATCGTCGAGCGCGGCAATCACGCGGAGTTGCTTGCCTTGAACGGCCAGTACGCCCGTCTCTTCGAGCTGCAGGCGCGCGGCTATCGTTAGCACCTTCGCAGAGGTTTTCGAGCTCATGCCGAAGCACAACGTATCCCGACACTGCTGCGCGCGCGCGTTAGCACCCGGCTCGTCGCGTCGAGGCCGGATTACGGGTCGCGACGACGGAGCGGTAGCTCATGGCTACTAAGGACTCCCTGGACGCGGCCCGCCGTAGCGAGATTTTTTTCGCGGAGAAGGAGCGGGCGCTGCGCGAGGACGTGCACCGACTTGGCGAGCTCGTTGGCGAGCTCGTCAATGAGCAAGGCGGTGAGGCGCTGTTCGATATAGTCGAGGCAGCGCGGCGTGCGGCAATAGCGCATCGCGAAGGCGATCAGGATGCGCTCACGGAGCTACAGAAGCTGCTCGGGGCGCTCGAGCCTCCCGCCGCCCGAGACTTCATTAGAGCCTTTTCGACTTACTTTCAGATGGTGAACATGGCGGAGAAGGTTCATCGGATCCGCCGCCGCCGGGCTTATCTGCGTGACGCCTCAACGCCGCAGCCGGCCGGTTTCGAGGACACGTTGATCAAGCTCAGAGAAGCCGGTATCGGGCCGGAAGCCGTCGAGGCGCTGCTAGCGACGCTGTGCGTGGAACCCGTCTTTACCGCGCATCCTACGGAGGCAACGCGCCGGACCTTGCTGCGCAAGCAGCAGAGGATCGCACAATATCTCATGGAGACGCTCGATCCATACATGTCTGCGCAGGAGGAGCAGGCGGCACTAGGCAGAATTCGCATGGAGATGACCACGGGCTGGCAGACTGCGGAGCATCCGGGCTCGCAGTTGTCGGTCAGTGATGAGGCAGAGCATGTGTTGTTCTTCCTGACCGACATTCTCTATCGCATGATTCCTCCTTTTTACGAAGAGCTGGAGCACGCATTCGCGGCTGCCTATCCTGAACATAGCGCACGTATCAAACTGCCGACGCTCGTTCGTTTCGGCTCGTGGGCCGGTGGCGATATGGACGGCAACCCTAACGTCACCGCGAAAAGTATTCGCGAGTCCCTCAGCAGACAGCGGTCGCTCGTGCTCGACCTCTACTACGGGGAGTCTCTGCGACTCGCAGAGCAGCTCAGTCAGAGCGCGGCGCGCGTTAGCGTCAGCGAAGAGTTGCTGCAGCGCTCGGCGCTGTACGCGCGACACTTCAGCAAGGCTGCGCACGCCGTCCCCGCTCGGCATCGCGAGATGCCGTATCGAGTTTTTCTGCGGCTGATCGCCGCGCGCCTGCAGGCGACCTACGACGACGCGGCGTATCCTTACGAGTCCCCATCGGAGCTCAGCGACGACGTTCAGCTCATAGCCGATAGCTTGCGGGCGAACAAAGGCCGCCACGGCGGCCTGTTCGCGGTCAACCGCATGCTGCGTCGAATCGAGACGTTTGGTTTTCATATCGCGACACTCGATATCCGGCAGAACGCGCTCGTGCATCGGCGCGTCGTCGGTGAAGGGCTGCAGGAGAAAGACTGGTGCCGGTTGACCAGCGCGGAGCGAACAAGCCGGCTGAAGGAAGCGCTCGAGCGGCGCGAATCGCCGCTTGGCTCGTTGTCGTCGGAGGCGCGCAGAACCTTGGCGGTGTTCCAGGCGATTGCGCACTGCAGGCGGAAGTACGGGCCGTATGCGATCGGACCCTACATCGTCAGCATGACGCACGGGCCCGATGACGTGCTGTCGGTGCTGTTACTCGCGAGATGGGGCGATCTGGCACCCAAGGGCGCGCCCGTCCCCCTCGATATCGTGCCGTTGTTCGAGACTGTCGAGGATCTGGAGAACGCCGCCGCGATCATGCGCAAGCTGCTCTCCGATAATCTGTATCGGGCTCACATAGAGCAGCGCGATGCGCATCAGATGGTCATGGTGGGCTATTCTGACAGCAACAAAGACGGCGGATTTGCGTCCTCGAGCTGGACACTGCGTAAGGCGCAACGCGCCCTCGTAGAAACGCTCGGGGGTTTGGGCGTCGACCTAACACTTTTTCACGGCCGCGGCGGGACGATCAGTCGTGGCGGTGGCCGCGTGCACGAGGCGATACGCTCGGCGCCGGCTGGTGCCGTGGCCGGTTGGTTCCGCATGACCGAACAGGGCGAGGTCATCAATGCGCGTTACGGCCTACGCGGCCTTGCGATGCGCTCACTCGAGCAGATGTTGAGCTCGGTCGTCTGGGCCAATTCGATCGAGCAGCCGCCGAAATCTGCGCGTCGCCAGTGGCATGCGGTCATGGAAGTTATCGCCGAGACGAGCCGCGAGGCATACAAAACGTTGATCTACGACGAGCCGCGGTTCGCGGATTACTTCCGTCTCGCGACGCCGATCGATGTGATCGAGCGTCTCGAGCTCGGCTCGCGTCCGGCATCGCGCACCGATAGCATCGACATACAGGACCTGCGCGCGATTCCCTGGGTATTCGCCTGGACACAGACGCGCTTGTTGCTGCCGGGCTGGTTCGGGATGGGCGCCGGAATTGCCGCGGCCGTGAACGCTTTCGGACTTCCGGCCTTGAAGGACCTTGCCCAGAGCTGGCCGTTCTTCCAAGGCTTACTCGCCGACGTCGAACAGGTCCTCGGCAAAGTAGATATCGGGATTGCCGAGCGTTACTCGCAGCTAGCCGGAGAGCTGCACGATGAGTTTTTCCCGGTAATCCGCGCGGAGTTCGATCGCTCAGTGCAGAGCGTTCTGGAGCTCAAGGCGCAATCCCGTTTGCTCGAGAACGAACGTACATTGCGAAGAGCTATTCGCCTGCGTAATCCGTACGTTGACCCAATGAGCTTGCTGCAGGTCGATCTGTTGCGCCGCTGGCGTCAAGCTGGAAGCCCCGACGATGCGGTATATCAGGCGCTTTTGGTAAGCGTCAACGGCATCGCGCACGGTATGCAGAATACCGGCTAGCTGTTAGCGCCGCTTCGACGCATTGGGACGCGGTGCCCGCAGCCAGCGAATGATGCGGTCTTGGATGTCGGCCGTGTTGACACTTGCCTCGGGGACGGCGCGGCCGCGCACGGAAATGCCGGCGCGCTGCACGCTGTCTGCGCTGCCCGAGATCAGCGGATGCCAGTCCGCGAGTCCACGACCTTCAGCAATCCGTCGATAGGCGCAGGTTGATGGCATCCAGCCGAGCTCGTTTAGATTTTCCTTGGAAAGCACGACGCAGTCGGGCACGTGCTCGAGACGCTGCGCGTAGTGTTTGCAGCGACAGCGCTCGAGATCCAGTAGACGGCAGGCTACGTCGGTGTAGTAAACCCTGCCGGTGTCCTCGTCCTCGAGTTTATGCAGGCAGCAGCGGCCGCAGCCGTCACAAAGTGATTCCCATTCTGCGGAATCCATCTCGGCGAGCGACTTCGTCTCCCAGAAGCGGTCGTCCGATGGGGGCTCTGATGAAATTCGTTTTTTAGCCATTGCTCAGTGGTGTAAGCTTCGCCGCTATGACCCAACGCCTGCGTGCCGCATTTCTGGATTTTGCCACGCTCGGTCCCGGTATCGATACCACCCGGCTAGATGACCTTGCCGACGTGAAATATTACGCTCATACGCCGCCGGCGCTTGTGCAGGAGCGGCTCGACGGCGTAAACATCGCAATCGTAAACAAGGCGCGGCTGGACGCTCATACCATTCGTGCGACCCAATCGCTGAAGCTCATAGTGCTCGCAGCGACGGGCTCCGACAACGTCGATCTGCGTGAGGCGGCGAGTAGGCAGGTCGGCGTTGCTAATATTCGGGATTACTGCACAGCAGCGGTTGTGCAGCATGTGTTTGCGATGGTGCTCGGACTTACGCGTAAGCTCGGCGAGTATCAGGCCGCGATCTATGCCGGTGCCTGGCAGAGCAGCGAAACCTTCGCTTTGTTCGACTATTCGATCAGAGAGCTTACGGGCAAGACTCTCGGGATCATCGGGTTTGGAACGCTTGGCCGCGGTGTCGCGGATCTGGGACGTTGCCTTGGGATGGAGCTGTTGATCTGTGCGCGTCCGGGCGCGGCCGCCACGGACGTGCCGGCGGGACGAACCCCGTTCGACGAGGTACTGCAGCATGCCGATGTGCTGAGCCTGCACTGTCCGCTGACCGATGCCACGCGCGGCCTGATCGGCGCCAAGGAGCTTTTCCGGATGAAGCCGGACGCGCTGCTGGTCAACACCGCGCGCGGTGCGCTCATCGATAGCCGCGCGCTCGTAGACGCCCTGCGCCAAGGTCAGATCGGCGGCGCAGGCATCGACGTGCTAGAAGTCGAGCCGCCGCGCGGTGACGAGCCCTTGCTTGCGCCCGACATCCCAAATCTGATTCTGACGCCGCACATCGCCTGGTCCGCACGTGAATCGCGGCAGCGGGCGCTCGACCAAGTCGTGGAGAACATTGGCGATTTCCTCCACGGCGGCTCGTTGCGCCGGCTCGTCTAGGGCGACTGTGCCGCCACGCTTTAGTGGCTCAAGCTTGATCTCAGTATCAGTAGGAATGTGCGAGTTCGACTACTCGCGTATGCCCGTCGGGTTTGGTAGCCATGAGCGCGGCGGGCTTGTTCAAGCACGCTCCGTGCGCCGCCGCAAGAATAGACGTCTGTTTGGTTCGTCGGGGCGGCGCGCTGCGCGTCGCTGAGACCATGGAGATGAACTTCAGCGCGATTGCAAGGCGGCGGGCTATTAGCTAGCTCGCGCAGACCAGTGGTCAATCTCTAGGCTTCGGCCACTTTGCCTTTGTTCGAACGATCAACCGTGTCTCGCGCTTGGCGCAAGGCGTCACGCATATTGATCGCGAGTGTGCGCTCGGCTAACTCGTCGGTGCGATTCGCAGCGTCCGGATCTAATTCATCGGCTGCCATTCTTGCGGTCGGCAGATCGGCAACCGTCCGAATCGAGGGATCATTCGTGACATCGCCGGATTTCGCTGCGGTGTACTTGTCCTTCCAACGCTTCACGCTTTGCTTGAGATCGCTGATGGTCGCCGCCTGACTCTCCAGAGATGTCTCCAGCTCAGAGATCGTGGTGCGCTTCTCATCGAGTCGCTCTTCCAAGGTCTCGCAGCGCTCTGCATCGGCGCGCAGCGTCTGCAGCAGAGACGTCTTCGCCGCGAGCTCGGCGCGAACCGCAGCGAGCTCGGTCATGTCGTCGTGGCTGTCCGCCGCGGAGTCCTCGGCCGCTGCGAGGCGTTGCTCGAGATCCCGGCGCAAATCGCCGAGTGACGCAAGCTCGCTCTCATTGCGTTTGAGCTCGGTCCTGAGCCCGTCAATCTTTTCCGCATCCTTGCGCAGTGCTTTGACCAGGTCGAGCTTGCTATCAAGCTCGGAACGCAGATTCTCCGCCTCAAGCTCGGCAGCGCTCAGGGCTTTTCTGAGGGCGGCTGCCTCCTCGGCATCGCCGCGAAGTGACTCAATCAGTTCTTCCTGGCCACTCATGCGGCAGCGCAAGGATTCGAGCTCGCTCTCGGTGCCCGCCGAGCGCTCCTCGAGTCCGGCTAGGCCTGCGCGCGTATCCCCGAGATCCTTGAGGACCATGGACATTTCTGTGCCCCAGTCCGCCAAGAGTTGTGTTAGGCGCTCTCGGAGGGCCTCAATTGAAGTATCGATGTCTGCCATGTGCCAGCATACTTAGGAAGCGAGCGTTTCAGAGTGCCCCACGGCGATGGGGATTACGTTGACTCAGTTCACATCGCCGCGCTACGGGGCCTCCGCAGGGCGTACTGGCAACAGAAAAGGAGACCGGTTCTGGCGTCTGGAAGGGGATTACGCCCGCCGCGCGGGGCGCTCGGCTGAGCGCCCCAGGGAGTGGTTAGCTAGCCTAGCTAGCGGTACCGCTGCTGCAGCTTGTCGAGAGTCGCCGACCCGGGACACAGTCGCCCATAATCTACATCGCTGAGTGGGGTCGCCGTCGTTCGATTGAGGCCATGCATATCCGGCTCGCCCTCATCGATATAGAGCAAGCCGGTTACGACCTCGCCCTTACGCTGATGGGCGCGGATATAGTCGATCGCCGCGCCACGGTTCTGGACGTTGTAATCCTCGCTCACCTTGCGCAGCACGATTCGGCTACCGTCGTGGAGCTGTATCGACATAGACTCACCCTGATCGTACGCCGCCTTGATCTCCTCTGCCGGCGGAACGTAGTCGAGATGCACGGCGCGATGGAAGAACTGTCGCGTGTACGCATAGCTCTTAGTGGAGTCTTCATGGTCGTTGAAAGTCACGCAGGGCGATAGCACGTCCACGAGCGCGAAACCTTCGTGCTTGACCGCGGCCTTGATCAAGGGAACGAGCTGCTCCTTGTCTCCAGAGAAGCTTCTAGCGACGAACGTGCCACCGAGCGCCATCGCAAGCTGGACCGCATCGATGGGCGGCTGCTGATTTATCTCGCCCTTCTTGGCTTTCGAGCCGACATCCGCGGAAGCAGAGAACTGGCCCTTCGTCAGCCCATACACACCGTTGTTCTCGATGATGTAACACATGTCCAGATTACGGCGCACGGCATGACAGAACTGACCAAGGCCGATCGACAGGGAATCACCGTCTCCCGAGACGCCGAGCAGATACAGCTCCCGGTTCGCCGCGGCCGCTCCGGTGGCGACCGAAGGCATACGTCCGTGCACGGAGTTGAAACCGTGCGAGGCGCTTAGGAAATAGGCCGGCGTCTTGGACGAGCACCCGATACCACTCATTTTCGCCACCCGATGCGGCGGTATGTCGAGCTCGAAGAAGGCTTGCACGATAGCGGCCGTCACAGAATCGTGTCCGCAACCGGCACACAAGGTGGACATCCCACCTTCGTAGTCGCGCACGGTCAGGCCCAGACCATTTCGTGACAGGCCGCCATGTACGATCTTGGGCTTTGCGATATAGGTCATGCCGCCTCTCCCTTCGCCGACGCCTGCTCGACGGCCTCAATGATGCTCTGGCAGGTTATAGGCAACCCGCTGTAATGCAGAATAGACTCCATCCGAGCTTTCGGATAGTCAGTCTCTAGAGTCAACAAGCTCTTGAGCTGCGCATCGCGGTTCTGCTCCGCGACGAAGACTTTATCGTGCTCCTCGAGAAAATCGATAACCTCGGAGCTGAATGGAAATGCGCGCACGCGCATGTAGTTCAAATTAATCCCCTTGGCAG